>NZ_JBFAXY010000001.1:0-363212 GCF_040681035.1 Nocardia sp. NPDC051911
GACCCGAACAACGCACCGTCCTGGAACAACACGCCGAACAACTTCCGGATCTCGTACAGCTCCTTGTTCGAACACGTCGTGATATCCGTGCCATCAATGAAGATCGAACCACGTTCCGGGCGCAGCAGACCGATCAGCGACTTCAAGAACACCGACTTACCGGTACCCGACGGCCCCAGCAACGCACTGACCTCACCCGAAGGCAACGTCAACGACACGTCCTGCCAAATGCGCTGGGAACCGAAAGACTTGGTCACACTCTCGGTCCTGACCTCGACGCCCACGCCAACCTCCACAAATTCTCAGCGAGCTGCCCACCGGCGAACCGCGCGCTCGGTCATCGCGGTCCGTCACGTGTGGGTTCGGTCACTGTAACTCATGGGACAGATCGGGCACACCCCAACCTGACTGCGTAGTAACTCCGCAATCCTTTCGGTATCGGCGATAGCGGCGGGATTGCCAAAAACGCGAACGGGCGATCCCCAAAGGGGACCGCCCGTTCGGCGTGTTCGGTCGTGAATTACTTGACCGAGACCTTGGCGCCGGCCTCTTCCAGCTTCGCCTTGGCGGCCTCGGCGGCATCCTTGGCGACCTTCTCCAGGATCGGCTTCGGGGCGCTCTCGACCAGGTCCTTGGCTTCCTTCAGGCCCAGGCCGGAGACGATCTCGCGGACCACCTTGATGACCTGGATCTTCTTGTCGCCCGCACCCTCGAGGACGACGTCGAACTCGTCCTGCTCCTCGGCGGCCTCGGCCGGAGCGGCGGCACCGCCGACGGCGGCGACGGCGACCGGAGCAGCCGCGGTGACCTCGAACTTCTCCTCGAACTTCTTCACGAAGTCCGACAGCTCGAGCAGGGTCATGTTGCCGAAGGTCTCGAGCAGTTCGTCAACGTTGGCCATTGTTGTGTTCCTTTCGGTAGTTGATGTCTATATGCGGGCGAGTCGTGCCGCACGGGTCTTACTCGGCGGCCGGTGCGCCTTCTTCGGCCTGCTTCTTCTCCTGCAGCGCGGCGGCCAGGCGGGCCACCTGCGAGGCGGGAGCGTTGAACAGACCGGCGGCCTTGGTGAGGTTGCCCTTGAGCGCGCCCGCCAGCTTGGCCAGCAGCACCTCGCGGGTTTCCAGGTCGGCGATCCGCTCGACCTCGGACACGGACAGCGGAGCGCCGTCCATGTAGCCGCCCTTGATGATGAGCGCCTTGTTGTCCTTCGCGAAGGTCTTCAGGGCCTTGGCCGCGTTGACCGGCTCACCCGTGATGAAGGTGATCGCGGTCGGCCCGACGAACAGTTCGTCGAGACCTTCCACGCCCGCCTCGGCGGCGGCACGCTTGACCAGGGTGTTCTTGGCGACGGAGTACGTGGCGTCGGCGCCGAGCGCGCGCCGCAGCTCGGTGAGCTTGCCGACCGACAGGCCACGGTATTCCGTGACGACGGTGGCCGTCGAGCTCTTGAACTGCTCCGCGATCTCCTCGACCGCGGTGACCTTCTCGGGTTTTGCCATACTTCGCCTCCTCTCTGATTGGTCGGTTCGTATACGCGAACTACCGATCAGGGGCCGGCGACAAAACAAACGCCCCGAACGCAGAGCGTTCCGGGGCGCAACAGAAAACCGATCCGGTGCGTATCCGGATCAATTCCCAGCCTCGGCTCTCCCTGCGTGGGCCGCCGGCAATGTCGCCGGACCTTCGACCGAACCCATACGGGATCGGCGACCAACGGTCTTCGGTAGAACGGATTGGGTAGCGATCGAACTCGTCGATAACTGACTTCCAATGTACCTGCATGGGTTCCCATCTGCCAAAACGGGCCCCGGCAGACGTCTGCTCGCAACCACTCGGCCGTCGAATCGTTGTGCCGCGACTCACTTTTCCGCGGTGCACACCCGTGCGCCGCCTGGAATGCGATGCCGCGGTCCGCGTCGGCGAGTGGTGTTTCTCACGAAGTCGCGGTCGCGGCATGCCGCGCGAGACCGCGCAACACGGCCGTGGCGCCGGACCGGAATTCAGGGTCGGCGACCAGTCCGTCCGGGCCGACGCCCTCGCGCGGCACAGGGAGTCGTCGGCAGGCATCCGGATCGATGTCGGCTCCGACGTAACCCAGCACGCTGCGCAGTGTGGCGGTCGCGCCGTCACCGCGACCCTCCGGCGCGACCGTGATCCAAGCGACCGGCTTGCCGTAGAGATCACCGGCGCCAACCGTCCAGTCCAGCAGGTTCTTCAAACTGCCCGGCAAAGTGCCCGCGTATTCGGGCGTGGAGAACAGCACGGCGTCGGCGCGCGAAAGTTGTTCGCGGAGCGCGACTACCGCGGGATGAGCGGTGCCGTCGTCGTCCGGAGCGAAAGCGGGCAGATCCGCGAGCCCGTCGTACCAGACGGTTTCGACACCGTCCGGGGCGATCGCCGAGACGGTTCGTAGTGCGGCGGAATTGGTGGAGGCGGCGCGAGTACTACCGGAGATCAACAGAACGACGGTCACATCCACCCCAACCACGCCGTCGGGCGGATTAGTCCTCGAACGCGCAACGGCGGGAACGCACAATGCGTTCCCGCCGTTGCCGCGGCTCGCTGCTGCTTACGCGTCCTCTTCCAAGAGGTTGCGGGTGCGGTTCGGGTCCACCGGGATGCCCGGTCCGGTGTTCGTCGAGACCGTCACCTTCTTGACGTAGCGGCCCTTGGCGGTCGACGGCTTGGCCCGCAGGATCTCGTCCAGCGCGGCGCCGTAGTTCTCCACCAGCTTGCTGTCGTCGAAGGACGCCTTGCCGATGACGAAGTGCAGGTTGGCCTGCTTGTCGACACGGAAGTTGATCTTGCCGCCCTTGATGTCGTTGACGGCCTTGGTCACATCGGTGGTGACCGTGCCCGTCTTCGGGTTCGGCATCAGGCCGCGCGGGCCGAGGACACGCGCGATCCGGCCGACCTTGGCCATCTGGTCCGGGGTGGCGATCGCGGCGTCGAAGTCCAGCCAGCCGCCCTGGATCCGCTCGATCAGGTCCTCGGCGCCGACGGCATCGGCGCCCGCGGCCTCGGCCTCGGCGGCCTTCTCGCCCGCGGCGAACACGATGACGCGGGCGGTCTTACCGGTGCCGTGCGGCAGGTTGACCGTGCCGCGGACCATCTGGTCCGCCTTGCGGGGATCCACACCGAGACGCACGGCGACCTCGACGGTCGCGTCGGTCTTGGTGGTGGCGGTCTCCTTCGCCAGGCGCGCGGCGGCCAGCGGGGAGTAGAGCTTGGTGCGATCGACCTTCTCGGCCGCGGCGAGGTACGCCTTGCTTCGTTTTGCCATGATTCTCTGTCCTGTTCGATCGATAGTTCAGACGTGGTTATCGGGCCTGGCCGGCCCTCCCACCGGGGAGCGGTTCCGCTCAGCCCTCGACGGTGATGCCCATCGAACGCGCGGTACCCGCGATGATCTTGGCCGCCTGCTCGATGTCGTTGGCGTTCAGATCTTCCTGCTTGGTCTTGGCGATCTCGCGCACCTGGTCCATGGTCACCTTGGCGACCTTGTTGCGGTGCGGCTCCGCCGAGCCCTTCTGCACGCCGGCGGCCTTGAGCAGCAGCTTGGCGGCGGGCGGGGTCTTCAGCTTGAAGTCGAACGACCGGTCCTCGTACACCGAGATCTCGACCGGGATGACGTTGCCACGCTGCGACTCGGTCGCGGCGTTGTACGCCTTGCAGAACTCCATGATGTTGACGCCGTGCTGACCGAGCGCGGGGCCGACCGGAGGGGCCGGGTTCGCCTGGCCGGCCTGGATCTGAAGCTTGATGATCCCGGCGAGCTTCTTCTTCTTGGGGGGCATCTTTCTTTCCTAGGTGTTGGTGTCCCTTGCTCTTTGCAAGTCTGGTGTTGCGATCCTCGCCCGGGGCCGGATTCACCCGGCCGCCGACAGAGCTGGTCTAGATCTTCGCGACCTGGGTGAACGCCAGCTCGACCGGGGTCTCGCGGCCGAAGATCGACACGAGCACCTTCAGCTTCTGCTGCTCGGCGTTCACCTCGGAGATGCTGGCGGGCAGCGTCGCGAACGGGCCGTCCATGACGGTCACCGACTCGCCGACCTCGAAGTCGACCTCGATGACCGGCTTCGGCGCGATCTCGCCGCCCGCGGTCTCGGGAGTCGCCGCAGCGGCTGCCGCGGCGGGCTTCTTCTGCTGCTGTGCGGCCGGAACGAGGAACTTCACCACGTCATCGATGGACAGCGGCGACGGGCGCGAAGTGGCGCCGACGAAACCCGTGACGCCGGGGGTGTTGCGCACCGCGCCCCACGACTCGTCGTTCAGCTCCATGCGGACCAGGATGTAACCGGGCAGCACCTTGCGGTTGACGTGCTTGCGCTGCCCGTTCTTGATCTCGGTGACCTCTTCGGTGGGCACCTCCACCTGGAAGATGTAGTCCTCCAGGTCCAGGTTCTGCACGCGGGTCTCGAGGTTGGCCTTCACCTTGTTCTCGTAACCGGCGTAGGAGTGGATGACGTACCACTCGCCGGGAGCGCGCCGCAGCGCCGCCTTCATCTCGGCGACCGGGTCGGCGGGCTCGGCATCGACGGCGGCGGCAGGGGCGGACTCAGCGGGCTCCGATTCCTCGACCGCGGGCTCGTCGGTCGCGAACTCCTCGACGGAGTCGGTGGACTCGGCCACCGTGTCGTCGGCCGGGAACTTGTCGTGTGTGTCGTTCTCCGGGGTGCTCACTGGGGCACTCGCTTCCTGTGTCGTCACGTACATCCTCTGCGTGCCGGGCCGGGCGCGCGGCGAAATCACTCCACCCGTCTCCGCCCGGGATCGGCTACCGGCGTCGGCGTCGTTCAGCTAGCCGAACAGCCAGTTGACACCCTTGATGAACGCCAGATCCAACCCGCTGATGAACGCGACCATGAAAATCACGAACACCAGAACAACGCTCGTATAGGTGACCATCTGCTTCCGGTTGGGCCAGATCACCTTGCGCAGTTCCGCGATGACCTCACGCAGGAACTTGAGCAAACGCTTGAACGGATTACCCGACTTCTTGCGTTCGGCCCGATCGGTCGCCTTGGTTGCCTTCCGCGACGGACGGTCGAGCGTGGCGATAGCGCCCGTGTCGACCTCCGAAGACCCGGCACGGGCCCGCCGCGCGGACCGCTTTCCGCTCGGCCGTGTCGCTGCGGCGGTGTCGTCGCCTTCGTGGGCGGCATGTGCGCCGCGGCGAGTGTCCCGCTCGTCGCTCACGCCTTCTCCTCGCTGAGCTCGGTGCCGTCGTGCGCGATGCGCGCTGTGCCAATGGCTCGTTCGCTACGCTCGCTCACGTCGATCCTCTCTCGTCGCTGGCATCCAGGGCAGGGGCGACAGGACTTGAACCTGCAACCTGCGGTTTTGGAGACCGCTGCTCTGCCAGTTGAGCTACGCCCCTTTGGTCGGACGATGTTTACTGTCCAACCACTGTTCGATATTCAGTTGTGCCCTGGTGTCACACAACACGCGCGCCGCTCCGGCAGTTGCCGGCCCCGTCGGCGAATCCTCGCGGATCGCCTGGAACCAGCCCCTCAGAGCAGCGCGCAGCGGCTGGCGACCCCAGAAACCTGAGTGTACGTTACCGTCCGCGCCATTAGCCAATCCGGGTCGCTGTGCCTGGTCAGGCCAGCTGCACCGTCGCGGTCGCGCGGCCGAAGATCTTCTTCCCCGCCGCCTTCGCGACGATGGCCACGACCGCGGTCTTTGTCTCCGGATCGACCGACTTCACCTTACCGGTGTACTCGACTTCGGCGGCCTCGTCGGACCCGACGTAGACCGGGCTGGTGAAGCGGACGTTGTACTCCTTGATCGCGCCCGGGTCGCCCAGCCACGAGGTGACGAAACCGCCACCGAGGCCCATGGTCAGCATGCCGTGCGCGACCACGTTCTCCAGGCCGACCAGCTTCACGACCTCGTCGCTCCAGTGGATCGGGTTGGCGTCACCGGAGACGCCCGCGTAGTTCACCAGATCGCCGCGGGTGAGCCGGACGACGCGGGTCGGCAGCTCGTCACCCACCGAGACGTCCTCGAACCCGATGGCGTGCTTGGTGCGCACACCGTCCACGGGCGGCACGACCGGCGCGGGCGCCTGGGTCACCGCGAGCGAGCGCGGACGATGCCCCGGCGCGTCCTCGCCGATGCCGTGCATGAGCACGTTTCGGACGGCGGCGTTGAGGTTCGGGTCGATATCGCCGCCGCTGCGGCCGACGAGGGTGGTGTAAGTGGTGAGCACCAGTTCGTCGTTCTGCGCGGTGACGATATTTTTGGTCACGATGATGTCGCCGCCGAATGCCTGCCGGAACGAGTGCAGGTGGACATCGCAGGTGAGCTGGTCGCCGACCTTGATCGGGCGATGGAACTCGAGGATCTGGTCGGTCTGCATGATCTGGCTGAGGTCGTAGCCGGTGACGACCTCTTCGAACAGTTTGCGCTGGGCGAGAATTCCGACCAGGGAGATGAAGGTAACCGGCGCGAGCAGGTTGTCGTACCCGTACTCCTGCGCCGCGTCCTCGTCCCAGTGCACCGGGTGGTAGTCCTGCACGGCGCGGGCGTATTCACGCACCTTCTCGCGGCCGACCTCGTAGTAGTCGTCGACGCGGTAGTGGTGACCGACCATCGCCGCGGCGTTCGCCGCGGGGTCGAGCGCCTCGCTCGTCTGGACCGCTTCGTCTGTACCGGTGTTGATTGTCACGGGAGGACTGTACCTATCTGACCCCGTCACCCGGAGTCTGTGGAGCGCTCACCACCGCACCCACACCGTGAAATGCGTCAGGGCCGGACAATTGTCCGGCCCTCGCGGTGCCACGGCCCGAGATACCGGGAGCGACTCCCGGCGCTACACCACGCGGTAGTTCACGCGTGGATGACTAGCGGGATTCGCGGTGCGCCCGGTGCGTGCCGCAGTTCGGGCAGAACTTCTTCAGCTCCAGGCGGTCCGGATCGTTGCGCCGGTTCTTCTTGGTGATGTAGTTGCGGTGCTTGCACTGCTCGCAGGCCAAGGTGATCTTTGGCCGGACATCGGTGGACTTCGCGGCCACGATATGCCTTCTTTCCGGTACCTGATGGGCTTGATCGGTTGTGGTAGCGATGGCCGGACTTGAACCGGCGACACAACGATTATGAGTCGTTTGCTCTACCGACTGAGCTACACCGCCACGGCGTCGCATTGCCATGGTGCCGAGCCCGCACTATCGGGAGCGATGCCGAGTCGGTCACCACCGGCAATCCGGCGAGCCCCCTAACGGAATCGAACCGTTGACCTTTTCCTTACCATGGAAACGCTCTGCCGACTGAGCTAAGGGGGCATGACTACTTCCGCACCGAGCCCCAAACACTCGACCTCAGCGCGGTGAAGTCTTGAACGAGGTTACACACTCACCGCTCCCACCACCAAACCGTGTGGTCAGAGACGTATTTTTCACCCGCGGGGACACGGAATTCCACGCGTCGCCAGGGCTCGCACCCACGCCGGCGCCGCTCGCGACCGCGTTGAGCGCACAAACCGACCCCGCAGGGCTGTCGGGTTCACGCAGACCTCGGAGTGCGCGGCCTCGAAATGCACGGCGTATGAGATCGGCCGATCGGCACACACGGGCACCCGAACACCCGTGACCGACGCCAATCCGGCAATCCCAGAATCAAACGAAACGCGTGTGACCAATGCAACCACTGGAAGGGGGTCCCGGGGGGCGAAGCCCCGCCGGGCGGGGCGTGGGGGTTGCACCCCCACAAGACATTACGAAGCGAGCCCTGTACGCGCTTTCTGCGTACAGGGCTCGCCTAGTGAGCGGAGTGGCAGGTGTAGGATTCGAACCTACGTAGGCTTTCACCGACAGATTTACAGTCTGCTCCCATTGGCCGCTCGGGCAACCTGCCTTTCGCGCATTGTTTCGCGCGCTGAGCAGAATACATCGAACCCGCACCCTGAATGCAAACCGGCTGGCTATCGGCCGTGCGACGCGACTACCCTCGGGTCTCCGGGTAGAACTGACGGGGGCTGGAAGCGTCCGGTTCAACTCACCCGTCGGACCATCAGAACAGGAGCGCAGCGTGGCTGATTCGTCTTTCGATGTTGTGAGCAAGGTCGACCGGCAGGAGGTCGACAACGCCCTGCATCAGGCGGAGAAGGAGCTCAACACCCGCTACGACTTCCGCGGCACCGGCGCGTCGATCGAATGGTCCGGCGAGGACAAGATCGTCCTCACCGCGGAGGCGGAGGAGCGCGTCAAGGCCGCGCTGGAGGTGTTCAAGGAGAAGCTGATCCGCCGCGACATCTCGCTGAAGGCGTTCGACGCGGGTGAGCCGGTCTCCTCCGGCAAGGTCTACAAGATCACCGGTTCGCTGGTGCAGGGCATCGACTCCGAGCACGCGAAGAAGATCTCCAAGAAGATCAGGGACGAGGGCCCCAAGGGCGTGAAGGCGCAGATCCAGGGCGACGAGCTGCGCGTGAGCAGCAAGAAGCGCGACGATCTGCAGGCCGTCATCGCCCTGCTGAAGGGCGAGGATTTCGGGATCGCGCTGCAGTTCGTCAACTACCGCTGAGCGCCGGGTCCGCAGCGCGGCCGGGTCGGTCGCGTTCAGCGTGTCCACGAGGGTGCTAGAGGGGACTGCATGTCGACCGAGGAGCGGGCCGGACTCGGCGTGGACGAGGGCATCCGCACGTTGTTGCTGCTCATGCCGCGCGTGGTCGGACGGGCCAAGAAGTTGGGCGTTCCCCCGGAGCTGGAATCCTTCTCGCTGGCGCCGCGGCACCTGTCGTTGCTGGCCAACCTGGTGTTCGACGGCCCGACCACGGTGACGGATCTGGCCGCCCGGCTGGAGGTGGCGCCGACGACGGTGAGTCTCATGGTCGGCGAACTCAGCAAGCAGGGTGTGCTCGAACGCGGCACCGACCCGGACGACCGCAGACGCACCATCGTCGCCATCGCATCGGCGCACGAGCGATCCGTGCACAAATGGCTGGGACGCAGCGCTCGCGCCTGGCGTACGGTGCTCGAGCCGCTCACGGCGGACCAGCGGAAGTTGTTCGTCGATACGTTCCGCGCTTACGAAGACCAACTGGCCTCGGACGACTGAGGCCGCCGGGCTCAGTACCGGCGGGGACCGCCCGCCATCTCCTCCAGCCGGGCGATGCGCTCGTTCATCGGCGGGTGCGTGGTGAACCAGCGGGCGACCCGCTCACCCGGACGGAACGGGTTGGCGATCATCAGATGCGACTGCGACGCCAGCCTCGGTTCGGGCGGTAGTGGGGCGGTGTGGACGCCGCGTTCGATCTTCCGCAGTGCGGAGGCGAGGGCCAGCGGGTCGCCGGTCAGTTCGGCGCCGGATTGGTCGGCCTGGAATTCGCGCGAGCGGGAGACGGCCAGCTTGATCAGCGTGGCCGCGATCGGGCCGAGCAACGACACCAGCAGCACGGCCAGCACGTTCGGCCCCTCGCCGTTGCGGTTGCCGCCGAACATGGACGCGTAGACGGCCAGGTTGGCCAGGCCGGAGATGACGGCGGCGAGCGCACCCGCGATCGAGGAGATGAGGATGTCGCGGTTGTAGACGTGCGACAGTTCGTGGCCGAGCACGGCCCGCAATTCCCGCTCGTCGAGAAGTTGCAGGATGCCGCTGGTGCAGCACACCGCGGCATGGCGCGGATTGCGTCCGGTGGCGAAGGCGTTGGGCGCGTTCGTGGGGCTGATGTACAGCCGCGGCATCGGCTGGCGCGCGATGGTGGCCAGCTCGCGCACGATCCGGTACATGACCGGCGCCTCCAGCTCGCTGACCGGCTGCGCGTGCATGGCCCGCAACGCGATCTTGTCGCTGTTGAAGTACGCGTAGGCGTTCATGCCCACCGCGAGCAGGATCGCGACGACGAGGATCGTCGGGTTGCGGAACAGCGCGCCGATGAACACGATCAGGGCCGACAGGCCCACCATCAGCCCGAAGGTCTTCAGCCCGTTCGCAAACCCGTGCCCGTGCATACGTCTCCCTTGCCGCTCCCCCGTTCACCGAGTCGCCTTACAGCAGATAAACGATAGAAGCTCCAGGCAAAGTTCCGATGAATCCGCGCCCAGCCGAAATCAGCCGGCGGAAATCAATCCTCGCCGACATGCGCCCCGGCTCATGAGCGGCGGACCACTCAACCCACGCGTTCGATGGTGTAGCGGACCAGCCGCTCCAGCGCGTCGTTCGCGGGGCCGCCGGGCAGGGCGGACAGCTCGGCGTAGGCGAGGTCGGCGTAGCCCTGGAGCTTCTCCTTGGCCAGCGCCATGCCGCGGGAGTCGGCGAGCAGGTCGAGCGCCTCTTTCACCTCGTCGTCGGTCTCCAGCGGACGCGCGAGCAGCTTGCGCAGCCGGTCGCCGTCGACGCCCTCCTCGCGCAGCGCGTACAGCACCGGCAGCGTGTGCACACCTTCACGCAGGTCGGTGCCAGGGGTCTTGCCGGACTGCTCGGAGGCGGAGGAGATGTCGATGATGTCGTCGGAGATCTGGAAGGCGGTGCCGACCGCGTCGCCGAGGCGGGCCAGTCGCTCGACGTGCTCGGCATCCGCACCCGAGAAGGTGCCGCCGAAGCGGCCTGCGGCGGCGATGAGCGAACCGGTCTTCTCCCACACCACGCGCAGATAGTGCTCGACGGGGTCCTGGGATTCGCGGGCGCCCATGGTCTCGCGCATCTGACCGGTGACGAGTTCGGCGAAGGTCTCGGCGATGATGCGCACCGCGTCGGGACCGAGGGTGGAGGTGAGCCGGGACGCGTGCGCGAACAAGTAGTCGCCCGCGAGGATCGCGATGTTGTTCCCCCACCGCGAGTTGACGCTCGGCGCGCCGCGGCGCATCGGGGCCTCGTCCATCACGTCGTCGTGGTACAGCGTCGCCAGGTGCACGAGTTCGACGACGGTGCCCGCGGTGACCAGAGCGGGATCGGCGGGGCGCGGGCCGAGCTGTCCGGTGAGGATGGTGAAGAGCGGACGGAATCGCTTGCCGCCGGCCTTGGCCAGGTGCAGCGCCGCCTCCTGGAGGAATTCCGCGCCGTCGGACAGCTCGTCGACGAGGAGTCTCTCCACGTCCGCCAAGCCGTTGCGCACGGTGTCGGCCAGCCCGACGTCACCGAGATCGACCCCGGCCACGACCGTGCCCGCGTCGCTCCCGGCTTCGCTGTGCCCGCCGTGCGCCGTGTCCATGATTCGCTCGCTGCGCTCGCTCATGGCCGATGTGCTCATTCCTTCTCCCAGCGATGCGTCCGACCCCACGGTAGAGAACCTAGCGTGTCCCCGCCGGATGGCCCATGAACACCGTCACTCTGTGGCGGATCGTCCACTGCCGCACCGCCTCGATGGTGACCGTCCACGACGCGAGCGCGACCGCCGTCGACATCGGCGAGACGGCCCTGCGAGTATGGACCGCATGGGTTCACCGGAAGCGAGTCCCGCGCCCGACGAGGACGCGTTGCCCAGCCGGGCCGAGGTGCTGGTCGTCGGCGCGGGCCCGGCCGGATCGGCGTCGGCGGCCTGGGCGGCGCGGGCCGGACGCGACGTAGTGCTCGTCGATTCCGCCGTTTTTCCCAGGGACAAGACCTGCGGTGACGGGCTCACCCCGCGTGCGACCGCCGAATTGGAGCAGCTGGGGCTTGGCGAGTGGGTGCGCGCGCACGTCGTCAACCACGGCCTCCGGATGTCCGGCTTCGGCCGCGAAGCGCTGCTGAACTGGCCGGGCGGTTCCTTCCCCACGTACGGAAGCGCGGTTCCCCGAACCGAACTCGACGACAAGTTGCGCGAGACGGCGGTGAAGTCGGGCGCGCGCATGGTGGACGGGACGAAGGTAATGGATGTCACCCGGGAGGGTGACCGGGTCACGGGTGTGACGGTGCGTACGGCGGGCGGCACGCGCACCATCGCCTGCCGGACGCTGGTGGTCGCCGACGGGGTGCGTTCGCCGATCGGGCGGCTGCTCGGCCGCGTCTGGCATCGGCAGTACGCCTACGGCACCGCCGCGCGGGCCTACATCAAGTCCGGCCGCAGCGACGACCAGTGGATCACCTCGCATCTGGAGTTGCGCGACGCCTCCGGCGAACTGGTTCCCGGCTACGGCTGGGTGTTCCCGCTCGGCAATGGCGAGGTGAACATCGGTGTGGGGTCGCTGGCCACGGAACGTCGCCCCTCGCACATCGCGTTGAAGCCGCTCTTGGCGCACTACACCGCGCTGCGCACCGAGGAATGGCAATTCGAGGGCTCGCTGCGCGCGGTCGCCTCGGCCCTGCTGCCGATGGGCGGGGCGGTCTCGAACGTCGCGGGGCGCAACTGGGTGCTGATCGGCGACGCGGCGGGGTGTGTGAACCCGCTGAACGGCGAAGGCATCGATTACGGCTTGGAGGGCGGCCACATGCTGGCCGGCCTGCTGGACGAGCCCGACTTCACCGCGATCTGGCCGCAGACCCTGCGCGCCCGCTACGGACGCACGTTCTCGGTCGCCCGGCGGATCGCGGGCCTGGCCACGCACCCGCGCATGGTGCCGCTGGGCGGTCCTCCGGTGATGCGGTCGAAGTACTTGCAGCGCACCGCGGTCCGGGTGATGGGCAATCTGGTGACCGACGAGGACGTCGACCTGACCGCGCGGGCGTGGCGGATGGCGGGCCGGGCATCGCTGCGCTTCGACGAGCGTCCGCCGTTCGCTTAGGGACGAGGGCGGCGCGATGGGCGGACAACGAGCGCGCGGCTTGCCCGCGCTGTATCTGCTCCCGCATCTGCGCCGGGCCAGGGACCTCGCGGACCGCCATTACGCCGACCCGCTGCATCTGGAGGAACTGGCGGCGGCCGCCGGGGTGTCGAAATACCACTTCCTGCGCGCGTTCGCCGCGGTCTACGGCCGCACCCCCGCCGTGTACCTGGCCGAGCGGCGCATCGAACGCGCCCAGGACCTGCTGCGCTCGACCAATCTGACGGTCACCGAGGTGTGCATGCTGGTCGGCTACAGCAGCCTCGGCTCGTTCAGCAGCAAGTTCCGGCAGTTGGTCGGGGTCACGCCGTCGGAATACCAGGCGAAGTTCGCCGACGGCGCTCCGCGTATCCCCGGCTGTTTCGTTTTCATGCACGGGCTCTCCGACCGCGAGCCGCCATGCTGACCGAACGGCGCAATTTCGGAGAAGCCGGTGGCCCCGCGCCCGCCATAGCGTGGACCGCATGACGACGATTACGAACGTTTCCCTGGTGACGGTGTACGTGACGGACCAAACCGCCGCGAAAGAGTGGTACGTCGACAAGCTCGGCTTCGTCGAGACCAGCGATGTCACGATGGGCGACAACGGTTTCCGCTGGGTCACCGTCGCGCATCCCGCGCACCCCGAGCTGGAGATCACGCTGATGCTTCCCGGCCCGCCGCTGGACGAGAACTACGCCGACGCCGTCCGGCGGGCGCTGGCCAACGGCACGCACGGCTCGCTCGGCCTGCGGACCGAGAACTGCCAGAAGACCTTCGAGGAACTCACCGCCAAAGGGGTGGAGTTCGTGCAGCCGCCCGCCGAACGGCCCTACGGGACCGAGGCGATCATCCGGGACAATTCGGGAAACTGGCTGGTCCTGGTGGAGCCGAAGGAGTTCTCGCCGCAGGACTTCGCCTAGGCCGCGACGGCGTTGCCCCGGCGCGCTGGGGCAACGCGGGCGCTCACGCGGTCGACTCGGCGGACAGCCAGTCCTCGATGCTTTTGCGCTCGCCCTTCAGCACTCGGTGGAGCAACTGCTCGGCGAGTGGCTCGATCGCGCCGCCGACCACGAGAACCTTCACCCGCACGGTGCCGACGACCTCGATCTCGGAACCTTCCGCGGTGGAACGGATCTCGTAGGACCCCGACATCGCGGTGTTGATGCCGCCGGTGGAGACCTCGAAGGTGCCTTTGGCGACCTCGCCGACCAGCGGCTGCCAGTTGTCGGTGCGGGAGAAGGTGAGTTCGCTCCTGAGCACCTTGCGGACCAGCGCTGGCACCTTGTCCTCGGGAGCCTTCTCGGTCATATGGATGCGAATGGTGCCCGCGCCGTCGGGATGCGACAGGTCGACTGTCGCCGTCTCCGCCTCGGCGAAGCGGGACCGCCAGACGTCGTCGGTGATGAGTGCCCGGTGGAGATCTTCGACCGGGACTGTGTACGGCACGGTGAAGCTGAATTTTCGGGACATGGCCGCCACCGTAGCCGAGCCGATCGGTAGCCTGTGGCGGTGTCGGAAACCAGCCAGTTCACCAGGCGGCCGATCCGCCTGCGACGGGCCAGGATCGGCGTGTTGATCGCCGCGACGGCGGTGAGCGTGCTCGTCGGGCTGCTGGTGCTGGCCGCGTGGCGCAACGATTATCTGATCAGCTCGGACAAGGGCAGCACCACGGCCGAGGTGCTCTCGGCGGGACGGCTGCGCTCGGCGGTCATGTACGTCACACCGGACGGCGAGACACACAATCCGAAGGTCGGCGTGCTCTATCCGACCAACTTGACCGCGGGCGAGCGGATTCGTGTGGAGTACCGCCGCAGCGACCCGGACCTGGTGCGGGTGGAGGGCCGTGACGTGCGCGTCGCCGTTCCGCCCGCGTTGTCGGTGATCGTCGTGGTGTGGCTGCTCGCGCTGCCCGCGCTGTGGTTGCTTTTCCGCGCGGGTAGGCGCGGTCCCGCGCCGGTGGTCAGGCCCGCTCCGCAGGCCTGAGATCCGCGTCACCGGGAAAGCGGTCGGGGTTCCGATAGTTCGCCGGATCTTTCCGTGCGCTTCACTTCGGCGTGGCGGCGTGGCGCGGTGTAGCGGTCACGCTGGGAGCGTGCGTGTAGCGATCGTCGCGGAGTCGTTCCTGCCGAACATGAACGGTGTCGTCAACTCGGTGCTGCGGGTGCTCGACCACCTGGACCGGAACGGGCACGAAGCGCTGATCATCGCGCCGGACACCCCCCGCGGACAGCCCGCCGCACCGCGCCACTACGAGCGTTTCCCGGTCCACCGGGTACCCGCGGTCATGGTCCCGAAGGTCAGTTCGCTGCCGGTCGGGCTGCCCCAGCCGGGCATCGTCTCGGCCATCGAGGACTTCGACGCCGAGGTGGTTCACCTGGCCTCTCCGTTCCTGCTCGGCGCCGGCGGCCTCGGCGCGGCATTGCGGCTGGATCTGCCCACTGTCGCGGTGTATCAGACCGACGTGGCCGGCTTCGCCAAGAGTTACGGGCTCGGGCTGGCGAGCCGTGCCGCCTGGGGCTGGACCCGGCGCATCCACGAGGGCGCCACCCGCACGCTCGCCCCGTCCCGGGCCGCCGCCGAGGACCTGGCCAGGCACGGCATCCCGCGCGTGCACCGGTGGGGGCGCGGCGTCGACATCGCGCGGTTCACGCCGAGCGCCCGCTCCGCCGAACTACGGGACGCCTGGCTCGCGGGCCGGGACCGCCTGCTGGTGGGCTTCGTGGGGCGACTCGCACCGGAGAAGCACGTCGAGCGACTCGCGGTGCTGGCCGCCGACCCGGACATCCAGCTGGTGATCGTCGGCGACGGGCCGGAGCGTCAGCGGCTGGCCCGGCTGATGCCGACCGCGGTGTTCACCGGCGAACTCGGCGGCGGCGAGCTGGCGCGGGCGTACGCCAGTCTGGACGTCATGGTGCACGCGGGCGAACACGAGACGTTCTGCCAGGGCGTGCAGGAGGCGCTGGCCTCCGGTGTCCCGGTGATCGGTCCCGACGCGGGCGGTCCCCGCGACCTGATCGCCCACTGCCGCAACGGCTATCTGCTTCCGGTGGACCGGTTCGGCGAGTTGCTGCCCAGCGCTGTCGGGGCGCTGCACGATCCGGAGCTGCGGACCCGGTTCGCCGGGGCGGCGCGGAAGTCGGTGCTGTCGCGGACTTGGCCCGCCATCTGCACCGAGTTGATGGGCCACTACACGGAAGTGACCGGCGCGCGGATTCGGTTGCCGCATACGGCATGAACCCGGCCGAAGCGTGACGGAGGTATCCACGCGCCGCGCTCGGTTCGTAACAGACCGCGAGTTAGGGTCTTCCCGTGCCGAAAACGCAATCGAACCGGGCCTCGTTGGACAAGCAGCCGCGCGAAGTCGCGGCGATGTTCGATGGCGTCGCCCGGCGCTACGACCTGACCAACACGGTGATCTCCGCCGGACAGGATCGCTATTGGCGCTGGGCGACCCGCAAGGCGCTGGCGGCACGGCCGGGCGAGCGGCTGCTCGACCTCGCGGCGGGCACCGGTGTATCCACCCTGGAATTGCAGAAATCCGGCGCGTGGTGCCTCGCAGCCGACTTCTCCAAGGGCATGCTCAGCGCGGGCCGGTTCCGCGACGTGCCGATGGTGGCGGCCGACGCGATGGCGCTGCCGTTCGCCGACGACTCCTTCGACGCGGTGACCATCTCCTTCGGGCTGCGCAACGTGGCCGACACCGACCTCGCCCTGCGCGAGATGCTGCGGGTCACCAAGCCCGGCGGCAGGCTGGTGGTGTGCGAGTTCTCCGCGCCGGTGCTGCCGGTGTTCCGCACGGTGTACCTGGAGTACCTGATGAAAGCGCTGCCCAAGGTGGCGCGCGTGGTCAGCAGTAATCCCGAAGCCTACGTCTACCTGGCCGAATCGATCACGGAGTGGCCCAATCAGCGCAGGCTGGCGATGCGGATCGCGGCGAACGGGTGGTCGTCGGTGAAGTGGCGCAACCTCACCGGGGGCGTGGTTGCCCTGCACCGCGCCTACAAGCTGGACTGAGCCGGAGATCTGGATCACACCTCACCGATCGATCCGGGAGCGGTGAGGAGGAATGTCACCTGGCGATAACGCGAGGTAAATCCGGCGCAATCGGCGGTCCGCATGATCGGAGACATGACCGATCCAGTGACCGGCCGCGGCGACGGCACCGCCCGAACGGCGTGCTCGTACTGCGGCGTCGGCTGCGGGATAACGGTGTCGACCGCCGCCGACGGCGCGGGCAAGCCGGTGATCGCCAAGGTCAGCGGTGACAAACTGCATCCGGCGAACGCCGGCAGGCTGTGCACCAAAGGGGCGACCCACGCGGAGTTGATGCGCACTCCCGGACGGATGGAGACCGCCTACCGGCGCTTCGAGCGCGGCCAGGTTCCGGTGCCGTTCCCCGTCGACGAGGCCGTCCACGAGGCGGCCACTCGGTTGCGCGCGATTCTCGACGAACACGGTCCGGACGCGATCGCGCTGTATGTCTCCGGGCAGATGTCGCTGGAGGCGCAGTACCTCGCGACCAAACTCGCCAAGGGTTATCTGCGCACGGTGCACATCGAGGCGAACTCGCGGCTGTGCATGGCCAGCGCGGGCACCGGGTACAAGCAGTCGCTCGGCGCGGACGGGCCGCCCGGCTCCTACGACGACTTCGAGCACGCGGACCTGTTCTTCGTCATCGGCGCGAACATGGCCGACTGCCACCCCATCCTTTTTCTGCGGATGGCCGATCGCCTGAAGACGGGCGCGAAGCTCATCGTGGTCGACCCGCGCCGCACCGAGACCGCCGCGCGCGCCGACCTGTTCCTGCAGATCGCGCCCGGCACGGATCTCGCGCTGCTCAACGGGTTGCTGCACCTGCTGGTCGCAGGCGGCCACATCGACGCGGAGTTCATCGCCGAGCACACCGAGGGCTGGGACGCGATGCCGGAGTTCCTGGCCGACTATCCGCCGGAGCGCGTGGCGGAGATCACCGGACTGGCCGAGGCCGACATCCGGACCGCGGCCGAATGGATCGGCGCGGCGGGCGAGTGGATGTCGCTGTGGACGATGGGACTCAACCAGTCCACACACGGCACCTGGAACACCAACGCGCTGTGCAACCTGCACCTGGCCACCGGCGCGATCTGCCGTCCCGGCAGCGGGCCGTTCTCGCTCACCGGGCAGCCGAACGCGATGGGCGGGCGCGAGATGGGGTACATGGGCCCCGGCCTGCCCGGCCAGCGCAGCCTGCTCTCCGCCGAGGACCGCACGTTCGTGGAGACCGCGTGGGAACTGGCGCCCGGCACCCTGCGCACCGAAGCCGGGCCCGGCACGGTGGAGATGTTCCGTGAACTGGCCGAAGGAACGATCAAAGCGGCCTGGATCATCTGCACCAACCCCGTCGCCACGGTGTCGAACCGGAAGACCGTGATCGCGGGGTTGGAGGCGGCCGAACTGGTGATCGCCCAGGACGCCTACACCGAGACCGCGACCAACGCCTACGCCGACCTGCTGCTCCCCGCCACGCTGTGGGCGGAAGCCGACGCGGTGATGGTGAATTCCGAACGCAACCTCACCCTGCTGCAGCAGTCGGTCCCGCCCATCGGCGACGCGCGGCCGGACTGGCGGATCATCGCCGACGTCGCCACCGCCATGGGATTCCCCGGCTTCGACTTCGCCTCCAGCGCCGAGGTGTTCGACGAGATCAAGCGGTTCGCGAATCCCGCCACCGGCTACGACCTGCGCGGCGTGACCTATGCGGCGCTGCGCGAAGGGCCGATGCAGTGGCCGTGCCCGGAGCCGGACCGCAGGCGCAACCCGATCCGTTACGTCAACGACGGCGTCAGCCAGACGCTGTTCATCGACGAGAACGGCCATCGGCCCCGGCTGGCCTTCGCCACGCCGAGCCGCCGCGCGGTGTTCTGGCCCCGGCCACACCTGCTGCCGGAGGAGATGCCCGACGACGACTACCCGTTCCTGCTGAACACCGGTCGCCTGCAACATCAGTGGCACACGATGACCAAGACCGGCAAGATCGACAAACTGACCAAGCTGAACGGCACGCCGTTCGTCGAGGTGCATCCGGCCGACGCCGAGCGGCTCGGTCTGCGCACGGGCGACCAGCTCGAGATCGCCTCCCGCCGTGGCCGTGCGGTGCTGCCGGTGCAGGTCAGCGACCGGGTGCGGCAGGGCGACTGCTTCGTGCCGTTCCACTGGAACGACGAGCAAGGCGAATACCTGACCATCAACGCGGTCACCAACGACGCGGTCGATCCGGCCTCGCTGCAACCGGAGTTCAAGGCCTGCGCGGTGGCGCTACGCCGGGTGGCTTCCGTGCCGCGGCCGCAGGCTCCCGCCGCGCTGCCCGCGGCTCAGGCGGCGCACCCGCTGGCCGCCGTGCTCGGCCTCGACAGCGGCACCGCCCCCACGCTCAGCGAGACCGAGCGGATCTACCTCAGCGGCTATCTGGCGGCGCTGCAAGCGCTTCCGGTGACCGGTCAGCCGGTGCTTCCGGAGACGGCGCCGATGTCCGCGCACACCAGGCTGTGGGTCGACGGGCTGCTGGCCGGGATGTATTCACGTAGTGCGGCGCCCACGACGGACACGGGCGCCGCCGCCCGCACGGTCACCGTGCTGTGGGCCTCGCAGACCGGCAACGCCGAAGAGTTCGCCGCCGCCGTCGCGGCACATCTCGCCGAGCACGAATTCACACCGCGCCTATCGGACCTGGACTCCTGCGATCCGGGTGCGCTCCAGGGCGACGTGCTGGTGGTCAGCAGCACGTTCGGCGACGGAGGGCCGCCGGACAACGGAGCCGATTTCTGGGATCGGCTGGCCGACAGCGTCGTGCGGCTGACCGGTGTGCGTTACGCCGTGTTCGCGCTCGGCGACTCCTCCTATGACGACTTCTGCGGTTACGGTCGCAAACTCGACCAGAAATTCGCCGAACTGGGCGCGACCCGATTGCTCCCGCGCGTCGACAGTGAACCCGACTACCAAGACGCGGCACAGCGCTGGCTCGATGACGTGCTCGCCGCCTTGGGCGACGGCCCGGCCGAGGACCCCGCCGATTCGCCGGTGACCGGTGCGGCCGCGCCGAGCCGACCCACGCCCCGTGGCGGCGGGGTGGCCACAGTGGAGTCGCCGAGCATGGCCCCGGCACTCGGTCGCACCCGCACCGCACCGTTCACCCGGGCCGCGCCGCTGCGTGCCGCACTGGTGCGCAACGAGTTGCTCTCCGCCGCGGGATCACCGAAGGAGGTGCGCCGCTTCGCGTTCGATCTGCGCGGCTTGGACGCCGCGTACGAAGTGGGCGATTCGCTGGGCGTCTGGCCGGTGAACAGCACCGCTCTGGTCAGCGAATGGCTATCCGCCACCGGGCTGGACGGTCGCCGCGTCGTGGAAGTCGACGAGCGCGAAGTTCCCCTGGCCGATGCGCTGCGCACGCACTTCGACATCACCAAGGTCGGTCAGGATCTGCTCGGCTTCCTCGCCGAGCGCAACGCCAGCGGCAAACTCGCCAAACTGCTACGCCGAGACAATCGCAACGAGCTGGCGAACTACCTGTGGGATCGGCAGGCCGTCGACGTGCTGCGCGATTTCCCTGTGCGGGCCGATCTGGTGGAGTGGCTCGGCACCCTGAAAAAACTGCAGCCGCGCCAGTATTCGATCTCGTCGAGTCCGCGGGTCAGCCCGGATGAAGTGGAGCTGACCGTCGGCATCGTGCGCTACGGCGACCCGGCGGCCACCGGCTCGGCGGCGCGGCGCGGCGGCGTTTGCTCGACCTTCCTCGCCGATCGCGCCGACCTCACCGACACGGCGGTGCCGATCTTCCTGCAGCGCGCACCGCATTTCCGTCCTCCGGCCGACCCGACCGCGCCGATGATCATGGTGGGCCCCGGCACCGGCATCGCCCCCTTCCGCGGATTTCTTCAGGAGCGCAGGGCCCTCGGCTGCACCGGACGCAACTGGCTGTTCTTCGGCGATCAGCACGCGGCGCACAATTTCTACTACCGCACCGAGCTGGAGGACATGTTCCGTTCCGGCTTCCTGACCCGGCTCGACCTGGCCTTCTCCCGAGACCAGCGCGAACGGATCTACGTGCAGCACCGCATGATCGAGCACGGCGCCGAGCTGTGGTCCTGGCTGCGCGACGGCGCCCACTTCTACGTCTGCGGCGACGCCAGCCGCATGGCCAAGGACGTCGACGACGCGCTCCTGCGAATCGCCCGCATCCACGGCAAACTCGACGAGGACGGCGCACTGGCCTTCAAGAAGCAACTCATCGCCGAGAAGCGCTACGTCCGCGACGTGTACTGACCGACCGTATCGCCGGGCCCACAGCGCCCGATTCAGTGATCGGCATCACACCATGGAACGCGGTCGCACTCCGCTCCGTCAAGAAACACGACGGGTTCGAAGCGACCGTCACCGACCGCCGGGGGACGAGGCCGCCATGGAAGATCCGACACACGACGAACTGACGGACTCCATCGTTCGAGCCGGGACGTGGGAAGGCTTGAAAATCCAGGTATTGCATGGCGTCCCACACATTGTCGAACGCAACGAGGCGGCGCTGACTCCGCCGATCGCCATGCGGTTCTCGCCCGGCACGCTGCTCGCGTACTACCGGCGTATCGCGCAGGACGGTTCACGAGGCAGCGCCACAACTTCGTGGGACTGGTGGATGGTCCTGATGTCCACCCACCTCGGCGAGGCGATATACGACCTGGACCGCATCGACGGTCCGGCCGTGATCACGATCGGCAAGTTCGGCTTCACCGCGACGCCGATCAGAGGGGGCTGACCGCCCGCCGTCGAATACTTGCTCACACCGCGGGCGGGTTGAGCCGGGTGAAGTCCGGGAGGCGGTAGTACGGGTAGTAGGGGTAGGGCGGGGTGGTGGCGCTGGCTTTGTCCAGGCGGGCGATCTGGTCGGCGTCGAGTTCCCAGCCGATCGCGCCGAGGTTCTGGCGCAGTTGCTCCTCGTTGCGGGCGCCGACGATGACCGTCGCGACGGTGGGGCGGCGCAGCAGCCAATTGAGCGCGATCTGCGGGACCGTCTTGCCGGTTTCGACGGCCAGCTCGTCGAGGACGTCGACCACGTCGTAGAGCTTCGCGTCGTCCACCGGAGGGCCTGCCTCGGCGGTCCGGTGCAGGCGGCTACCTTCCGGAAGCGGTTGTCCGCGGCGGATCTTGCCGGTGAGCCTGCCCCAGCCGAGCGGACTCCAGACCACCGCGCCTACGCCCTGGTCGCGGCCGAGCGGCATGAGCTCCCATTCGTAGTCCCGCCCGACCAGCGAGTAGTAGACCTGGTGCGCGACGTACCTGGTCAGCCCGTTGCGATCCGCCGCGGCAAGGGATTTCATCAACTGCCACCCCGCGAAGTTGGACGCGCCGACATAGCGGATCTTGCCCGCGCGCACCAGATCGTCCAGCGCGGCGACGACTTCCTCGACCGGCGTGCCCGCGTCGAAGGCGTGCAGCTGGAACAGATCGATGTAGTCGGTGCCCAGCCTGCGCAGCGATCCATCCACCGCACCGATCAACCTGGCCCGGCCGGAACCGGCGTCCCGCGGACCCGGTCCGGTCGGCAGCGTCGCCTTGGTGGACAGCAGCACCCGATCGCGTCTGCCCTTCACGGCGGCGCCGAGCACTTCTTCGGAGGCACCGTCGGAATAGACATCGGCGGTGTCGAACATGGTCACGCCTGCGTCCAAACTGATGTCGACCAGCCGTCGCGCCTGTTGGGCATCGGTATCGCCCCATGCTCCGAACAGCTCGCCGCGACCGCCGAAGGTGCCCGCGCCGAAGCTCAATGCCGGGACGTGCAGACCCGACGCGCCGAGCCGCCGGTACTCCATTTGCGTCTCAACCGTCCGAACGTTCACTGGACCACCCTCCTAAAGGGTCTGTTGTTCCATTAACGCTTCGGACGGTACACCCCTTCGCGCGTAAATGAAACTGGAGTACCGTTACGGTCATGGATGACGCGACCCCCGGCTCCGTCCGGCCCGGCGGACGGACCGCCCGGGTCCGCGCGGCCGTACTGCGAGCCGCGGGCGACCTGCTGACCGAACGCGGCTTCGCCAACTTGGACCTCGCCGAAGTCGCCACACGCGCCGAAGTCGGCAAGACCACCGTCTACCGCCGCTGGCGCACACCCACCGGCCTGATCGCGGACCTGTTGGTCGACATGGCCGAGCAGTCGCTGCCGCACGCCGACACCGGCTCGCTCCTCGGCGACCTCACCGCCAATGCCCGCCTGGTCGCGAAAACCCTGTCCGATCCTCGCCAAGGCAGGCTCTTCCGCGCCGTGATCGCGGCCGCCACCTGCGACGAGTCCACCGCAGCCGCCCTGCGCCGCTTCTACGACGTGCGTCTCACCGAATGGTCGGTCTGCGTGGCGGCCGCCATCGCGCGCGGCGAAGCGCCCGAGCGCACCGACGCACGCGCGGTGCTGTCCGCGGTGTCGGCACCGCTGTACTACCGGCTGCTCGCCAGCGGCGATCCGATCGATGACATCGTGGCGGACCGAGCCGCCCGCGCCGCCGTCGATGCCGTACGGGCGGGCACGTTCGTGTCCGCCGCCGACTAGCCGAGCACCGCTCCCCGGTCACCCGCGGTCCAGTCGGCGCGGCGACCGGTGAAAGCGAGGACTCGCTCCAAGGCGGTGGCATCGGGCGCGACCGGCACCACCGGCCCGAACAGACCCGGCACCCCTTCGGCGGGTGTGCCGCGCAGCATGTCCAGCAAGGTCGCCAGATCTTCGGCGGCACACGAAAACGGCTGACCGGTGGCCTTCGCGAGATCCCAGCCGTGCACGACGACCTCGTCCAGCGCGATCCTGGCCATCACCGGGGCGGGCTCGTTCACCCCGCCCGCCTCCGTGTTGCCGTCCCAGGCCGCCGGCTCCCGCCACGCCGCCACCAAGGCATCGAGCTGAGCCGGAATGCGCTCGCGCCAGTCCTCCGCCAAGGCGCGCTCGGCGGGGGCGCCGGGCGCGACGGATCCGCCGACGGCCTCCTTGGTCGCCGACTGACGGAATGCCTCGGTCAGATCGACTACGTGGGCGAGCAGATCGCGGACCGTGGTGTCGGCGCACGGTGTCGGCGCCGTGAGCTGGTCGTCGGCGATGCCGCCGACGACGGTCGCCAGAGTGGCGGCCGCGGGCTCGAAATCGA
Source organism: Nocardia sp. NPDC051911 (assembly GCF_040681035.1). Lineage (NCBI taxonomy): Bacteria > Bacillati > Actinomycetota > Actinomycetes > Mycobacteriales > Nocardiaceae > Nocardia > Nocardia sp. NPDC051911. The sequence continues at coordinate 23,825 of NZ_JBFAXY010000001.1, forward strand.
ACTCGGGATTCATCGGGCCTCCTCAGGTGTGGGACGTCTCCGGAAATAGAGACGGAGCGAGACGCCGAAATTGAGCGGCGAGTCGTTCCGCAATCAACCCGTAGCGGCGAAAAGCCCTGGAAAAGCGGATAATTGAAAGATGAAGGGTGATCGGGTGGAGATCGTCGTCGACGTCGGCGACGGGTCCCGCAGTTACGAGATCGCGGCTACCCGAGCTGGTAGGCGGGTCGAGGTGAGGATCGCGCGAGGCGTGGTCGAAGTCAGCGAAGTGACGCGATCGGGGACGGCCGTGCGGACCGCGCGGTTCATGGCCGGGCGCATGCTCGCGCTGGTCGAACACCCCGCGGACGCGACGGCGGCGCGGGTGGGCGAAGCGCGACAACACTGAGCGCCGGATGCTTGCCGTACGCCCGGACCGCGGGCATCCTCGATGCAGTCCGAGTTGATCGTCCGCCTCGATTGCGGCGTGCCACGACGGGTATGCCGATGGAGAGGCCTACGCGGAGAGGAGCGCACGATGTCAGATCCCCTTGCCGACGCGATCCCGGAGGCCGATCTCGCCGAGCAGTCCGTTCCGGCGTATCCGGAGGAGCCAGTGCTCGCCGACGAGCCCGAGCAGGACGAAGCCGTCGGACGGGCGACTCCGGAGCGCGACACCTTCGAGGCGAACCCGGCGGACGTGATCGAACAGTCCATCGCGGTCCCGATCGATGACGAACCCGAGGACGAATCCGGCTACTGACCCGGTCAGGGCTGGATCTTGGCCCGCACCGTCGCGTGCAGTTCCCGCAGGCTGGACCGCTCGGTGGCCACCTCGAGCACCCGTATGCCATGGGCGTGCCCGGTCAGCTCGACGGCCAGCTGCTGCGGATCGACCTGCCGGTGCGGAATGCGATAGGCGGCGCACAAAGCGGCGAGATCCATGCCGTGCGGGGTGCCGAAGACCCGCTCGAACACGCCCGCATATTGCGGGTCGCCCTGCTCGAGCAGTTCGAAGATGCCGCCGCCGTCGTCGTTGGCGACGACGATGGTCAGATCGGCGGGCCGCGGTTCGCCCGGCCCGATCAGCAGGCCGGACGCGTCGTGCAGGAAGGTCAGGTCACCGATCAGGGCGATGGTGCGCCCGTCGTGGTGCAGAGCGGCGCCGACCGCGGTGGACACCGTGCCGTCGATACCCGCTACGCCGCGATTCGACAGCACCCTGATCCCCGGACGCGGATGCGACACCAGCGCCGCGTCTCGCACCGGGTTCGAGGCGCCGAGCAGGAGTTGGTCACCGTCGCGCAGCGCGTCCATCACGACCGCGGCGACGTGCAGCCCCGTCGGCTTGGGGTGCCGCGCGAGTGCGCCACGCACCACTTGGTCGGCTTTCGCGTTCAGTTCGCGGCAGTGCTCGAGCCATTGCGCGCTGGGTGCGCCGACAGTAACGGCGCGGGTACCGGTGCCGACCACGTTGCCGGACACGTCGGGCCAACGCGGACCGGTGGTCAGCGCGTAGACCCGGACGTCCGGGTCGGCGAGCACCTTCGATACCTGCCGGTGCAGGGTCGGGCGGCCGGTGATGATCGCCTGCGTCGGCCGCAACAGCGGCAGCACGAGGGGATGCAGCGCGGGACCGTGCATGGGGGCGGTGGGTTCGGCGACGGTGGGCAGATTCGCCAGCTCCGGCCGCAAGCCTGCGCCGTGTCCGGAGATCACGACCGTGTCGGGCGTGAGGTCGAGATCGAGCGGCACGTCCAAGGTGGCGTATTGGGTGTCGGTCCAGGCGCACTCCCCCGCGCGGCCCGCCGGAGCCGTCTCACCCGGTTTCAAGTCGGGGACCAAGGGCTCGCGCAGCGGGACATCGAAGTGCACCGGGCCCGCGTTGCCGGAGCGGGTACCGCGCGCCGCCGCAAGCACTCGGCAGACCGCCGAGCGCCACTGGCTGTTCTGCCGGCCGTAGGGCGGATGCTCGGCGTCGCCCGGCTCCTCCTCCGCGAGACCGAGCGAGATGGTGGCGCGAACCTGGCTGCCGAACAGGCCGAACTGTTCGACGGTCTGGTTGGCGCCGGAGCCGAGCAGCTCGTATGGCCGGTTCGCGCTGAGCACCACCAGCGGGACCCGAGCGTAGTTCGCCTCCAGCACGGCAGGCCCGAGATTGGCCACCGCGGTACCCGAGGTCATCACGACCGGGACCGGGAGCCGGCTCGCGATCGCGAGCCCGACGGCGAGGAAGCCCGCCGTTCGCTCGTCGATCCGCATGTGCAGGCGCAGTCGCCCGGCCGAATCGGCGGCTTGCAGGGCGAATGCCAGCGGAGCGTTCCGGGAGCCGGGGCACAGGACGACATCCCGCACGCCCCCGCGCACGAGTTCGTCGACGACGACCTGCGCTTGTGCTGTAGACGGGTTCACGCCTCCAGACTGGCAGACAGTCAACTAGAAGTCCGCGCCGGGAGGCTCGCAATCACACTGTGTCGTCGCACACGGGCCCATTCGCGGCCGGGCTCGCGTCCGAGTGCCGCCGCGTACGCGACGAAGTCGCCGGCGGCGGTCGCTCGGACGCGAGTCACAAAATCATCCAGCGTGCTTCTGGATCAGGTCGCCGACCCGCGGCAGCGCCTCGATGACGTTCTTCTTCGCCGAGGAACGCATCGAGGAGTAGACCTTCTGCAGGGCAGGGCGGCTGGAGGACTCGGCCCGGGCGTCGGTGACGGCGAGCAACGCCTCGGCGACCTCATCGGACTTGGCGACGAGCAGATCGGCGAACTTGCCGGAGCCCGACGCCGTGTACTCCTGCCAGAACGGCTCCAGCTGCGCGACCAGTTTGGGCGCCAACGACTCCAGCGCATCGGGCACGATGGACGGGCTGATCTTCTTGACCGCCGCGTAGCCACCCTTCACAGCCAGGCCGGACGCACCACCCTTGTCCGACACCTCGGCGTCGAGAACCTCGACGGCATCGGCAAGGAAAGCCGGGCGCTTCGCGTCGTCGAGCAGGGATTCAGACAGTGCTGCAACCACTTTCAGGTTCCTCCGGATCGGTATCGATGAACGAGCGAGGGCAACTATACGTGCCCGCGCCAGCATTCACCCGGCTACGGCTGCCACGGTAGCAACTCGACCATCAGACCTTCGCAGTCCGCGAGGAGATCGCCCTGCTCATCGAGCAATTCGGCGGTGATAAAAGTTTTTCGCCCTTCGATCCGATCGACCCGTCCGCGAACCGTCAGTTCCGTCTCGAGCGGAGTGATCTTGCGGTAGTTGACGTGAAGATACGCGGTGCGGCTGATCGGCCGTCCGGCGTAATGCACGATCATGCCGAGCAGATCGTCGAACAGCAGCGGCAGCACACCGCCGTGCGCGGCGCCGTTGCCGCCGAGATGGAAGCGGCGGAACACACCCGTCATCTCGATGCCGTCCGGCCCCGCCTCGACCACCCGCCACGGCAACAGCAGAAGGCTTCCCCGCCCGGGCAATTCGACCGCGCGGCCCGCCGGCCCATGCAACTCGGGGGCGCGGTAGGGCTCGAGCAGGTCGATCAGCTCGCGGGCTTTGGCCTGCGCGGCCCCGAAGACATCGTCCGGTGCGTTCGCGCTCACCGCGAGATCCTGCAACGTCCGCATGGCTTCGATGAACCCGCCGAAGTTCGGCCCGACCTTCGCGGGTGTGACCTTCGGAAACCCGCCGTGCTTCTCGTACCGGGATCCGTCCACCGCGCTCCGGTCTATAACCGGTTTCACTCGCTCGCTCATACTTGCACGGTAACGCGTAGTTTTACACCGTCAAATCGAAGTCCGGCCAACCTCGCGCGAATGCCCGGGTTCGCGGGGCCTCGACCGCACCGCTCGCCTCCGCCGCCGCTGGATCGCAAGTCCGGGTCGTCGACGTTTCCCGGGCCCGACCACGACTTTCAGGCGAAGCGAGACCTAGCATTGCCCGGTGACGTTCAATCCGAAGCTGTGGCGCCCCGTTCCGGGATTCGAGAACCTGACCGACATCACCTATCACCGGCACATCGAGCAGGGCACCGTGCGTGTCGCGTTCGACCGGCCGGAGGTGCGCAACGCGTTCCGCCCGCACACGGTCGACGAACTCTACCGGGCGCTCGACCACGCGCGGATGACTCCGGACGTCGGCGCGGTGCTGCTCACCGGCAACGGGCCCAGCCCCAAGGACGGCGGTTGGGCCTTCTGCTCCGGGGGTGACCAGCGCATCCGCGGTCGCAGCGGATACCAGTACGCCAGCGGCGAGACGGCCGACACGGTCGACCAGGCCCGCGCGGGCCGCCTGCACATCCTGGAGGTGCAGCGGTTGATCCGTTTCATGCCGAAGGTGGTGATCGCGCTGGTGAACGGCTGGGCCGCGGGCGGAGGTCACAGCCTGCACGTGGTCTGCGATCTGACCTTGGCCAGTCGCGAGCACGCCCGGTTCAAGCAGACCGACGCCGACGTGGGCAGCTTCGACGGCGGCTACGGTAGCGCGTACCTGGCCAAGATGGTCGGCCAGAAGTTCGCCCGCGAGATCTTCTTCCTGGGCCGCCCCTACACCGCCGAGGAGATGCACCAGATGGGCGCGGTGAACAAGGTCGTCGACCACGCGGAGCTGGAGGACGTCGCGCTGGAGTGGACCGCCGACATCAACGGCAAGTCCCCGCAGGCGCAGCGCATGCTGAAGTACGCGTTCAATTTGCTGGACGACGGACTGGTGGGCCAGCAACTTTTCGCGGGCGAGGCGACCAGGATGGCCTACATGACCGACGAAGCCGTCGAGGGCCGCGACGCGTTCCTGCAGAAACGCAAGCCGGACTGGACCCCGTACCCCTGGTACTTCTGACATGGACATCCTCAGCAGCCGGATCATCCTGCGGCCCGCCGACTACCAGGCCACGCTCGCGTTCTACCGGGACGGGCTGGAACTGGCCATCGCGCGGGAGTATCCGGGCGGCACGGTCTTCTTCGCGGGACAGTCGCTGATCGAGGTGGCCGCGCACGGCGGGTCCGGAGAATCGTCGTCGTTCGAGGGCGCGATCTGGCTCCAGGTGCGCGACCTCTCCGCCGCCGCCGTCGAACTGGCGCTGAAGGGCATCGCGATCGATCGCGCCCCGGTCGAGGAGCCGTGGGGTCTGCACGAGATGTGGATACGCGATCCGGACGGTGTGCCGATCGTTCTGGTGGAGGTTCCGCCTGCCCATCCGATCCGGCGGGATTCCCGCTGGCAGGCGTCGTAGCAACGGTTCCATTCGGTAGTTCGGCGGGCCGCACCGAGTTGCCAACGCGCCGACCGGCGAGGACGATAACGCTCGGATGGCCACCCGACCGCCGACGTCCGGGCCGGCTGTGTCCGTGTCCCGTCCGACGAGTGAATCGCAGTCTCGATGCCTGTCCCACCTGAGCCCCGATCCGACCGGATGGCCGCGCTACGGGCGCGCCACTCCGGCATACCGACCCGTTCCGCACGCGGCGGCGCGGGCATGACACGATCCCTACCGTGAGGGAGTGCAGCGAGCGAGCCATGGGCACAGCGGCTCTGGGCACCACCGAGCCGGGCGAGCGGCGAGGCATGGCATGACCAAGAAACTGCGTACCTTGCCGATGCCGACCGGGTCCGGTCTCGGCGACGTCATGCCCCACCTACGGGAGGCGCTGGAAGGTAACGGGGCCGCCTGGCTCCCCATTCCCACCAGCGATCGGCGCGAGGCGAGGCGCCTGAGCGACGCTTTGTCGCCGGGCGAGCCGATCGACGAGGACATCGCTCTGGTGGTGACCACCTCGGGCACCACGGGCATACCGAAGGGCGCGATGCTCAGCTCGTCGGCCCTGCGCGCCAGCGGCACCGCTACCCACGACCGGCTCGGCGGCCCCGGCAACTGGTTGCTGGCCCTGCCGACCCATCACATCGCCGGTATCCAGGTGCTGTTGCGCAGCATCCTGGCGGGGACCGAACCCACCGTGCTCGACGTGTCCGGCGGATTCCTGCCCGAGGCCTTGGCGGGCGCCATCTCGGGTATGCGCGGGGAGCGGCGCTACACGGCCCTGGTGCCGACCCAGCTGATCAAAGCGTTGGAGTCGCCGGTCGCCGCCACCGCGCTGGCCGAGCTCGACGGTGTGCTGGTGGGCGGCGCGGCCACTCCGCTGCCGGTCTACGAGCGCGCACGCGCCGCGGGCATCACCGTGGTGCGCACCTACGGCATGAGCGAGACCTGCGGCGGCTGCGTGTACGACGGCGTGCCGCTGGAGGGCACGAAGGTCCGTATCGAAGAGGGCCGGGTGGTGCTGGGCGGCGCGATGATCGCCTCCGGCTACCGCAATCAGCCCGACCATCCCGCCTTCGCCGAGCCGGGCTGGTTCCGCACCGAGGACGCGGGCACCTTCGACAACGGCGTCTTGAGCATCACCGGACGGCTGGACGAGGCGATCACGACCGGCGGCCTGCTGGTGATCCCGCAGGTGGTCGAGGCCGTGCTGATCAACCACCCGGCCATCAGCGAGGTGGTCGTCCTCGGCTTGCCCGACGAACGGCTCGGCCAGCGCGTCGCGGTCGCGGTGATCCCCGCCCCAGGCGCCACCCCCAGCCTCCCCGAGCTGCGCGAATACGTCTCCGCCGAACTGGACTCCATCGCGGCCCCCCGCGAACTGGCCGTCCTCGACGAATTCCCGCTCCGCGGCCCCGGCAAGCCCGACCGCGCCAAGCTCCGCGAATACCTCTTGGCCGAGTCGACCCGCTAGCGGATCGCCGGGCAGCGCACGCGTCCGGCGAAGCTCTCTCGTCCATGGCTAGGTGCGCAAGTGGCGGCTCAGATCGCCCGTCAGGTGAATATGAACCCGGCGCTCCACGAATCGCCACTGCCCGTCGACGCGTTCGAAGCGGTCGTGGTAGCGGCCTGCCGCCACGGGTTGTAAGGGAAAGTCCGGGAGAGCCTGGAAGACGGTGACGTCTCGACGCCTTCCCGGCCCCTGATCGTCGTACCGCTGCCGACGAAGACGCCGTCGGCGAACAGCGCGCCGACACCGGCGAAATCCCCGGCGTCGACCAGTTCCGCGTACTTCATGATCAGGTTCGTCACGGCAGTCGTATCACCGGCTGTGCTCACATTCGTGAGGGTAGCGCCGGAAACCAAGCCAGCGCCGTGCAAGAGCCGTGCAAGTCGAGGCATCCACAGTTGTCCACATGACTTCTTTCGCACCAACTTCAGCGCTCGCCGTCGAGGCGGACGGCCTGGTCAAGGTGTTCGGGGAACAGCGGGCCGTCGACGGCGTGAGCCTGGCGGTGCCGCAGGGCTCGGTGTACGGCGTGCTCGGACCGAACGGCGCAGGCAAGACCACGACCATCCGGATGCTCGCGACCCTGTTGCGACCGGACGGCGGCAGCGGACGCATCTTCGGCCACGACGTGGTCGCCGAGCCGACGGCCGTCCGCTCGCTCATCGGCGTCACGGGACAGTACGCCTCGGTCGACGAGGACCTGAGCGCCACCGAGAACCTGATCGTCTTCTCCCGACTGCTCGGCCTGAGTCGCGTCGACGCCCGGCGCAAGGCGGCCGAGCTGCTGGAGGAATTCGACCTCACCGAGGCGGCGAACAAGCCGCTGCGGCACTTCTCCGGCGGTATGCGACGCCGCCTCGACCTGGCGGCCAGTCTCATCGCGACGCCGCCGCTGCTGTTCCTCGACGAACCGACCACCGGGCTCGACCCGCGCACCCGCGCCCAGATGTGGGAGACCATCCGCCGCCTCGTCCGCGAAGGCGCGACGGTGCTGCTCACCACCCAATACCTGGACGAGGCCGACCAACTGGCCGACCGCATCGCGGTGATCGACCGCGGCAAGGTGATCGCCGACGGCACGGCCGACGAACTGAAGGCCTCCGTGGGCGGTTCGTCGCTGCATCTGACGCTGGTCGATCGCGGCCAGCTCGACGAGGCGCGCCGCATCGTCGGCGATTTCCTCGGGGTCGAAGCGCAGATCACCCCGGAGGCCGGGCGGCTCACCGCGCCGTTGACCGACGCCGGAGTCACCGCCGATCTGCTGATCCGCCTGCGCGAGTGGGAGATCGGCATCGATGAGATCACCGTGACCAAGCCGAGCCTGGACGAGGTCTTCCTCACCATCACCGGCCACCCGGCCGAGGACACCACCGACGATTCCGCGAAAAGCGCGGCATGAGCGTCCGGACCGCAGGCAGCAGCCTGCGTGACCACGCCGGATCCCGCGCACGCAGAGAAGGAACACGACCATGACCACCATCACCGCGACCGAGACGCGCCGAACGGCGCCGACGAAGATCCCCGAAGTGAGCAACCACGTTCCGCTCGTCCAAGCGGCGGCGAACTCGTTCACCATGGCCTACCGCGGCCTGCTGAAGATCAAGCACAAGCCCGAGCAGCTGTTCGACGTGACGATCCAGCCGATCCTGTTCACCGCCCTGTTCGCCTACATCTTCGGCGGCGCCATCGGCGGCAGCGTGCAGGACTACCTGCCGGTCCTGATTCCCGGCATCCTGGTGCAGACCGTGGTGCTCACCTCAGTCGTCACCGGCACCCAGTTGCGCGAGGACATGGACAAGGGCGTCTTCGACCGGTTCAAATCCCTCCCGATCGCCCGCGTCTCGGCGCTGGCCGGCGCTCTGCTGGCGGATATGGTGCGCTACGCCCTCGCCACCGTGCTCACCATCGTCGTCGGCGTCGCCATCGGTTATCGCCCGGAGGGCGGTGTGCTCGGGGTCGTCGCGGCGGGTCTGGTCATCGTCTTCTGCTCGTTCGCGATCAGCTGGATCTGGGCGCTGGTCGGGGTCACCGGCAAGAGCGCGGCGGGCGTGCAGGGCATCTCGATGATGATCATGTTCCCGCTGACCTTCATGTCCGGCGCCTTCGCGCTGGTGAGCACGATGCCGGGCTGGATGCAGGGCCTCAATCACGTGAACCCGGTGTATTACATGGTGAACACGTGCCGCGGGTTGATGAACGGCGCCGCCTTCGGCAGCGATCTGGCTTGGTCGCTCATCGGCTCGCTGGTCGTCATCGCGATCTTCGCCCCGCTCACGGTCAAGGCGTACATGCGCCGCGCGTGACCGATCACCGCACCACAGCGGGCCGGGTGACATCGTCACCCGGCCCGCTTTCGCTGTGCTGCCGCGCACGACCGTTCGACTCCTCGCGCAAACCAGATCACCGCCGTCGACTGATCAGCGAGCGTCGACCAGTCCTTGCAGCAATTCCATGATGCGATCCGCGGACCTGTTCCGGCGCAGGTGGCCGAGGCGGCGGCGGGCTTCGGCGACCGGGCCGGGACCGAGCTTCGCGGTCGCCGCGTCCAAGTGCCGTTGCCACCGCATCGAAGGAAAGTCCTGTCGGCAGACGACGTTCGGGGCCAGGATGAGCAAGTCGAGCCCCACCGTGACCTCGCGGTCGACGGCGATGAGATACGAGCCGATCGCGCAGGCGACGCCGCCGATCTGCGGCAGGTCGCGGTACTGGGTCATGGTCGGCAGAGCCGTCTCGGCAAGCTGCGTGTGCAGAGTCGCGTCCGGGTCGGCAGCGCCGTTTATCACCTGCGCGGCGAGCGCCGCCGCGGCCAGCATCAGGGCGCCGGGCCCGGGGCCGAGCGCGTTGTCCGGCCAGCCGAACAGTTCCAGCGCGCGTTCGTAGCGAGTGAACCCGCCCGCGGTGTCACCTTCCGCGAACGCCAACTCCGCCGAGCTCTGCATCACGGTGGACAGCAGCCGGTTCTGTCCGAGGGACGAGTTGTCCAAGTCCGGCGTGCCGAACGCGAGATCGAGTTCCCGCCGCGCCTGCTCCAGCTCGCCGATTCCGACCAGTGAAGCCACCAGCAGGCTGCGGATCTCCACCGTGTCCTCGTAGGCGCCGAGCCGCTGCAACACCTCGAGCGCGCGGCGGTAATAGGTCACCGACTGGTCGTAGCGGGCGATCTGTCCACAGACCTGTCCGAGGTGCCTGCTCACCATGGCCACGCTCCAGACGTTCTCGCGCCCGAGCACCTCCAGCGCCTTGATCGCATCGATGGTGGAGCCGCGCACATCGCCGAGGTTCTCCCGGATGTTGGCTCGCAACAACAGCGCCGAACCCCTGGTCTCCGGATCTGCCGAACGCGCCGCCTCGGCGAGGAGCCTGCTGAAGCCGCGTCCGTCGGCCCTGGTGAGCACGACCCGGGCGATGAATCGGCTGTTCTCGGTGAGTTCGACGGGAAGATGAAGCAATCGGCGCACGCGCCTGCGGAGCACGGCGATCTCCCTGGCGCTGCCGTTGGTGTAAGCGAGATGCAGGAACGTCATCTGGTAGGTGACGAGCACCAGATCCGGACGCGGACCTTCCGGCCCGAAGTCGGCCGGCTCCAATTCGATGACCCGCTGAGCCCAGGCGATCACTTCCAGGTGCGATCCCCGGATGATCCACAGCGTGGCGACGACCGGGAACACCGTGTAGGCCGTCGCGGCATCCCGCCTTTCGATCGCGCAACGCAGCGCGGCGAGCAAGTTGTCCACCTCCGCCGCCACGGAGAGCGCGAGGTGGAACTGATCGCCGGTCATATACCGGCTCGCCACGTCATCGGCGTAGTCCTTGGCCCACCGCATCATCCGGGTATCGACCGATTCCGGCTCTCCCGCCGCGGCGGCCAGCTGCTCTTCACCGTATTCCCGCACCGTCTCCAACATCCGGTAGCGGGTGCCGAGCACTTCGTCGTCCAGCACGGTGAGCAGCGATTGGTTGACCAGGCCGTCGACGGCCGCGGCGACATCGACCACGTCGGCTCCGCCCGCGACCGCCTCGGCCGCCGACAGCGTGAAACCGGCGGGAAATCGGCACAACCGGCGCAACGTGGCTTGCTGTTCGGTGTCGAGCAGGTTCCAGCTCCAGTCGATCACCGCGTGCAGCGTGCGATGCCGTTCGGGCGAACTGCGATCGCCGTGGCGCAGCAGCGCGAACCGATCGGCCAGCCGCTCGTTGATCTCCTCGACGCTCATCACGCGCACGCGGGCCGCCGCCAGTTCGATGGCCAGCGGCAGCCCGTCGAGGGTGTGGCACAACTGGGCGACCACGTCCGGATCCAGCCGGACGCCGGGCCGCACCGCCCTGGCGCGCGCGGCGAACAGCTCGGTGGCGGGCGAGCCCGCCGGATCGATGGTCAGCGGCGGCAAAGGATAGACCGTCTCGGCGGTGATGGTCAGCGGCGAACGGCTCGTGGTGAGCACGGTCAGCCTCGGTGCGACGCCGATCAGATCGGCGACCACCACGGCGACGGCGTCGATCAGATGCTCGCAGTTGTCCAGGATCAGCAGCATCGAGCGCGCCGACACCGCGTCGTGCAGCCGCCCGCGCAGATCGACGATCTGCCCGGAACGCAGCGTGGCCGCGTCGAAGGTGACCTCGCTGAGCCCGAGTACCGCGGCGATCGCCGCCTCGATCTCGACCCTGGCTTCGTCGCCTTCGGCGCGCACCGACGCCAGCTCGACCAGCGCCACCGGACAGGTGGCGGCCGCCTGCCAACCGATCTCGTTGGCAACCCTGGTCTTGCCCGCACCGCCGGGGCCGAGCACGGTCACCACCCGGGCATCGCGGAGCAGCTCGATCAGCTCGGTGATGTCGGCGGCCCGGCCGAGCAGTGCGTTGGGCGCGGCACGCAGGCCGATCGCGGCGAGGTGCGGTGTCGGTACGTCAGCGGCCGAGGGTGTCGCCTCGGCCGCGAGCCCGCTTCGGGAACCGCCGTCTTCGCTCGCCGCGCTGCCCGAGCGCGGCGGCGCGACGCGGCCTATCCGCTCCCCACGCAGGATCGCCGTATGCATCTCGGTGAGCGCGGGCCCCGGGTCCGTGCCGAGTTCCTCGGCCAGCCGGTAGCGGAAAGCGGCGAACGATTCCACCGCCTCGTTGGGCCGCCCCGCCGCCGCCAACAGGCGCATCAGGGTCTGCTGCGCGGGCTCGTCCAGCGGTTCCGCGGCGGCGCGCAGCCGAGCGAGACGCAAGGCTCCATCGACGTCGCCGCCGTCCTCGCGTGCGGCGAGTTCGAGTTCGTCCAGTTCGGCCAGACGCCGCCCGGCCGCTGCGCGAAGCTCGTCGGCGAGGTCGCCCGGCGGCAGATCCGCACCGGGATCCCCGCGCCACAGCCCCCGCGCCCGGGTGATTTCCGCCAGGCACCCCGGAAGGTCTCCCGCCGCGCGCAGCCCGTGCGCCCGCGCCACGCGCTCGCCCACCGAGGACAAGTCGACCTGATCGGCGCCGAGGGTCAACCGATAGCCCGCAGGGCCGATTTCCAGCGCGCCCTCCGGCAGCGCCGAACGCAACCGGGAAACCTGGGTGTGTAGCGCGTTCATCGGCGAGCGCGGCGGCTGCTCGCCCCAGACCTCCTCGATCAGGGCCTGCGCGCCGCGGCTGCGACCCGGCCGCAGGGCCAGGGCGGTGAGCAGCAGCCGGGAGCGCGCACCGGGCAGCGGCGTCAGCGTGCCGTCGCGGCGCAGCGCGACCTCGCCCAGCAAGGCCACCACGACCGATTCGCCTGCGGGCGTCGTCACTGCTCGACTGTGGCCGTGCGGGCCGCTGTGCTCCGGAAACATCCCGCGGTCATCGTAGGCGAGCAGACCCGAGAAGCTCGACACGAATTCTTTGCCGCGACTGCGAGCGGTCGGTCGCATAGTGTGACCCCCATGGCTGAGTTCGAGGTGGTCCGATCGGCCGTGATCACGGCCGACCCCGCGCGCGTGCACGGGCTGATCAACGATTTCCACAAGTGGGTCGAGTGGTCGCCGTGGGAGGACCTCGACCCGCAGCTCCAGCGCAGTTACTCCGGCGCGGAATCCGGCGTCGGCGCGCGCTACGCCTGGAGCGGCAACCGTAAGGCAGGTGCGGGCAGCATGGAGATCGTCGGCAGCGCCGAGCGCGAGATCGGCGTGCGCCTGGAGTTCATGAAGCCCATGAAGGCCACCAACATGGTGACCTTCATCCTGGACCCGGTCGAGACCGGCACCGAAGTGACCTGGCGGATGACCGGCCGGCAGACCGGGCTGATGGCCGTCATCGGCAAGCTCATCCCGATGGACAAGTTCGTCGGCCGGGATTTCGAGAAGGGACTCGCGCGGATGCAGGAGGCGGTGACGGCCGAAACGGCCTGATCGCCGTGCGCGGGCTGAGGACGGACTACGTCCGACTGCGCCGATTATGCGGAACCTCCGCCTTCGCTGCGGCCATGCGCGAGCTGAGGACGGACTCCGTCCGACTCTGCCGATTATGCTGCGAACATGGCTACTGCAGCGCAATGGATCGAGGGCGCGCGACCCCGTACCCTGCCGAACGCGATCGCCCCGGTGCTCGCCGGGACCGGCGCCGCCGCGTCGATCGATGGTGCGGTGTGGTGGAAAGCGATTCTCGCGCTGTTCGTTTCGCTGGCGCTGATCATCGGCGTGAACTTCGCCAACGACTACTCCGACGGCATCCGCGGCACCGATGACGTCCGGGTCGGCCCGCTGCGCCTGGTCGGGCAGAAATTGGCCTCGCCCACCGCGGTGAAGACCGCCGCGATCGTCAGCTTGGTCGTCGGGGCCGTCTTCGGCCTGGTGCTGGTGCTCACCAGCGCCTGGTGGCTGCTGCTCGTCGGCGCGGCCTGCCTGGCCGGCGCCTGGTACTACACCGGCGGCAGCAAGCCCTACGGCTACAGCGGATTCGGTGAAGTGGCGGTGTTCGTCTTCTTCGGCCTGATCGCCGTGCTCGGCACCCAGTTCGTGCAGGCGGGCCGGATCGACTGGGTCGGTGCGCTGCTGGCGATCGCGGTGGGCGCGTTCTCCAGCGCCGTGCTCGTCGCGAACAACCTGCGTGACATCCCCACCGACACCGGGTCCGGAAAGGTCACACTCGCGGTCAAACTCGGCGATCCGCGCACCCGCACACTGCACCTGGCCCTGCTCACCGTCCCGTTCCTCGTGACGTTGGCGCTGGTGGCCCGCACGCCATGGGCACTGGCCGGGCTGCTCGCGATACCGCTCGCCGTCCGCGCCAACGCGCCGGTGCGCGGCGGCAAGGGCGGGCTGGAACTGATTCCCGCGCTGCGGGATTCCGGCCTGGCGCTGCTGGTCTGGTCGGCGGTCACCGCGCTGGCGGTCGGGCTGGGTTAGCGCGGCCCTCGCGGTCGCGGATCGCGCCGACCAGGTGGACTCGATGGCGCGATGCGCGATCGAGCGTCGTCCGTTCGCGGCGGCGCGGACTAATCCTCGTCCGGAACCAGGATGCCGAGCACCCAGTTCACCAGCGAGACGATGATGCCGCCGAACACCGCGGCCCAGAAGCCCTCGACGCGCAGGCCGTAATGGCTGAATGCTCCGGTGATCTCGGCGGTCAGCCACAGCATGAGCGCGTTGATCAGAAGCAGGAACAGGCCGAGCGTCACGATCACCAGCGGTAGCGACAGCAGTTTCACTATCGGCTTGACCAGGGCGTTCACCGCCGTGAACACCGCGGCCACCGCGAGGACCACACCGATCTTGGCGCCGTTGCCGCCTTCCGGAGCGAGAATGTCGATCTTGTCGACCCAGACGGCGGCCAGCCAGATGGCCACCGCGTTGATGATCAACCGAATCACGAGCTGCATGGCCCAATGCTAGGCGTCGGAGGCGGACACACGCCGCTGGAAAACACGAACTCCCGCAGCGCATGTCCGCCTGCTCAAGCCGCACGGTCGAGCAGGGCGTGCACCTTGGGCCGCAATTCACCGATCGCGTCGGAGCCGCCGAGCAGGCGCACCGTCGTCTGGTTCGGGGCGCGCAGGATGCCGAGCAGCATGTGCCCCGACTCGATGGTCTTGTCCTTGCGACCGAGCGCCTCACGCAGGGAGAGCTCGAGCACCTTCTTCGCTTCCTTCGTGAACGGAATGTGCCCGTAGTACCCACCGCGGCTCCACGGGAACGGCCCACGGCGCGGGTCCGGCGCGGCGCGGTCGAGCGCGTCCTCGCCGAAATGCGTGTCCAGCGACTCCCGGACGGCGTCCAGATCAATGCCGATGGAGCGCAAGGCCTCGGCGTCCTCGGGGCCGAGCGGTATCCCGTTGCCCTGCTCGGCGAGCGCGCTGCGCACGCCGTCGCGAGTGAGTCCCGCGTCCGCGAGCAACGCTGCCAATTCCGGCTCGGCATGCGCGAGCACACCGAGCAATACGTGCTCCACCTCGATATTCGACGCGTGGAGTTCGCGCGCGTCCTCCTGGGCGACGATGATCGCCGTGCGCGCAGACCTGCTGAACCGCTCGAACATCAGCGGATCCTGCCTTTCCGGTTGTACTTCTGGTGGACTGCTTGCCTGCTGACCTCGAGCGCCTCCGCGATCGCTTGCCACGACCAGCCCTGAGCACGGGCGTTGGCCACCTGGATCGCCTCGAGACGTTCGAGCAGCCTGCGTAGCGCGAGCACCGCGCGCAGCCCGACCTTCGGATCGGGGCTGCCCGCGGCCGCCGCGAGTGTGGTTGCTTCCGTCATGACGTCAATTTTGATTGACACATGCTCGCGATGTCAACAAAAATTGACAACCGCGGGCGCGATTCGACCCCGTTCCGCCTCAGGCGAACAAAACCCCTGGCCGGGGCACGAACCGATCAGGCGTCCCAGATTCCGGTCGCCACGAACTTCTCCAGGACAGCGGTGGGCTCCGCGAGCTCCAGCCCCTGGGACGCCACCCACGCGTCGTCGAAATACGTTCCGGCATAGCGATCCCCGCCGTCACACAGCAGGGTGACGACACTGCCGCCGCGCCCTTCGGAGAGCATCTCGGCGATCAAGGCGAAAACGCCCCACAGGTTGGTGCCGGTGGAGCCGCCGACCCGGCGGCCGAGCCGCACGCTCGCGAACCGGGCCGCAGCGATAGACGCCGCGTCGGGCACCTCGAACATGCGGTCCACGATCTGGCCGACGAACGAGGGTTCCACGCGGGGGCGGCCGATGCCTTCGATCCGGGAGGGCATTCCGGTCTGGTAACCCGCATCGCCCGTCTCGTAGCCGCCGTAGAAGGCGGAGTTCTCCGGATCGACCACGGCCAGCTTGGTCGCATGCCTGCGATACCGGATGTAGCGGCCGATCGTGGCGCTGGTGCCGCCCGTGCCCGCGCCGACCACGATCCACTCCGGCACCGGATTGGTCTCCAACGCCATCTGCTGGAAGATCGACTCGGCGATGTTGTTGTTGCCGCGCCAGTCGGTCGCGCGCTCGGCGTGGGTGAACTGGTCCATGTAGTGACCGCCGCACTCGGCCGCCAGCCGCGCCGCCTCGGTGTACATGTCCGGCGGGCGTTGCACGAAATGACAGCGCCCGCCCTGCGCCTCGATGAGCGCGATCTTCTGCGGAGAGGTGCTCGCGGGCATCACCGCGACGAAGTCCAAGCCGAGCAGTTTCGCGAAATAGGCCTCGCTGACCGCCGTCGAACCCGAGGACGCCTCCACCACGGTCGTCCCCTCGCCGACCCAGCCGTTGCAGATCGCGTACAGGAACAGCGAGCGAGCCAGGCGGTGCTTGAGGCTGCCGGTGATGTGGGTGGACTCGTCCTTGAGATAGAGCTGGATGTTCCACTCGGCGGGCAGCGGGTAGCGCAGCAAGTGGGTGTCCGCGCTGCGCTGGGTGTCGGCGTCGATCAACCGCACCGCGTTGTCGACCCAGTCGCGCGGAGCGGTGTGATCGCAGGACTTCACGAAGAAGTCCCGGACTCCGGCGGAGCGGGCGGCTCGTCGCCGCGCAACCGCGCCCGTAGCTCGGCCTTGTCGCGGCGCCTGCGCTCGTCGACCAGGGCGATGTCCTCGTTCACCTTGGCCCGCAGCCGCTTGAACAGCACCAGCGACAGCGGCATCGCGATGATGAGCGCGAACAAGGCTGCGACCACGATGGGGATGTCCACCGACACCAGTCGCGCGGCCAGCACGATCAGCGCGGCGAGCACTACCACGAGACCCAACCTGGCGACGGTGTAAAGGGCCAGATTGCGGGCCAGACGACGACCAGCGCCAGCCGTTTGCTGTCCGGAAGCACCTTTTGGTGGATTCGCGTCACGCACATCCCTCAGCCTATGCGAAGCTGTTGCCCGCCCCCGGTGCACGCCCAACAGCCGGGGGTGGGGCGCGCATCCGTTTTGTCTATTACCTCCCCTTTACCAACTGTAGGTGGTTCGAGTACCTAGGGGTTTCAGTGCGACGATGGCGCCATCTGATGAGGGAACTGTCGAGAACGGAGAGGTTTGCTATGACTGCGATCACCGTCGGCGGCCAGGACACCCTGCTGACTCCGGGCCAGGTTGCTGCCCTGTTCCACGTCGACCCCAAGACCGTGACGCGCTGGGCTCACGCCGGGCGCCTCGGGTCGCTTCGCACACCGGGCGGACATCGCCGGTTCCGCGAATCGGAAGTACTCCAGCTGCTCAAGTCGTTGACCACCGAAGCGACCGCAGCACGCTGATCGCAGGGCGCGCGGACCTGTCGTGCTCGGGTCCGCGCTCGCCCGCAGACCATTTTCGCGTCTGCGGTGTGCTGGAGTCACGTCCGCGGCTACCCTCGTAATCAGGAGGTGAGCGACGTGACGTACCTGTTGGCACTCATCGCGGTGGTGGCAATAGCGGTGTTGTGCTGGAAGGCGTTCGGCCCCGAGCGGACTGGACCCACTGCCCCGCAATCGCGTTCACCACGGCGCAAGCGCGTCATCGGACCCGACGACGACCCGGAGTTCCTCTGGCGACTATCTCGCCAGCACCGTGACGGCGAGTCCGGTTCCGCCGAGCGTTGATCTTCGAAGTACCCGCGCGATAGCACGCGTCCAGCGGTATCCGGCGTTCGCGCGATTTCATCGCTCTGCCGTGGCGCCGTCCCGGCGGGGGCCGAACCTCCACCCTCGACGAACGCCACGACGATCGACAACCCGGTCCGGGTGCGGCAGGCGCGCTGCGGTGCGCCTGCCGCATCCGATCCGCGCCATCGATCAGGGTTCGCCGTTGACGACCGCCATCAGCGCGTCGGTGAACGGCTGTCCACCCTGAATGGCTCCGCCCGCGATCGCGCCGACGACCAGGCCGATCGGGCCGGTGATGATGCTGAAGAAGCCCAGGCCGATCAGGGCCCCGAGCAGTCCGCCGAGCAGCGCGCCGCCGACCACGCCGACCACGTTCTGGTTCAACTCGGCGATGAGACGGTTCATCGAGCTGATCGGCTGCATCTCGCCGATCTCCTTGGCGCCTGCCACCGGGGTGAGCGCGAGACGCCGTCCGCTGTCGCTGATTTCGTGCGCGACCGACAGCTTGCTGCCGGAAACCTGGAAGGTGAGCGGCACTTCGGCCACCACGGCCCCGGTATCGGAGGTCAGCTTGATCTTGGTGCCGTCGTCGGCCACCGCGAAGGTGCCGTGCTCGACGGCGGTCGAGATGGCTCCGGTCTCGCGTGAGACCGTGGTGTGGTAGTCGACCCCCTGCTCTACCCCGGTTGTCGTGATCTCACGCTCCGGTTCTACGGGTTTCGCGTTCGCGGCCCCCGCTGTGATGCCCACTGCGGCAACCGCGCCGAGCGTAATGGCGGCAATAGTGCCGAACTTCATTCTGGAATTCCTTCTCACCGAGACACCGGCTCCGGAGGCCGGATGGCGTGTGACTGTACAGCGCCCGTGACTAGTTTCCAGACTTGGCGACCGGCACACCTGATCGCGAAGTTCGTTATCCGATCGTGATCACACCGGGCCCGGATACCGACACGTACGTGAATTCCCAGCGCGGATCGCTACGCCTGGGAAGGAAAACTCGACGCGGACGTGCCGCGTAGTGTAAGCATGGCGTGGTCTTCAATCCGCAAGATTCACAACTTCGGGTCGCTAGGTGGGTCGAAGGGTTCACAGCTCTGGAGGACGTACGTGTCGCGCCAACGTGTCCGCGCCGGTATCACCCTGGCCGCCTTCATGGTCGGGACCGGACTGGCGGCCACCATCGTGGTCGTCGCCGCGCTATCGATGTCCGGCCCCGCCGATGAGCCGGCCAAGGCCGCCGCTCAGAACGCCGCCGCGGCAACAACCTCGGCTCCCCCGCCGACCACCGAGGAGCCGCTGCCGACCACCACGGAAGCGCTGCCGACCACGTCGGCGATGCGCGGCGCGTCCAACAAGAGCGCCACCAGCATGCAGGTGAACATCGGCGACTGCGTACAGCTCGGCGGAGCAGGCGCGATCGACAAAACCGCTTGTGGCAGCCAGAACTCCGTCTACAAAGTCGTCGATAAGGCACCGGCGAACGCCACCTGCCCCACCGACGCCGACCACACCTACAACGAAACTTTGCACGGGGCGACACAGGCCGCGCTGTGCCTGGACATCGACTGGGTCGTCGGCGGCTGCATGGAACTGACACCCGGCAGCCCCAAGCGTCTCGACTGCGCCGCCCACACCCCTGGCGCGGTCCGGGTCATCGACATCAAGCAGAACACCGTCGACGTCAACGCGTGCGGGTCGGCCGACAGCGGAATCGTCTACCAGCAAAGGTATTTCGTGGTTTGCGTGGCGCGGCTGTAGGTGCCGTTACACCTCCGCGATACGGACTTTCCGCCCACGAGGGAGCCGCGACTTTGCGGCCGATTAACAGACATTCGAAGTCTTGTGTCCCTTAAGGCGAGGCTCGGAACGTTATTTGTTCTGCCGGTGGGGAATTCGCGTGCTGCCACTCGTGCGTTACAAGCGTCGTAAACCAGCGGCGATCTCACACAATTCGGGCCGCACAGTCTGAAACGTGCGCATTCAATTATTTTCGCGCAATCGCGCCAATAAAAACCCTAGTTTTCCGCGAAATACTCCAGGCGTGCGCTCGTCAGCCCACACCGTCGAGTGGCAGGCCCATGAGCACCGCGTCCCACAGCTCGCCGCTGCGGCGTCGGTAATGCCCGCGCAAGACGCCCTCGACCTCGAAACCCGCTCGGTCGTAGAGCGTCATCGCGCGCTGATTGTGCGGCCATACTTGCAGACTCACCTTGTGGGCGCCCCGATCCCGCGACCAACTGATGACTTGCTCCAGCAGCACCGGCCCGATGCCACGTCCCCGCCGATCCGCCGCGACCATCATGCCGAAGGCCGTGACGCCAGGTGTGCCGAAGTAGACCGTCGCCGTGCCCACGACGCATCCGTCGATCTCCGTCACGAACACACCGCGCTTCTCGTCGCCGAGATTCGCTCGGATCTGCCGTGCGGCGTCTTCCTCGTCCAACGGCGCTTCGGCCCCGATCCATTTGCCCTCCGCTGCCACCGCGACGCGCAGTTGGACGATCCCGTCGACATCGGCTTCCTCGGCGACACGAGCCGTGGGGCCGGTCAGCGACCGCGGTCTCGCCGACGGGCGGCTCGGGGCGAGCCGCGCGTACACGAACATGTCGCGACGACTTTCGCCGACTTGCCGCCACCCGCGCAGCAGCCCCTCACGCCGGAATCCCGCCCGCTCGGCAGTCCGGATGGAGGCGGTATTCCACGGTTCCACGTAGAGCTGCACCCGGGCAACGGCCAGTTGCTCGAACGCCCAGTCCGCGACCGCCCGCAGCGCGTGGGCGGCCACCCCCTGCCCACGAGCGGACCGCACCAGCCAATACCCGACCGATGCCCGGCCCTCTCCGAGATCCTTGGTCCAGACTCCGATACTGCCGAGCGGCTTACCGTCCGTCGCTCGCGCGATCACGAAGGGGTACCCGCTTTCGCTCACGGATCGTTCCCACTGCCGCTCGACGAACTCCGTCGCCGCTTCCTCGGTGTACATCGACGGCACAGTGGTGATCAACGGGATCGTGTCGTCGTCCGACGCTTCCCGAACCAGGTCGAGATCCGCAGACGACATCGACCAAGGTCGAAGAACCAATTCACCTGCCACTGCGATCATTTCCGGCACGCGGCGCATCCGGTCCGTTTCCGAGTTCTTCCCCACCAGACGATGATCACCGTCCGCGGCCCCGGGCGCTAGCGGGTTCGACCGTGCTGGTTCGAGACGAGCCTGACGAGAATCCCAAGGTCCCGTAGCCTCGGGCCATGAGCACAGATCTCGGGGAACGCTTGCGATCTGTTCGCAAGCGGAGCGGTCTGACGCAACGTGAACTCGCACAGAGTTCAGGGGTATCGCTATCTCTGATTCGCAAGATCGAACAGGGCGAGCGCGATGACACTCGCATACAGACACTTCGACGGCTGGCCGTCGCGATGAGCTGCCCGCTCTCGACTCTTCTCGGGCCCACCCCCCGCCGACCCGAGACCGAAAGCGGCGAACTCTGGCTTCCAACTCGGCGAGCTCTCGTGTCGAGCGCAGACGGACACGCGGTCGAAATGCCTACGGAGCGGAGCGTGAACGAGTCGCTTGTCGCAGCGGTGAAGCTCTACCACGACAACGAGTACGACGAATTGAGTCGGCAACTTCCCCGCTTGATACTCGATGGACGCGCCGCGTCGCCGCTCATGCGGTCCCGGATCCTGCAACTGGTCGGGTCGGTGCTGGTCCAGACTCGGCAACTCCAGCCAGCGAGAACCGCCCTCGAGCAGTCACTCCGGGATGCCGAATCGACCGGGAACGCGCTCGATTCCGCGTCGGCAGTGATCACTTTGTGTTGGCTGCTTCTTGTAGAACGGCAGTTCGAGCAGGTCCGCGCCTTGGCCGTGTCGTGGGCTGACCGTGTCGAGCCGCGTCTGTCGGTCGCCACCACACGGGAGCTGTCGACCTGGGGGTGGTTGCTGTTGCGTGGCTCGGCCGCAGCGATACGCGACAACCGGCCAGACGAGGCGGACGAAATGATGCGCCTCGCGAACGCGGCAGCGGCAGCGGTCAAACGGGATTCGGGTAATTATCACCAGTACTGGACGACGTTCGGACCTGCCACGGTCGCCATGAAGCGGGTCGAGAATGCCATCGTGGACGACCGTCCCGACCTCGCGTTACGCCTGGCCCGCGACGTGCCGTCAGGGCTGCGCCCGACCTCCGACAACCGGAACAGGCATCTGCTCGATGTCGCCGCAGCACACATCGAACTTCGAAGCTATGACACCGCGTTCGATGTTCTGGTTCAGCTGTCCCGCGAGGCCCGCCCGTGGCTGATCGAACAACGGTCCGCCAAGGATTTGCTCGGCCGGATCATCACCAGACGGCGCACTCTGACACCTGAGATGCGAGATCTCGCTGATCTACTGCGACTGGAGTACTGAAGCTTCGGCTCTCGATGGCACTTTCGCCGGTCGGTCTGCCGAGAGTGCCATTGTTGACCACGTTCTCGGCCTGTGACGCTTTCTCCGGCCCCGACGCCGGGGTGAGCCGGCCGCTTCGAAATCCCGGCCGCACCAGTACAGCTATCACCGCTGGCGGGTGCTGTGCCCTCGGCGTCGGGTGCTTTCCAATCGGATCGCAGGGAGGCGCAGGGGATGGATGCGAGCAGTCGGCAGGGGTTGTATCGGGCGGGAGTGCCTGAGCTGGAGCGGATCGCGGCGTATCTGAAAGACGCGTCGACGCCGTTGCGTGGCTCGCTCACATATACGCACGGCGCACTGGCCATCGGGATGCGGTGCGCGGCGGTCGCGGGGGCAGACGCCGTGAACGATCGAGCGACGATCGAGGCGCTCGCACGGCGGCACGGTTACACACTGGCCGCGATCTATGTGGTTGCGCCGCACACGGTATCGCCGGTGGCGGCGGCGCGTGTGTTGGAAATGGTGCACGTCGCCCGCGCGAGTGCGGTGATAGTTCCGGGGATGACGCATCTGGGCGGCTCGGTTCCGGCCGACTTCACGCGAGTGTGCAGCGTGATCATGCCGGGACACGTGATGCTCGGCCGCGCCCTGTACCCCACCCCGGCGCCGTCGGGGGACGCGGAGGCTCAGTCATGAGCGCGCCAGGCATCGAAGGCTTCGATCTGGCAACCCCATCCGGGCGGTGCGCGTACTACAAGATGATCTGTCAGCTGCCTGCCGAGGTAGAACCCGAAGCACTCGGCCGAATCGTGGTGCGAGCAGGTTCGCTGGTGTGGGGTGTCTCGGTGCCGGAGCCGTTGGGGCGGGCAGCGACGGACCGGTTGCGCAGCGGCGGATACGGTCTCGGCCCGATCATTACGCACCCGCATTCCCTGACCTGGACATTCCTGGTGCGGCCTGATCTGCCCGACGAACCTCGAATCTTCGCGGGCCTGTTCCGGGATCGCGTGAAGGTGATCCGCGACGGCGGATTGATCGCCCTCCCTTCCCCGGCCGACAGCAACGCCGCATACCGCGCATGGCTCGAGGTTCCCTGCGACACCTACCGGCCCTCAGGACGGCTGGTGGTGGATGCAGTGCAAGCATCCCTGCTCACACGCGCGGTCAGGACAGGCCGATGAACTCGCACGGCGAATCGATCACGCCGCCGATTCGCAGTCTCATGACCGGCCGCACCCAGTCCCCGCACCCAGAGGAACCCGACGTACACCTTTCGGTCTACCTGCACGACCAACGAATGGACTTCGCCGCATGCCTGACCGCCGCATTGGTATTCGTCCAGGACTGGAACGCCCGCCACCGCCCCGGCGCGGTAACCGTCCTCCCCGGCGACCCCACCGGCCTCCCCCGCCTCCCGAACGAACGGCTCTACCTCGAATGTTGACAAGGCCAGCCGGTGCCCGTCGACACAGAGAAGGGATCGAGTCACTCAAGGGAACCGAAGTCGTGGCTGGTGCGTCAAAGCATGTTGAAAAGCAATGAAGTTGGCAGTCAGGACTGCGCGCTACCACCACCCGCTGGAGGCGATGGAGCCGTATCGGGCCGCTGACGCGCCATCACCGAGAGAGGCAAGATCATCACCGCCTACCCAGGAGGAGCCTGTGGTGGAAAAGTCTGATCCGAATCTGGCTGAACTCACCGATTCGGTGATTCGTGCCGGTAACGAGTGGGGATACCAGATCGGCCGCGACAACGCAGGTCGGCTGCTACTCACGGCTGTAGGCGAATCACCGGTGGTTCCCCCCGTAGAGTTCCGCTTCACCGACCAGGAACTTCATGACTACTATTCGCGCCTCGCGGCGAAAGCTGGAACTCCCAATGGCGAGAGCACGCCGTGGAAGACGTGGATGGTTCTGATGTCGACTCACCTCAGCGAGGCCGTCTACAAGGCGGGGGTGCTCAACCGGCCATGCGCCATCGTGATCGATAGGGCTGGATTCTGGGCCGAACCGGCGTAGCCAGCGGATCGAGCTACCTCACGCATCACCGAGCAGGAACTCGATGGATCGCAACTCTTTCCATGCCGCCAGTTCCTCTGTCGTCAAAGCATACCGAGCGGCGAGCTCCCCGATCTCCTCTCGTATCAGCCCTAGACGCCGCAGGGCCTCTCGATGGCGCGAACGAAGTCCTGCGGCCGTGCTGGGTTCAATCGTGACTGTCATCAGCGAAACACCGTCCTTGCTTCGTCGACCGTCTCCGCTCACTATGCCCACACCTCATTCTCTGATCAGATCGAAGAAACCCTTGGGATTACCGCGACAGCAGGCTCTATATGAGCGCACGAACGTGATTCCGGATGGGTGGGTGGAACACTTCGTCGACCAAGGAGGTAACTCGGTGCCCGATCCAGACGCCGACGGCCGGTTCGATCTGCTGCTGTACCGCACGATTCCGTTGGTCCTCGCCCCGGCCGGTACTGCAGTCGGCCCCCGGGTGCGGGGAGTGGTACGCGCCAACTCCGGACATGCCCGGATCGTGCTGTCGCCGACCGCGACGATTGTCTCAGGAATCGCCGTGGATTACGAATTATCTTCCGGCACAGGCCTGCTCGATGTTCCTGGCGCTGTCGACCACGCCCGGTTCACCGTCGCGCCCGCTGTCACACAGCTACTGGCTGACCACGAGGACCAACCGCGTGACAGCCACGGCAACACCGTCCTCGCCGCGGCCGATACCGGGTTCGACTACACCGCCGAAGCCGATTCCGGTGACCAACGCCTGTTCAGTCTGTTCAGCCTCTTGGTCGGTGGCGGCCTGCCCTGGTTCGCCGACGACTACACGTTCGCAGGATTCCTGTACACCGACGCCGACACCTGCCGCATCTACATCCATGTCACCCGCACGGACCGCACCTACGGCATCGACCTGGCCGTCAGCGGCACCGACGGCCGCCCGACCGGATACGCCTACCTCGCCCAAGAACTGGCACCGCTGGTGCGTACCGGCGACCTCGCTCGACAGCCGGTTCTCGACGACACCGACGACTACTGCGACAGCGTCGTGGACCTGCGCGCCTGGATGGGACCGGCGGGGTCCGGAGCCTCCAGTACTGTCTGACCACTGAGTGTGAGCGGAATGGGCGAAGCATCACGGCTAAGGCCGCGTGGCCCTCGGCCGTGCCCCGGTCGAGTTCGTCCCGGACGATCTCCTTCGCCCGTTCCGCAAGGTCGGGTTCGGCGAAGGCGATGCCATCACTGTGGAACGTGCAGGTCCGGCCTCCTCCTGCACCAGGGCGATCGATGATCAATGATCGCGGCTGCCACCGTGATGGGGCGAGCCGACCTGACGTCAGAATTCGAGTTCGGTCCATGGGATAGCGATCGCGAACGGGCGGTCGAACTCGATACCGTCTCGGTTCTGGTGGGTCCATTCGGCCGCGAGGATGTAATTAGCGGCACGGAGCGGATGGACTCCGTCCGGGAGTTGCGCATGGCCGATGTCGAGACCGTAAGCGCGAACGGTGGCGATCGCGCTGACCTCACGGGCCAACGTCACCTCCCAGTACCAAGGGATGCCAGCGCTGGCGTACCGACCTTTCTTGGCTTCGATGTCCGTCTGCGTGTTGGACGGGGACAAGACTTCGCCGACCAGGAGGACATCGCCTCCCCGTACGTCCTGATAGGGCGATTCGAGACAGCGGTGAACGAGGAAGTCCGGGGTCAGGAAGTTGGACTTGCCGGTGCGTCCCAGGAAGACGTTGGTTTCGAAGTTGACGCGCCAGCAGTGTTCCGGCCGGTCCGCCATCGACTTTCGCGCACAGCGCTCGAGGGAGTTGGTCAGCCGACGGGTGAAGACCTGGTGTTCGCCGGGCCCGCGTCGTACCCAGACCACGCGACCGTCCCACAACTCGATCTGCTCCGCGATCTCCTCGGGGAGTCGCTCCAACTCCTCCCAGGTCATCGACTCAGGGAGGTCCGGCCGTTGGATGTGTGGCACCGACATGCCGCAATGGTAGCGGCCTATGCAGGGGTCAGAACGCCCCTCAGTTCAACCCCGCATACGAATGCAACCCGCTGATCACCATGTTGATGATGAACAGGTTGAACAGCATCGCGACGAAGGCGGCGATGTTGATCCAGGCGGCCTTGGTGTCGCGCCAGCCCGAGGTGGCGCGGGCGTGGAGGTAGGCGGCGTAGAGGACCCAGGCGATGAAGGAGCAGGTTTCCTTCGGGTCCCAGCCCCAGAAGCGGCCCCAGGCGGCTTCGGCCCAGATGGCGCCGAGGATGACGCCCGCGCCGAACAGCGGGAAGCCGATGATGGTGGCCTTGTAGGCGAGCCGGTCGAGGGTGCGGGCGTCGGGCAGGCGGCGGGCGATGGCGCCGAGCACATTGGCCGACTCCTGGCCGTCCGGCTGACGCAGGCGGTAGAGGAAGAGCATGCTCGCCACGCCCGCGAACAGGAAGACGCCGCTGCCCACGCTGACGATGGTGACGTGCACCGGCAGCCAGAACGACTTCAACGCGGGCACCACGGGTGCGGCGTCGGCGTAGAGCACCGTGCCTGCGAGGAACAGCAGGATCAGCACCGGCACCAGCAGGAAAACCCACATGGCGCGGTAGCGCTGCTCGCGCAGGAGCGCGATCCCGACCAGCACGGCGGCCGCCGTCGCCATGGTGACGAACTCGTACATGTTGCCCAGCGGGAAGCGGTGCGTCGCGAAGCCGCGCAGCACGATCGAGCCCACGTGCAGCGCGATAGCCACCATGAGCACCGAGAACGCCATGTTGCCCAGCCGCTCCGACAGCGGCCGCCCCTCGGGCTCGCTGACGCGGCCGGGTCCCTGCGGTGTCGATCCGCCGCCCACCGTCACCAGCTCGCGCTCGGAGACCTGGCGGCTGCGCGCCGTCGCGTACTGCCAGATCAGCAGCACCAGCACCAGCGCGTACACCACGATCGCCGTCTTGAAGGCGAAATCGCTGTACCTGGCGATGGTCTCGTCGATCGGCATCGTCACTCTCCCGTGGTCTCGGCGTGCTCATCGAGCAGGCGCGCGCGTAGCCGGTCGAACTCGCCGCCCCAGCCCGCCTGGTCGGTCCTGGCGAGCCCGCCCATCTCTACTACAGTGCGTCGTTGGTCCACGGTACCGGCTGTGTCCTCGGCCGGGTAGACCCGCACCCAGATCCGCCTGCGCTTGATCAGCAGCGAGACCAGCAGGCCCGCCATCATCAGCAGCGCGCTCACCAGCACCCACTGCTGGGCCGGGTCGTGCGAGACCTGGAGATTCACGAACTCCTGCGCGCCGTCGAAGGTGACCTTGGTGCCGTTCGGCAGCGTTGTCGACTCGCCGGGGCGGAGATTGACCCTGGCCTCCTTGGCGAGCCTGCCCTGCTTGACCTGCTCGGGATCGAGGGCGAACAACGATTGCGGCTTACCGGTGTCCAAGCCGGTGTCGCCGCGATAGATGTCGACCGCGACAGCGGGATCGTTCATCGCGGGGTACGCGGAGGACAGCAACGATCCGTGGAACATCGCCGTGGGCGCGAACAAGCCCTCGATCGCGATCTGGTTCTTGCGGCGCTCCTCGTCGGTGGCGTACATCCCACCGGGCGGGTCGATCCGCAGCACGCCGCTGGACAGGAACGTCGAGGCGTCGTCGGGCCGCCACTGAATGGACTCGGTGCGGGTCTGGCCGTTGGGGAAGGTCACCGTGAAGGTCGGCGCGTAGCCGTGTCCTTGCAGGTAGAGCCGGTCACCCGCGACGCGGAGCGGATGGTTGACCTGCACCCTGGTGTCGCGCCAGGTGTTCGTCCGCAGATCGTCGCCCGCCTGGTAGGAGAGGTTCGCGGTGAACATCTCCGCTTGCCCGTTGGTCAGGTAGTCGGCCTGGAAATCCTTCACCCGCACACAGACCGGGGTCATGCCGGTGCCATCGTTGACGTTGCCCGCCTTGAACGAGTCGAACACCGCGGGCGAGGTGGTGCAGAAGCCGGGGCCGTTGTTCGCCAGCACGATGACGCTGCCCTCGTAGCCGAACAGCTTGCCCATCGCGATGGCGACCAGCAGCCCGACCAGCGCGAGGTGGAACACCAGATTGCCGAGTTCGCGGGTGTAGCCCTTCTCCGCGGACAGCGCCAGTTCACCCTCGCGGGGGCCGGGGCGGACCTCGGTGCGCCAGCCGCGCAGCTGGGCGCGGGCGTGGTCGATCAGCTCCTGCGGCGACCGCTCGACCCGGGCCGCGTAGTGGTGTGGAAGCCTCGTCAGGTTGCGCGGCGCGCGCACCGGCGGTGTGCGCAGAGCGCGGTAGTGGTCGAGCGTGCGTGGCAGGATGCAACCCACCAGTGAGATGAACAGCAGCACGTAGACGGCCGTGAACCAGAAACTGGAGAACACGTCGAACAGCTCGAAGCGGTCCATCCACGGGCCGAGCGTGGGCCGGCTCGCGATGTACTGCTCGACCTTCTGCTCGTTCAGGTTCCGCTGCGGCAGCAGCGCGCCGGGAATCGCGGCGAGGGCGAGCAGGAACAGCAGCACCAGGGCGGTGCGCATGCTGGTGAGCCCGCGCCAAGTGTTGCGCAGGAACGCCCAGGCCCGCCCGATCAGCGATTGACGCGGCGGACGCTCGGGGCTTTCGATCGTGGGGTGGTCGGTCACGGTCATATCGGCAGGGTCACCTCGGAGACGAACGCGTCCCGCACCCAGGCGACGAACTGGTCCCACGCCCCGGTGACCAGCGCGGCGCCGACCGCGACGAGCAACATGCCCCCGATGATCTGAATGGTGCGGGAATTGCGGCGCAGCCACCCGACCCCACGCAGCGCGCTCGCCGACCCGAACGCCAGCACCACGAACGGCAGACCGAGGCCGAGACAGTAAGCGATGATCAGCGCGACCCCGCGCACCGCCGTGGTCCCGTCGGTGCCCGCGGCCACGGCCATGACGCCCGACAACGTGGGGCCGAGGCACGGCGTCCATCCCAGCGCGAACACCCCGCCCAGCAGCGGAGCGCCCATGAGGCTGGTGAGCCTGCGCGGTTCCATCCGGGTGTCGCGCTGCAACGCGGGCACCAGGCCGATGAAGACCAGGCCCATCAGGATCGTCACCACACCGCCGATGCGTTGCAGCAGTTCCCGATTCACGTTGAGGGTCTGGATGACGCCGAACACGGTCGCGGTGGCGAGCACGAAGACCACGGTGAAACCGGCGACGAACAAACCGGCCGCACCCGCGACCCGCATCCGTCCCGACCGAAACGGCCGCGCGGCAGTCGCGACGCGTCCGCCGGTGGCCTCCGCCACCGTGGCAGGCGGCGCCTCCGCGCCGACGAGTCCGGCCAGATAGGACAGGTACCCCGGCACCAGGGGCACCACACACGGCGAGGCGAACGACACCAGACCCGCGAGCAGGCACGCGCCGAGCGCCAGCAGCAGCGGCCCGGAGGCCGCCGTCTGCTGGAACGAATCACCGACTGCGGCGAGCACCATCACAGGTCCTCCCCGGTACGCGGCGCGGTGCGCGCGAGGGTCACACCGAGTCCTCCCGCGTGTCCTCGGACGATCGTCCGGCGCCGCGGCGTGGCGCTACCGTGCGCTCGGTGGCCGCGGGTTCCTCGGCCGCGTCGAACGCCGGGAAGTCCAGCAACGACTCGGCCGCGACGCTGCGCGGCACGGTGGCGATGCCCGCCCACCGGTCGTCGACGGCCCATCCGCCGCCGATTCGTCGGGCGCCCTGCCGTGGCCGACAGGCACGCAGGTGGCGGGTACGACGGTCGCGATTCACTGTGATTCCTCCGCGGCGATACTTTCGACCACTGACTGCAGATCTTCGGCCAGCAGGGACCGCAGGAATACCGCGGCGACCCGGTGTTGCCGGTCGAGGACGAGCGTGGTGGGGATGACACTGGTAGGGAAATTCCCGCCGAGCGCCAGGAGCGTGCGCATCGACGGGTCGTAGACGGACGGGTAGCCGACCTTGTTGTCGACCACGAAATCTTGGGCCTTGTCCTGTTGCGGGTCGCGGACGTTGATGCCGAGGAAGGCGACGCCTTTGTCCTTGGTCGCTTCGTAGACCTTTTCCAGGGCGGGCGCCTCGGCGCGGCACGGACCGCACCACTGGCCCCACAGGTTGAGTACCACGACCTTGCCCGCGTAGTCCTCCACCGAGGTGGTCTTGCCCGCGGTCATCAGGTCCGGACCGGCGAGTTTGCCGATGGTGCCGCGCGCGGCGGGCGGGTCGTAGCGGATGTCGGTCTTGCCGCCGGGCGAGACGAATTCGAAGGTGCCGCCCGAGGCCACCGCGTCCGAACCGGTCGAACAACCCGCGAGCGCGGCGATCAGCGCCACGCACGCGAGCAGAGCCGGCAGCACCCGCCCGGCGCGCGCCGAAGGCGGGATGGGGAACGCGGTGCGGTGCGTCATGCGCCGTGCACCGAGGGGTCCGAGCCGCCCGCGGGCTCGGAGTAGACGATGTCGACCAGCGTGTCGCCGTGATAGACGAGCGAGGTCAGCGAGGCGAGCGAGCACTGCCGTTGCCGGGGGTCGTGCCATAGGCGCTGGCCTTGGAGGAAACGCCGAAGCGTCCAAACGGGTAGCTGGTGGGAGACGAGCACGGCCTCCCGCCCGGCCGCTTCGACCCGGGCTTTGTTCACGGCCGCCAGCATGCGGTGCGCGATCTGGAGGTACGGCTCGCCCCAGGACGGGGTGAAGGGGTCGCGCAGCTTCCACCAGTGCCGCGGCTTGCGCAGCGCGCCGTCGCCGACCGAGACGCGCAGGCCTTCGAAGGTGTTGCCCGCCTCGATGAGGTTCTCGTCGGTGCGCACGATGACGTCGTGCTGCGCGGCGATCGGCTCGGCGGTCTCCTGAGCACGCTGCAGCGGCGACGCGATGACCACGGCGATGTCGTGATCGGCCAGGGTCCGCGCGACAGCGGCGGCCTGCGCACGGCCCGCCACCGAAAGGCTGAAGCCGGGCAGGCGGCCGTAGAGGATGCCGTTCGGGTTGTGCACCTCGCCGTGGCGCAGGACGTGCACGATCGTCTCGATCGCGGCGGCGCCGCCGTCGTGCACCCGGTCGGTGGCGCTGGTCCGCGCGTCGGCGTGCTCCGCCGCCTCGGTTCCATTGGTCTCGGTCTCGGCCGGAGCCGGCTTGTCCCCTTTACGCGCCGCGACGACCTGCGCGTCCGACGACGCGGCAGCCGCGAACTGGGCGCCCGCGTCGACCAGGCTGGATTCCTCGGATCCTGGCTCGGCGGTCTGCGTCCCCGCGCTCGCGGCGGCGAACTGCTCACCAGCGTCGATCACGGTCGCGTCCGCGGCCGGATCGACCGCGACGGCGGTCGCGCCGTGCGTCGCGGTCACCTCCGGCGCGGCGGACGGCTTGGCCGGCTCGCGCCGGTCGGCATCGGGCTGATCGAGGTCGGAGGTCACGCGCGGGATCCTTCGGGGGTGGCGGCCGCCGCCGCGTGCGCGGCGGCGGGCAGGGCGGCAGCGATACGGTCGAACGCGTCCTCGTCGAGCGCCGCGGAGACGAACCACGCTTCGAACGCGCTCGGCGGCGCGTACACGCCACCGTCGAGCAGGGCGTGGAAGAACGCTGGATAGCGCCAGGTCTCGCTCGCCTTGGCGGCGGCGTAGTCGGTGACCGGGCGTTCGGCGAAGAACACGCTCACCATATTGCCTGCGAACTGGACCTGGTGCCCGACCCCCGCGGCGGTCAGCGCCGAGGTGAACAGCTCGCCGAGCCGCCGCGCGTTGCAGTCCAGCGCGGCGTACACCGCCTCGTCGGCCGCGCGCAGTGTGGCGAGGCCCGCGGCCACCGCGACCGGGTTACCGGACAGCGTCCCGGCCTGGTAGACCGGCCCGAGCGGCGCGAGGTGGTTCATGATCTCGGCGCGACCGCCGAACGCGGCCGCGGGCAGACCGCCGCTCATCACCTTGCCGAAGGTGTAGAGGTCGCCCGCGACGCCTTCCCGGCCGAACCAACCCGCGGCGCTGACCCGGAATCCGGTCATCACCTCGTCCATGACGAGTAGCGCCCCGTGCTCGGCGGTGAGCGCGCGCAGTCCCGCGTTGAATCCGGGCAGCGGCGCCACCGCGCCCATGTTGCCCGCCGCCGCCTCGGTGATCACGCAGGCGATCTGACCCGGGTTCGCGGCGAACGCGGCGGCGACGGCGTCGATGTCGTTGTAGGGCAGCACGATGGTGTCGGCGGCCTGCGCGCCCGTCACGCCGGGCGAGGTGGGCAGCCCGAGCGTGGCGACGCCGGAGCCCGCGTCGGCGAGCAGCGCGTCGACGTGGCCGTGATAACAACCGGCGAACTTGATGATCTTGGTGCGTCCGGTGTAGCCGCGGGCCAGCCGGACCGCGCTCATCGTCGCCTCGGTGCCCGAGTTCACCAGCCGTACCCGCTCCACCGGCGTGACCCGCCGCACGATCTCCTCGGCGAGTTCGATCTCGGCTTCGGTCGGCGCGCCGAAGGACAGACCCCCGCTCGCCGCGCCGCGCACCGCCTCGACTACCGCCGGATGCGCGTGGCCGAGGATCATCGGCCCCCAGGAGCAGACCAGGTCGACGTACTCGTTGCCGTCCGCGTCGACGAGCCTCCAGCCGTCGGCCGAGGCGATGAATCGCGGTGTGCCGCCGACGGATCGAAATGCCCGCACCGGAGAGTTGACGCCACCCGGAATCACCGAACTCGCCCGGTCGAAGAGCTGAGCGGAAACCGGCACAGCTGCACTGGTCACGCGCGGAGAAGAACTCACGAGTTCCAGTCTCTCAGCACCGGAAAATCGGCTTGACGACAGGGTGTAGTGCAGTGATGCAGGCCGCAGCCGCCCGGCAACACGCCGAGGTGGGGTTCGCGCGAATTTCGATCGCTGAACGGTTGCCGGTGCGTAGTCTCAGCTCACATTCGTCCATCGTTCGGGAGGGTCTGCATGCGGATTGCCATCGTCAGCGTGGGTGTGCTCGCCGTCGTCGCGGGGGCCGCAATGGCACTCGGCGCCGGATCCGCCGCCGCGCAGCCGCTCGATCAAATCGACGACGTGCGGCTGGCCATCCCCTTGGACCACACGGCGACCGCAGCGCTGGCCGGCGGGCCGATTCCCGCCGTGGTCACCATGTTCGTCCCGCCCAGCCGGATCGGCGCCGGACTGAAGAACGACTCCGCGATCTACCGCGACGACCGCGGTGCGGTGCACGCCACACTGCGCCAGGTGGTGCTGGAGGCGGCGGGCCATCCGGACGGCACGGTGACCGTCTACCTGAACGCCCCCGGCACCCGCGACGGCCGTGTGCTGGACATCTACCAGCACTGGAACTGAACGGGCGCCGGGCCGCCGCCGTCAGGCGTACATGCAGGGGACCTGCGCCGACATCGTGTGCAGGAAGCACATGAACCCGTTGTAAGGGCCGGCGGATCCGGAATCCGGCACCAGGATCGGCGCATCGACCGGGTTCGCGTCCTCCAGTGGCAGTCCCAGGGTCGCGCCTGCGGGCGCGGCCCCGAGTCCGAGGGCGGCGGCCACGGCAAACGCGGCACAAATCTTCACGGCGAACCGGTTCATCGAACACTTTCCTTCATCGACGCACGTACCAGATACGGCCGAAATACTAACGGCCCCAGGGCCATTCCAACCAAAGCGCACGGTCGGCGGGCGTCGGGCGCCGAACCGGGGGCGGTAGCACGGTAACCCGCCTGCGCGCGGTCCGCAGCGGTTAGCAGGCAATCCGTGGCTACGTGATGCCCAGACAGAACGCGGCGAAGCCGGTCGTCACCAGGCACGCCAACGGCGTCGGCAGCGCGTGCAGCAGCGGTGCCGGCGGCGTGGCCGCGAAGGCGGGTGTCACCGGAACAGGCTCTTGCGGAACGGTTTCGGCGGACGCGGTGGCTGGTACGGCTGCGGCCGCGCCGATCACACCGGCCGCCACCGCACCGAAAAGTGTTCGCTGGACAGTTGGTTTCAT
The DNA here is from genome assembly GCF_040681035.1 of Nocardia sp. NPDC051911. Taxonomy (NCBI): domain Bacteria; kingdom Bacillati; phylum Actinomycetota; class Actinomycetes; order Mycobacteriales; family Nocardiaceae; genus Nocardia; species Nocardia sp. NPDC051911. Next base: position 57,898 of record NZ_JBFAXY010000001.1, read on the forward strand.
GTGATCGGCGTTCCCGCTACGCGCGGCATGAAACGACCGCAGACGAATTCGCGTCGATCAGCGCACGGCTCCGGCGCCACGCAGTCCACGCGCGAGCCGGGCCGCGGCGTCGATGGCGAGCACACCGGCCACCGCGACGAGCAGCGTGGCCAATAGCCACCAAGGCGCGGCATAGCGGATCGCGGTGAAACCCGGGGCGTCGCCGGACGGCGGGAAATCGGTGGTGCGCATGCCCGCGCGTGCGCTCAACGCCGCCCCGATCAGCGCGAGCACGAACAGATCCACTTCCACCAGCACCGCGACCAGCCAGCGCCTCATCGGTCCACTCCGTCCGAACTGCGTTGAACGGCCTCGGTCAACGCCGCGCGCAGCGCCTTGTGGTCTCTGGCCCAGGCCTGCACCAGGCTGCCGTCGGCCAGCCGCAGCCCGATGCCGGTACGGCGGCGCGGCACGCCGCTCAGCTCACCGAGCGCCCTGGCCGACTCCCACTCTTCGTCGTCCCAGGAGTTCTCGTCCCGTTCCGGCATGACCTCCGCGATCGAGCTCAGCGGGAGCGACTCGGTGCCCGAACGCAGCGTCTCCGCGGTGAGTTCGACGCCGACGTGCCGTTTGCCCGCGACCACTTGCAGTGCGACGAAACCGGCGATCAGCGCGGCACAGAACAGCAGGGCGAACCAGTGCACGTCACCACCGGTGACGAGTTCCAGGACGAGAACGGCCAGGCACAGGATCGGCCCGTAGGCTACGGCGCGCCAGCGGGCGCCCGGCTCGGTGAACAAGACGGCTTCGGCGGTCACGCCGGAGCCCCCGCGGCAGCGTGGACCAAGGCGGAGAGCGGAATCAGCGACTCAAGCCGGGCAGCAACAGCACGGCGACGGTCAGCACGGCGAACAGAATCAGCAGACTCAAGACGGCCAGATCCCGCCGAATGCTGTGCGGCTGCTGGATCACCACTCGCATCGATGCCTCCGATCCTCCGGAGCCATTTGCCGAGTTCGCGCGCGTAATAAGCGCCAACGAACGGCAGACGACTACCGGTTTCCACGTCCACTGTGACAACCCTCACCATACATGCCGGACTGTCTCGGACAAATTGGAAACCTGTTCCATTCAGAGCCTCAACGCCTGCCCGGCTGGAAGTAAGCGGTGGCTTCGGGTCGGTGGGACAGATAGATGGCGCCGACCGCGAGCACGCCCTGCACGATGGAAGCACCGCCCGCGACGAGCGAGGCCGTCCCGGTCACCGCGTCGATGGCCAGCAACGCGCCGACGCCGATCACCACGGACCAGGCGCCGAGGACCGTCAGCACGGTGCGCGCCCACGGTTTGCCACGCCCGAACTGGTGCACGATCACCAGAGCGAGCGCGGACAGACCGAGCCCGATCAGCACCACGACTACGTAGACCAGCGACACCATGAGCTCGGCGCTTGCCATCGTGACCTGCGGATCTTGCGTCCTGGCCTGCTCGAAGACCTGCTCGGCGAACGTGCGCCGCTGATCCAGGGCAGCGACGATCGAGGCGATCAACTGCACCACGCCGAATCCGACGACACCCCACCACAGCTGCCGCGCGGTACCGACATCCTCCGGCATCGGGGGCCGGGCCGAGCCCGCGGCGAACGGTCCCGCCATATTCGTCACGACAGCCAGTTCGCGGCCTCGGTCGCCCAGTAGGTGAGCACGAAGTCCGCGCCGGCCCGGCGAATGCTCAGCAGCGACTCGAGGACGGCGCCGCGGCGGTCGATCCAGCCGCGCTCGGCGGCGGCGGTGATCATCGCGTACTCGCCGGAGATCTGGTAGGCGGCGACCGGGACCGTCGAGTGATCGGCGACCTCGCGGAGAATGTCCAGATACGACATGGCCGGCTTGACCATGACGATGTCCGCGCCCTCGGCCAGGTCCAGTTCGAGCTCGCGGATCGCCTCGCGCCGATTTGCCGGGTTCTGCTGATAGGTGCGCCGGTCGCCTTCCAGCGAGGAAGCGACCGCTTCCCGGAACGGTCCGTAGAACGCCGAAGCGTATTTGGCGGAGTAGGCCAGGATGCCGGTATCGATGCGCCCGGCCGCGTCCAGACCGCGCCGGATCGCGCCTACCTGGCCGTCCATCATGCCGCTGGTGCCGAGCAGGTCGGCGCCCGCCTCGGCCTGGGCGAGCGCCATCTCGACGTAGCGGTCCAGCGTCGCGTCGTTGTCGACCGCGCCATCGGCCGCGAGCACACCGCAGTGCCCGTGATCGGTGAACTCGTCCAGGCAGGTGTCGGCCATGACCACGGTCGAGTCGCCCACCTCGTCGGCGAGGGCGCGCAGGCCGCGGTTGAGGATGCCGCGCGGATCGCTGGCCGCGCTGCCTACCGCGTCCTTGTCCTCCGGACGCGGCACGCCGAACAGCATGATGCCGCCGACACCCGCCGCGACCGCCTCGACCGCCGCCTTGCGCAGCGAGTCGAGCGAATGCTGCACCACGCCCGGCATGGAGCCGATCGGACGCGGCTCCGCCAAGCCGTCGGCCACGAACATCGGCAGCACCAATTGCCGTGGTTCGAGCGTGGTTTCGGCCACGAGACGGCGCAGAGCGGGAGTACGGCGCAACCGCCGTGGGCGGTCCATTCCGGTCATGAATCGCACGATACGCCCGGCGCGATCCGCTGTCGCGAGCGCCCGTGGCCCGCTCCGCGACGCGGGCCCGACCCTCTGGGACAGCTGCCGCGCGTTACCCGGCGATCACTCATGCCATCCGAGTGATAACAGTGTGCGAAATCACACATTACCCCCCTGACGAAGGCGCATACTCCGACTAGGCGAGACCCGCTGGGGGACAAGCATGACCGATCCGCACATCGACATCTCGCTGGCCAGAGCCGCCGACTTCGAGTCGTGGGCGGCGGTGTTGCTGGCCGACTGGTGGCCCGTGCTCACCGACGGTCTGCCTCCGCCCGCGTTCATGCTGCGGGTCTGGCGTGCCACCGACGCCACCGGCCAGAACTTCGCCGTGGAGTTCGTCGCACGACAATCGGCCGCGCCCGAGGTGATGCCGGGCGCGCACGTCGCCTTCCGGATGCTCGGCATCCGGCCCGACGAGCCCGAGTGGATACGCAGCCGGGGGACGCACCTGGCCGGCGGCACCGAGGACGCCATCGTCCAGTTGCGCTTCTCCGACACCGCCCGCTGCGTCTTCCTCCGCCTGCAGAGCAGGCCGTGCCAGGTGACGGAGGCGGCGGGCCGACGACTGTGCGCAGGGGCGGAGACCAGCCTCCGGTTTCCGGACACCACTTCGGGGCCGCTGGACGTGCGCGTGGCCCGCAACAGCGCACGGCATCTGCTCGCCCAGCACAGCGCACGGCACGCCACCCCGGCCGACCCCTTACAGCTCGGGCCGCCGCAGCGGGTCGCCGACATCGGCTGGGCCTTCATCTTCCCGTGGTCGACCACATCCTGGTACCTCGACGGCTCGGTACCCACGCTTCCGCCGGGCAGCCGGGGGCCGATCGTGGTCGTCAAGGACACCGGACACACCTGGCTGCTGGACAGCCTCCGCAACTACGACGCGCAGCTGACCGCGTACGCGCACGCCAACGGGTACCGCGTCCCGATGGAACAGGCGCGATGATGGACGGCGTGGTGTTCCGCGAGACGGGCTGTTGAGATGACCGAGCCGCCGAGCGAGGTCGAGTTGGTCGCCATGCAACGGCGCGCCGAAGCGCTGTGGCACGCGGGCGACGCGGCGGGCGCCGAACGCTGGCTGCGCCGGGCCGCCGCGGGTGGCAGCGCGCCGGCGATGGGCATGCTCGGCGCGCTGCTGGGAGCCGACGGGCGGATCGGCGAGGGGATCCACTGGCTGGAGACCGCCGCCGGCCGCGGCAACGAAGCGGCGGGGATGCAGCTGGGCCTGCTGCACACCGAGCGCGGGAATATCGATGAGGCGGAGCGCTGGTTGCGGCCGGCCGCCGAGCGCGGGTTGCCGGAAGCCCTCTGCAATATGGGCGTCATCGCCAACCGGCGTGGACGCGACGAAGAGGCCGAGCAGTGGTACGAACGAGCTGTCCGCGCCGGAAACCCCACGGCCATGCGCAGTCTCGGCTTGCGCTTGGCGCGCCGCGGCGAATTCGACCGCGCGATCGACCTGCTCACCGAGGCCGCGCGGCGGGGAAGGACCGATGCGATGGCGGTGCTCGGCGCCTTGCATCTGGACCGCGGCGAGCCGATCGAGGGTGAGCGGTGGTTGCGCAAGGGCGCCGAAGCGGGCGACCCGGACTCGATGTTCCACCTCGCGCTATTGCTGCGCGCCGCCAACACCCCCTACCTCGCAGGCGATTTCGCCGACCCCGAGGTGCTGCGGACCGCCGCCGCCATCGCGACCGGCCGCACGCCGGCGCAGCGGGAAGCCAGGCAGTGGCTGGAACGCGCGGCCGCGCTCGGCCATCCGCAGTCGATGCGACTGTTGCACGATCTGTGAGCCACTGGACGCTCGAAAACCCTTCTGGCCAGCCAAGTTTGTCGGTCCCCCCGGGTACAATCGAAGGTACGTTCGAGGGGGCTCGCCCGCCCCCGATCGCCACGGGAGGGATGCCAATGCGCACACCACAAACCGTTCTCATCGATCGCCCCTACACCCCTTTGCAGAAGCGCCCGCTGCCTCCGGGCCGCCCCAAGGCGTGGTACGTCCTGCACAACCGGCGGCTCAAGGCGATGCGCCTGGCGATCGCACTGCTCGACTCCGGCGTCTACGCACCGAGTTACGCCACGAACAAGCGAATCAGGCACACCGCCGAGGTGATCGGCATCCGCCCACCCTCCGACGCCACCTGCTCCATGGTCCGCACCTTGATGCGCAGACGGTACTGAGATCCGATCGCTGGTTCGGGTCGCGGTCGCGAAGCCGCATAAGCGAGCCTTCGCGACCGCGAATCACCCCTGACGCGCCCAGCGCACCGCAACCACGTCTTTCGAGCGAAGCGAGACCGGGCCGCGAACACCCAGCGCCGCAGGCGCTGGAAAGACCGACACAGCAAAACTACCTACTGCGGCGGCTCTTCTTGCGCGGCGGCGGCAGGAGTCCTTCGGCGCGCAGCCGGGCCGCGTGCTCGGCCAGCGCTTCGACCAGGGGACCGACCTGGGCCACATCGGGCTGCACGTCAACGCGCAAGCCGAATTCGATGGCGGTTTCGGCGGTCTTGGGGCCGATGCAGGCCACGATGGTGCGGGCGTGCGGCTTGCCCGCGATACCGACCAGGTTGCGCACCGTGGAGGACGAGGTGAACAGGACCGCGTCGAAACCGCCGGTCTTGATCATCTCGCGGGTCTCCGCGGGCGGCGGCGAAGCGCGCACCGTGCGGTAGGCCGTGACGTCGTCGATCTCCCAGCCGCGATCGCGCAAGCCCTCGGCCAGCGTCTCGGTGGCGATGTCGGCGCGCGGCAGCAGCACCCGGTTCACCGGGTCGAACACGTCGTCGTAAGGCGGGAAGTCGGCCAGCAGGCCCTCGGAGGACTGCTCGCCGCTGGGCACCAGCTCGGGGTTGATGCCGAACGACCGCACCTTGTCGGCGGTGGCCTCCCCCACGCAGGCGATCTTCACACCGGAGAACGCCCGCGCGTCCAGACCGAATTCGGCGAACTTCTCCCACACCGCGCGGACCGCGTTGGTGGAGGTGAACACCACCCACTGGTAGCGACCGTCGACCAAACCCTTGACCGCGCGCTCCATCTGGGCGGGGCTGCGCGGCGGCTCGACCGCGATGGTCGGCACCTCCATCGGGATGGCGCCGTGCGTGACGAGCCGTTCGCTCATCTCCGCGGCCTGGTCCTTGGTGCGCGGCACCAGCACGGTCCAGCCGTACAGCGCGCGCGACTCCCACCAGGACATCTTCGAGCGCTGCGCGACCACCTTGCCGATGGTCACCACCAGCGGGCCGACCAGTTCGGAGGCGGCGCTGTTCAGCGTGGCCAGAGTGGCCTCGATGGTGCGCTGCTGACGGGTGGTGCCCCGTACCGTCACCGCGACCGGGGTCTGCGGCGCCATGCCGTGCTCGACCAGGGCGCTCGCGGTCTCCGCGAGATGACCCGAGGTCGAGTGCAGGACAAGCGGGCCGGGCGCGGCCGCGAGCGCGGCCCAGTCGACCTCGCCGCGCACGTCCGCCTCGGTGTGCCCGGAACCGAGCGCGATGCCGGCGTAGCTGGGCACCGCGGAGCCGTTGGGCAGGCCGGGCAGCACCTCGAAGACCATGTGCGAGCGGGTGACGGCGTTGACCTCGGCGATCACCGAATCGGTGGTCAGCGGGTCGCCCGCGACCACGCGCACCACGTCGTGCCCGGCACGCGCTTCGGCGATGAGCGTCTTGGCCACCTCGGCCGGCTCGCCGAGCGCGGGCCGCACGTCGACGGGACGTTCGCCGTCGGGCCCCGGCTCGACCGAGGTGCCGATCAGGGCGAGCACACCCTTGTCGACATCCGGGTCGGTGAACGCCAGCGTCGCCCGCCCGATGACCTCACGGGCCCGCACCGTGAGCAGCGCCGGGTCACCCGGACCCGATCCGACGAAAAGGATGCGACCGGGGTGCTTCTTCGTGGCTCGGCTCATGCCTGCACCTCGCTTGCGCTCGGCTCCGGCATACCCGAAGGCACGGTGCCTATGCTTCCGCTCATCGGCTGTTCTCCATTGGGCTGGGGTTGGGCAAGTCTGTGGCGGGCGAACTCACCGCCCGGGTGGGGGAACCGTCGTCCGGTTCGGTGGCGAGCAACTCGCGCGCACCCATGTCGAGCAACTCGCGGGCAAGTGCGCGGCCGAGCTCGGCGGCGTCGTCCGGGGCGCCGACCACCGATGCGCGCAGCACGTCGGATCCGTCGACGGCCGCCGCGCACGCGCGCAGCGACAGCTCGTCCACGATCCGCCCTTCGTCGTCGAGCGATTCGACCACCTCGGCGAGCGCACCGATCGGTGCGGTGCAGCCCGCCTCGAGTTCGGCCAGCAGCGACCGCTCGGCGACGACCGAGGCGCGGGTGGCCGCGTCGTCGAGGCCGGAAAGGATCTCCACCAGCGCGGTGTGGTCGCTGCGGCATTCGACCGCGAGCGCGCCCTGCGCGGGAGCGGAGAGCATCTGCACCGGCTCCAGCGACTCGGTGACCGCGTCCAGCCGATCGATGCGGGCCAGTCCGGCTCTGGCCACCACCACGGCGTCCAGCTCGCCCTCGCGGACCTTGCGCAGCCGGGTGTCCAGGTTGCCGCGCAGCGGGACGATGTCCAGACCCAGCCCGAGCGCCCGCAACTGGGCGGCGCGACGCGGCGCGGAGGTGCCGACCTTGGCGCCCGCGGGCAGCTCGCCGAGGACCAGTCCGTCGCGCGCGACCAGCGCGTCACGCGGGTCCTCCCTGGGCGGGATGGCGGCGATGGTGAAGCGCGGGTCCTGCGCGGTCGGCAAATCCTTGTAGGAGTGCACGGCGATGTCGATCGCGCCCGCCGCCAGCTCGTCGCGTAGCGCGGAGGTGAACACGCCGACGCCGATCTTCTGCACCGGGTCCGACGACAGGTCACCGGCGGTCTTGATGACGACCAGCTCGGCGGGTTGCCCGGCCGCGATCAGCGCGTCGCGCACCGTGCCCGCCTGGGTCAGCGCGAGCAGGCTCCCGCGGGTGCCGATCCGCCACGGGGCACGAGTGCCTTCCGCGGTGGCGTTGCCTTCTCGGTGAACCATGGTCATGCCGTCTGCCCCTGTTCCTCGCCGCGATGGCCCGCGGTGAAGTCGTCGGCCAGCGCGATCTCCCCGTCGGCCAATGTGATCTCGGCGCGGTCGTCCGCGAGCGCGGTGATCTCCATCGGCGCGGCGACCGCCTGGGCCGCGCCCGGCTTCAGTTCGAATAATTCGCGCAGCGCCTCGGCGTAGCTGTCGCCGCCCGGCGTGGAGGCGAGCTGCTTGACCCGCACCGTCGGCGCGTGCAGCAGCTTGTCGACCACCCGGCGCACCGTGCGCGCGACCTCGTCGCGTTCCGGGTCGGCGAGGCCGGGCAGCCGCGAATCCAGACGCAGCAGTTCGGCCTCGACCACCTCCGCCGCACGCTGGCGCAGCGCCGCCACCGTCGGGGTGACCTCGGCCATCCGCTGTCCGGCGAGATACTTCGCGAGCTCGTCGGCGACGATCGATCGGGCGGCCGCCGTGTCGTCGGCGGCGGCGCCCGCGGCCGGATCGCGCTGCAAGGTCTCGATGTCGATGAGTGTGACGCCGGGCAGTCCGGCCACGGCGTGCTCCACATCGCGCGGCAAGCCGAGATCGCAGAACACCAACGGCCGGTCCACCGTGGCGAATTCCTCGCCGCGCTCGCGGTCGGTGAGCGCGCGGTGGGTGTCGGCGAGCGTCACGACCGCGCCGACCGCGCCGGTACAGGTGACCACCACGTCGGTCGCGGACATCGCCTCGGTGAGCCGGGACAGCTCCATGGCCTCGGCCTCGACGCCGTGCGTCCGCGCGGTCTCGGCGAGCCTGCGCGCCCGCGCGATGGTGCGGTTCACCACGATGATCCGGCCGATCCCGGCTCGGGAGAGATGCGCGACCGCGAGACCGCCCATGGCCCCGGCTCCGACCACCGCGGCGGTCCGGCCGGCCAGGGGGCCGAGCACCTGCTGCGCACGATCGAGCGCGACCGACACCACCGACGCGCCCGCGCGGTCGATGCCGGTTTCGGCGTGCACCCGCTTGCCGACCCGCAGCGCGTGCTGCGCCAGCTCGTGCAGGGTCCGCCCGACCGCGCGCTGCGCGTCGGCGGAGGCGTAGGCCCCGCGAATCTGGCTGAGCACCTGCTGCTCGCCGACCACCATCGAGTCCAGGCCACTGGCGACCGCGAACAGATGCTCGGCGGCGGCCTCGGAGTAGCGGACGTAGGCGTGCTTGGTCAGATCCGGCATCGGCAGGCCGGAGTGCTTGGTCAGCAGATCGCCGATCTCGGCGAGACCGCCGTGGAAGGCGTCGACCACCGCGTAGACCTCGACCCGGTTGCAAGTGGAGACGATCATCGCCTCGGACACATGACTCGAGGAGATCAGGCGGTCGATCAGCTTCGGCCGGTCGGTGTCGGTGACGGCCACCTTCTCCAGCACGGGAACCGGCGCGCTGCGGTGCGAGATGCCGACGAGGAGAACGCTCATGCCGTCACCGTCCCGGCACGAACGGAATCCTCCGCCGTGCTGTACTGCATGATTCGCTCGCTGCGCTCACTCATGGTGTGACCACCGATCCCTTGCTGCTTGGCTCCGTTGCCGTATGCGAGGTTGCCGTATGCGGGGTTGCCGAGTGCTGGAGTGCCGGATGCGAAGTCGGCAGGCGGTGCGCGATGCGACCCGACCCGGCGTGCGCGACCGGCAGCGGAGCCTGCTCCGCGTTGCGCACCCGTTCGAACGACAGCATCTGCATCTCGACGGCCAGGTCGACACGACGGACCTCGACCGTGGCCGGTGCGACCAGCTCGCAGGGGGCGAAACTCAGAATCGACTGCAGTCCGAACGCGACGAGCCGATCGCACACGTCCTGGGCCGCGTCGTCGGGAACGGTGATCACCGCGATGGTCGGCTCCAGCTCGGCGACCGCCGCGGCCAGCTCCGCGACGTCGCGCACCACCAGTCCGGCGACCGGCATGCCGATCACCGCGGGGTCGCTGTCGAGAATGCCGACCACGGTGAAACCGCGCCGCTGAAACCCGCCGTAGCCCACCAGTGCCCGGCCGAGGTTTCCCGCGCCGACCAGCACGACACGGTGGCCCTGCGACAGACCGAGCACATCCTCGATCCGGGAGCGGAGCTTGGCCACGTCGTAGCCGACGCCGCGAACGCCGTTGGGGCCGAGGAAGGATAGATCCTTGCGCAATTTGGCCGAATTGACACCCGCCGCGACAGCCAGTTCCTCACTCGATACGATGGCAACACCGTCGTCGGCCAACATGGCGAGGACCCGAAGATAGGTAGCCAGCCGCGCGACGGTTGCCTGCGGGATGTCCTTCTGCAGAGCCCTGCCGGAGACGCCGCCTGGCGCCTCATGCTGCTCTGTCACGTCGTCGGCTCCTCGTCCCGGGCCTCGGGCTCCGGTTCGTCGCTCGACCCTTCTGACCCGGGGGCGGTCCGGTGCCATGGTGTCGAAGTTTCGGATTTCGGGGCGGCTCCGCAGCCTCGGCATGCGGGTCGCGTTGCCACCACCGTAACTGCTTGTGAAGCCCTGCACAAAGTCGGTGAAATTGGCCTCATTTTCCGCTGCGACCAGCACAGTGGCCGAATCGGACGGAAAACGGCGCGCTCAGCGCTCCAGGTCGGCCCGCAATCGAGTCTCGTCGACATCGAAATAGCTGTGTTCGCGGCCGTCGAGCAGGACGACGGGAAGCCGGTCGCCGTACTCCGCGCGCAGGCCAGGGTCGGTAGCGGCGGCTTCGTCGACGTCGACGGTCGCCGGTTCGAAACCGAATTCGGCGCAGATCACGCGCAGCTGTTCCAGTGCCGTCGCACACAGTCCACAGCCCGCGCGAGTCAGCAATGTCACCGAATGTGTGTGATTGGTCATGACCGGAATTCAATCAGCGGCCGGAACGCCATGCGGGCTCGGTGCGCGCCACGCGATTGTGTCGCGCGCCGCCTTCTGCCGTGACTGTCGGCCGATCCGGCTACTGTTGACATGGTTCGCGCGACGGGCGGAGGTACTGGTGCCGGAACGATCGAAGGTGGCGAGGGCCGGATTCATCGCGGGACGATTCGGTGAGTTTCCGGCGCGGTGGAATCTGAGCCAGATGGGCCAGGGTCTGCAGGACCAGCTCGCCCGCATCTCGCGCAGCCCCTTCGGCCCGACTGAAGAGGAATTGCGGGCCAATCTGGCCGGTGAGGCGAGCGCGGACGCGGCGCTGACCCTGCACGACGCCGAGCTCGCCGCGGGCGAGGTGGAGGCCGCTGGTCCCGAGGCGCCGCGGGACCTGACCGCGGCGGCGTTCTTCGACGTCGACAACACGATGGTGCAGGGCGCCTCGATCGTGCATTTCGCCCGCGGTCTGGCGGCACGCAAGTACTTCAAGACCTCCGATCTGGTGGATGTCGCCTGGAAACAGGTGAAGTTCCGGGTCACCGGCAAGGAGAGCAGCACCGACATGGCCAGCGGCAAGGAGAAGGCGCTGGCGTTCATCGCCGGGCGCTCGACCGCCGAACTGGCCGCGCTGGGCGAGGAGATCTACGACGAGATCATCGCCGACAAGATCTGGCCCGGCACCCGCGCGCTCGCGCAGATGCACCTGGACGCGGGCCAGCAGGTGTGGCTGGTGACCGCGACCCCGGTGGAGCTGGCGCAGGTGATCGCGAAGCGGCTCGGGCTCACCGGAGCGCTGGGCACCGTGGCCGAGAGTGTCGACGGGAAGTTCACCGGCCGCCTGGTTGGCGACATCCTGCACGGACTCGGCAAAGCGCATGCGGTGCGCACCCTGGCGATCCGCGAGGGCCTGAACCTCAAGCGGTGCACCGCGTACTCCGACAGCCACAACGACGTGCCGATGCTCTCGCTGGTCGGCACCGCCGTCGCGATCAACCCGGACTCGGATCTACGCGAGGTCGCCAAGAACCGCGGCTGGGAGATCCGCGACTTCCGAACCGGCCGCAAGGCGGCAAAGATCGGCGTACCCACCGCCCTGGCCCTCGGCGCAGCGGGCGGTGCCGTAGCGGCGGCGGTAACCCGCCGCCGCGACGGTCACTAGCGCATCCGCTACCCCGTGAAAACGTTGCGGCGTTTGGTGAGCAGTTTGTAGAGCGTCTGCTGGATGGTCTCGCGCACTTGGTCGGTGACCTCGAACATGGTCATCGGGTCGTCGGCGGCCTCGGGCTCGTACGGCGCGGTCGGGATGGGGGCGCCGAATTCGATGTACCACTTCGACGGCAGGGGCACCGCGCCCAGCGGGCCGAGGTGCGGGAAAAGCGGCGTCACCGGGAAATACGGGAGACCCAGGAGCCGGGCCAGCGGCTTGAGGTCGGCCAGCTTCGGGTAGATCTCCTCGGAGCCGACGATGGAGCACGGGATGATCGGCACGCCGGTGCGCACCGCGGCGGCGACGAAGCCGCCGCGACCGAAGCGCTGCAGCTTGTAGCGATCGGTGTACTGCTTGCCGACGCCCTTGAACCCTTCGGGGAACACGCCGGTCAGCTCGCCGGAGCGCAGCAGCCGTTCGGCGTCCTCCCGGCAGGCCAGCGTGTGGCCCGCCCGGCGAGCCAGCACCCCGAGCACCGGCGTCTCGAAGATCAGGTCGGCCGCCAGCAAGCGCAACGCGCGCTGCTTGGGATGCCGATCGTGCACGGCCAGCTGCAGCATCAGACCGTCGATCGGCACGGTGCCCGCGTGGTTGGCCACGATCAGCGCGCCGCCGGCTTCCGGGAGATTGTCCATGCCGCTGACCTCCACCCGGAACCACAGGTCCGACAGCGGACGCAGGGCGGGCAGGATGACCGACTCGAGCAGATGCTCGTCGAAACCGAACTCGTCGACCTGGTAGTCGCCGGTGAGCCTGCGGCGCGCGAAATCCGCGGTCTTGGAGATCTGCTTGCCGAGCGCGCCGCGCAGCATGCCCGACAGCGACTGGGGCGCGGCGGGCGCGACCGCCGCGCGCCGCTCCACCAGCGACGTCACCGGACTCGAAGCGGCCAGCCTGCGTGGCGCCGGCCGCTGGCGCGCCTCGATCTGGAGGTCGTGGAGTCGGATGACTTTCGCTACGTCGTTCATTGGTGTGCTCCCGTACCGGCCCCGAGCAGGCCGAGCAGTTTGTGTTCTGCGGCGTCGATCCACGCTGGATCGACCACGGGCCGCAACGCTGCGCCCCCGATGAAGTCGTCGAATGCCTGCACCGTCGTCCAGCGCGGCACGAACCCGAATTCGGTGCGCATGCGCGTGGTGTCCAGGCCACAACCGAAGTGGAAATAGTCGAGCTGTTCGGCGGAGAACTCCCGCAGCACCGGGCCCATGAGCAGGCGACCCGCGGTGCGGAACACCGTGAAGGGAACGGGCAACTCGATCCGGCCCGCCCGCCGGACCGCCTGCGACAGCGAGAGCGCGCCGTCGCCCGCGATGTTGTACGTGCCACCTGCCGCGCCGCGCGCCGCGTGGGTCAACGCGGCCACCGCGTCCTCCTCGTGCAGCAGCTGCATTCTGGCGTCCCGGCCGAATACGGTCGGGGTCACCGGCGAACGCAGATATTGCGCGCCGCGGGCGGCCAGCCGCGGGCCGACGATGGGGGCGAATCGCAGAATTGACGTGGCGATATCGGGGCGCCGCCGGGCCAGCCCGCGAACATAACCCTCTATATCGATCATGTCCCGCGCGAAGCCACCGCGCGGCGGTGTACGCGCGCTCATTTCCTCGGTGAATTTCGCGGGATCCTTGGCGCTGCAACCGTAAACCGCCGACGAGGAGCGCAGCACCACCCGGCGCACCGAAGCCACCTTCTGGCACACCGCGAACAGCTGCATCGCGCCGAGGACGTTGTAATCCTTCATCACCGCGCGACCGCCGCCCGCGGGCGGGCGCGTCAGCAGCGCGGTGTGCACCACGGTATCCACCTCGCCACCATCGATCACCTTACGGATCAACGGATTTCGAATGTCCGCCCGGACGAATTCCGCGCGGCCCATGCGCCGCTGCAACTCTCGGCTCGGCGTCATCGTGTCGACGGCGAGGATCCGCTCGATCGCGGGTTGCTGGGCGAGGCGGGCGACGACCGTGCCGCCGAAGAACCGGCTGGCCCCGGTGACCAGCACGACCTTCGGCGCGTACACTTCCCGACCCTCAGAACTCACCGGCACCCGCTTTCCCTTGCCAGCCGCCCTTGTGATTATTCCCAGTGCCCAGCGTAGCGGTTACCTACCCGCGCACCGAGAGTATTAACCAGGATCTAACGATGACTTCAGTCACGTGATACAAACGGTGATTCCAAAATTTCAAGTTTCAAATAAAAGAGCCCGTCACCTATTGGTGACGGGCTCGCGCAGCTACCACGCAGCGATGCCTACTTGCCGAGTTTGCGCCGCTGAACACGCGTGCGGCGAAGCAGCTTGCGGTGCTTCTTCTTCGACATGCGCTTGCGGCGCTTCTTGATCACAGAACCCATAGGGTTGTCCTCGCGTTCTCTCTACTCGGCGCGCACGCTGCCCGTGCGCGATTGCCGGACGCCCGTCTGCCGCGCCCCGGCCGACGGGCCGGGGTCACTCGGCAAGCCTCACGCCCCGTGTTCGCGCCGCCGGATACCACGGGGCAACGAACAACGATGCCACCGGCGGGCGAACACGAACCGAGGAGCTATCGTACCGTCACGCCCCAGCGGTACCGAAACCGCCTCATCCGGCGTCGAAATAGGACGTTTCCAGATAGTCGTGCACCGCCTTGGCGTGCACCCGGAACGATCGTCCGACGCGCACGGCGGGCAACTCGCCCGAGTGCACGAGCCGGTAGACCGTCATCTTGGACACCCGCATCAGACTCGCCACTTCGGCGACGGTGAGAAACTGGGTGCCGCCGCCGAGTACAGGTTGCCCCTGTGTCGCGGCCTCACGCTGTGCGCGGGAATTCCCCCGACCTGCTGCGGGACCGGAGCCGCCGGACGCTCCGGAATTCGCAGACATCTTGTTCGCAGACATCATTGCACCATTGACCTCCGGCACGTCCGCGCCGCCGGCTTCCCCACCGGCGGAACAGACACGCACGTGCTCCTTGAAGCTTAGCGGGACCAGTGGTGTTACTGCGACGGGTGTGAGAAATCGGGTTTTCCGATTTCGAACAGACCGGTCACTCCGCTGATGCGCCCTGTTCGACCGACCGTTCCTTCGATGCGAAGAGGGCTTCCCAGAATGCCGAGCGTAGTCCTCCGCGCTCGAGTTCGCGGATCGCGGCCGCGGTGGTGCCCGCGGGCGAGGTCACCGCGGCGCGCAACTCCGCCGCGGTCTGGGTCGAACTGTCCAGCAGGGCGGCCGAGCCGACCATGGTCTGCACGACGAGCTGGGTGGCCACATCCCTGGTGAGCCCGAGGCCGACGCCCGCGTCCACCAAGGCCTCGACGACCAGGAAGAAGTAGGCGGGCCCGGATCCGGACACCGCGGTGACGGCGTCCATCTGGCTCTCCGCCACGGTGACCACCTTGCCGACCGCGCCGAGCATCTCGGTCACCAGTTCCAGATGCCGCTCGCGCGCATAGCGCCCCGGCGCGATGACGCTCATCCCCTGCCCCACCAGCATCGGCGTATTCGCCATCACCCGCACCACGGGGAACCCGGCGGGCATTTTGCCCTCCAGTCGAGCGGTCGGCACACCGGCCGCAAGCGACACCAGCACCTGATCGCGGTCGCTGCCGATCTCCGCCTTGCCCAGCGGCGCGAGCACGGCGTCCACATCGCCAGGTTTCACCGCGATCACCAGCAGATCCGCGCCGACCGCGGCATCGGCGAGGTCGTCGGTGACCCGGACGCCGAAGCGGTCGGCGAGCTGATGGGCCCGTTCCCGATGCGTCTCCACGACGACCAAATCCTTGGTCAGCCGCCCGGACTCCAGCAACCCGGCGACCAACGCCTCCCCGATGCGCCCGCCACCGATCACCGCAATTCTCGTCATGGGCCTCAAGGCTAGACGGCGCGCGCGGCGGCTCAGCGCTGGGGAACGAGCGCCAGCTGACGACTCTGCGCGACGACCGCGCCGGTCGAGTCCAGCACCAGCTGATCTTCGTCGAACATGCGCTCGCCCACCTCGTGCGTGGTGGCGACGATCCGCAGCCAGCCCGGCGCGGGCCTACGACGCAGGTAGGTGGTCATCTGCACGGTGGGCGCCCAGCCGAAGTGGCCGAGGTTCATCGGGACCGGCGGGCTCATGTCGGCGCTCATCATGGCGAAGTACATCGCGACGTCCGGGTCCTGCTCGTCGCCCGGTCGCGGACGAATCCACAGCCGCAGGCGCGGCTCGCCCTTCGCGCCCGCGAGGAAGCGGGCCCAGTCGCGGTCGAGATAGATGTCGGCGCCTCGGCCGACGTGCACGATGTCGCCCATCTGGGAGCCGGGCTCGTAGCCGATGGCATCGGCGGGCGGCTCCGTGGGCATGTCGGAGTGCTCGGGCGCGTAGATCGGGTTGGCGTCGTCGAGGCGGCTGAACGTCAGCGCCGTGCGCACCAGGACGCGGCCGTTCTGGACGAGGTCGGCGTCGGCCAGGCAGATCTGGCGACCGATCTTC
The DNA here is from genome assembly GCF_040681035.1 of Nocardia sp. NPDC051911. Taxonomy (NCBI): domain Bacteria; kingdom Bacillati; phylum Actinomycetota; class Actinomycetes; order Mycobacteriales; family Nocardiaceae; genus Nocardia; species Nocardia sp. NPDC051911. The sequence goes on from NZ_JBFAXY010000001.1 coordinate 74,098, forward strand.
CGCAGGCGCACCTCGTATTCGACCTCGCCGGGGTTCGGCGCGCCGAGGAAATCGGAACTCGCGGCGACCGGCGCCATCCCGACCAGCGCTGGATCGGCGGCACGCAGCCAATTCGTCGCCGCGGCCGCGCTGCCCGCGACCATCGTCCCGCCGTGCACCTTCGGGCCGATGGTCCAGATGTCGTCGATGAAGCCCAGGTAGCGGCCGGTGTCCGGGGTCCGCGGCGGCGCCGGTTCCAGCGCGCACACCTGGCTGAACGGTGCGTCGGTCGTGGCCGCCGGGCCGAATTCGGCCGTCAGCTCCGTCGTCATCCTCACTCCTGTCCTGCGTCGACCGCACCCGATGGCGTCGTTCGCGGCCTCGCGACCACACTGTCGGCAACGGGTTCGTACAACGTACAACGCAACCGGCGACCGACCCCATGGCCGCATACCGGAGTAGCGACGAGCGTCACATCGGCGGTTCGGGCGAGCTGTGCCGCGCGCCGGCGGGAGTGGGCGCGGCGGCCTCGGTCAGATGCTTGCGGGCGAAGGCCAGCGTGCGATGCAACATCTCGGCCCGCTCCTTGGTCGTGCGCGCGTTCTGCGTGTTGATCTCGGCGACGACCTGGCCGGTGAAACCGCTGCGGACCATGCTCGCGCACACTTCCACGCACGGCTGGGTGCCATCGCCCGGAACGAGATGTTCATCGTGCGCGGCGCCTCGGCCGTCGGCCAGGTGCAGATGGACCAGACCCGCGCCCATGCGGGCCGCCAGCGCCAATGGGTCGGCTCCCGCGGTGGCGGTATGGGACAGGTCCAGGGTGTAGTGGCGGAACCCGGTGTCGGTCGGGTCGTAGGAGGGGCTGAAGGCGGTGAGCGCCGGACCCGGGCCACGGCGCTCCAGGCGGCGCACCGCGCCTTCGCGTCGGCCGAACAGCGTGTCCGCCCGCATCGGGAACATGTTCTCCACCGCCACGATCACCGGGCTGCTCTCCTCGAGCTCGGCCACCTGCGCCGCGAACCCGGCCGCATAGCGGCGCTGCCAGCGGAACGGCGGGTGCACGACGACAGTGCCCGCGCCGAGCGCCTGGGCGGTGTGCACGCTGCGCTCGAGCTTGGCCACCGGATCCGAACCCCATACCCGCTGCGAGATCAGCAGGCACGGAGCGTGCAACGCGAGCACCGGAACGCCGTATCTGCGCGAATACGCCTGCACGGTGGCGATGCTCTGGCTGGCGGGCTCGGCCCAGACCATCAGCTCGACGCCGTCGTAGCCGAGTTCGGCGGCGTAACGGAACGCGGCCTCCGTGTTCTGCGGGTACACCGAGGCGGTCGAGAGCCCCACCCGGATCTCCCTCGGCCGGGAGGCGCCCCCGGTATCTCCTGGCGATCCCTCGCCTGTACGCGACCCGGTCTCGTTCGCCTGCCCGATATTCGCCACGACTTGCTCCATGCTCAGTTCGTGCTGAGAAGAAAGGCCAGTGGCCCCAGGGTGACGAAGATGCCCACGACGACGGCGATCACCGTGCTGAGGATGTCGTCGGTCCTGCGCAGGATCCGCACGAGGGCCACCAGGCCGAGAATCACGATCATCGCCAGGGCCAGCGCGACCCAGGGGAGCATCTCCCACATCCGCTCGAAGCCCTTGAACAGCAGCATGCCCGCGACGGCGGCGCCGGTGCTCTGGCCGCCGAGGATCATCCACTGGCGCCGGTTCTCGTCGTCCTCCGCCTTCTTGACGGCCCGGGACCGGCGCGAGGTGGCCCGGCTGGTGACGCGAGGTTCGTCGACGATGTCGTCCTCGTCGTCTTCGTCCTCGTCCAGCGCGATCGGCTCGTATACGTCGGTGACGCCGTCCAGTTCCGCGGCCTCGGCCGCGGCACGCCTACCGCGACCGCCTCTGCCGTTGCGCGCCGCCGCGCCGCGTTCGGCCCGGTCGACGCCGTCGCGCAGCAGGTCGCCCGCGACCGTCTGGCCGGAGAGCAACTGCTGATCCTGGCTGGCCAGCGACCACGCGGCGGTCGGGATGCCGACGGATTCCGGCGCGGAATCGGCCTGCGGCTTGTGCCGGCGGGCCGACCAGGCCGGTAGTCCGTTCTCGCCGACGCCCTCGCGGCGGGCTGATCTTCGATGTGCCTCCTGCTGCGGCTCGGGCGGAGCGGGCCTGGTCGGCTTCGGTCTCGGATCGGGCGGCGGCGGAAGGGGCAGCGGTTCCGATTCCGGGGCGAAACCGCCGGTGGACGGGGACCAGGCCGCGGTGGACGGACCGAGATCCTCGGCGGCTTCCGCGGCCTCCGCCGCTCTGCGCCTGGCCGCGCGCCCGCCCCTGGCGCCGTTGCGTTCGGGCAGCGGCGAACGGCCGAAGCCGGGTGCGTCCCGCTCTCCGTGGCCGTTGCGGGCCGGTTCACCGACCCCGCGGTCGGACAGCGCGTCCCGGCCGAACGGCTCGGGCGGGGCCTCGTGCCAGGACCGTACCTCGGTGGCCTCTTCTTCGGGTTCCTCCCGCCTGCGCCTGCGCCCCGAGCGCGGGGGCGTCTCGGGCACACCCGCCAGTGGGTCGGGGGCGTACGGACCGGGCGCGACCGAGAACAGATCGGACACCGGAGTATCCGGCGACAGCGGATCGAAGGACGTGCCGTGCCGCGAAGAGGGCATCTCCCGGCCGGGCATGACCCGGTTGGATCGCCCGGGCGGCGGATCGGCCTGCGGCGGGTCCGGCTGCGCGTAACCGGCCAGCGGGTCGTACATCGAAATCGGGCCCGACATGGGCGAATACGACGACGGATCGGGCTGCGGCTCGGGTGAGTAGGAAACCGGTTCCGGCGCGGGCGGATCGAACGAGGGGGCCGCGTAGGCGGGCTCCTCCGCGTCGGAATCCGGCGCCGCGTGCGCGGAGTGGCCACCGCCGTCCCGGATGACCGGCAGGTCGCCGGTCAGTTCGGCGACGGAGATGCCACGGCCACTGCGGCGACGTCTGCCACCGCCGGACGAGCCTCCGCTCTGCTGGCCGTTACGCGCCAGCAGTTCCGCGACCGACAGCTGTTTGGAATCCTCGCTCATGACGACACCGTCCCGATCGAGCCCGGCGAAGGCGCGCCGCCGGGCGCGGGCCGACCGTCACCGGTCGCCGTGCCCGCTGAGTACGTTGCTTCGGGTCCACCATTCATATCGGTATCCAGTTTGCGCAGGATCAGCCCTTCACGCAGCGCCCACGGGCAAATCTCCAAAGTATCGAGCGAAAGTGCCCGCATACTCGCCTCCGCGACCAGTGCGCCGGCCACCAATTGCTGTGACCGATCGGAACTTACGCCTTCCAATTCTGCACGGTCCGCCGCCGTCATCCGCGAGATGAACGCAATCAGTTGGCGCAGACCCGAGCTCGTGAGTGTACGACGCACCCGCGGACCCGCCGCGGAGGGTGCCGCTCCGGTGAGCCGTGCCAGCGACCGGAAGGTCTTCGAGGTGCCAACGGCGAGATCGGGCTTGCCCGGCTCGAGCAGCTTCTTCGCCGGTACCACCAGCTCGGCGTCGAGCCAGTCCCGCAGCACGGCGACCCGGCGCTTGCCCGGCGGGTCCTCGCGCAGCCACTCCCTGGTCAACCGGCCCGCACCCAGCTGCAAGGACAGCGCGACGTCGGGTTCCTCGTCGCCGCCGTTGGTCATCTCGAGCGATCCGCCGCCGATGTCCAGGTTGAGAATGCGCCCGGCGCTCCAGCCGTACCAGCGGCGCACCGCGAGGAAGGTCAGCCGCGCCTCGTCGACGCCGGACAGCACCCGCAGGTCGACTCCGGTCGACTCGCGCACGCGACCGAGTACCTCCTCGGAATTGGCCGCCTCCCGCAGCGCCGAGGTGGCGAACGGCATCAGTTCGACGCATCTGGACGTCTCGGCGATGCTGGCGAATTCGGCCACGGTGTCGATCAGCCGCTGCGCGCCCGCCTCGGTGATTCGACCGGCGACGTCGATGTTCTCCGCGAGCCGCAAGGTGGCTTTCGTCGAGCTCATCGGCAGGGGGTGACCGCCACGATGCGCGTCCACCACGAGCAGGTGAACGGTATTGCTTCCGACATCGAGTACCCCAAGCCGCACATGAACACGGTACTGGGTGGTGTGGCACTTCAGCCCAGGCGACTGAACTGTTAGCGTCCTATTTCGTGACGGTAGGCGCATCACCGAGCAGCCCGACCCGGCCCCGACCAGCGGGGAAGATCGACCCGGCCCCGGAAGTCGATCCGGACTTTCCCCGTGAGTGGATCGAGTTCGTAGATCCGGCAAATGACGAGCATCTGATCGTCGCGGATCTGACTTGGTTGCTGTCGCGGTGGACGTGCGTGTTCGGCACCCCGGCCTGTCAGGGCATCCTGGCCGACCGGCCGGACGACGGCTGCTGCTCGCACGGCGCGTTCCTCTCCGACGAGGACGACCGCAAACGACTGAGCCGCGCTGTGAAGATGCTCACACCCGAGGACTGGCAGCTGCGGGACGAGGCGACCAACGCGCAGGGCAAAGTCACCAAGAGCGGCTACCTGGAACTCGACGAACTGGACGACGAGCCCGCGCTGCGCACGCGCCGGTTCGACGGCGCGTGCATCTTCCTCAACCGTCCCGGCTTCGCGGGAGGCATCGGCTGCGCCCTGCACTCCATGGCGCTGCGGCGCGGCATCGAGCCGCTGGAGGTGAAGCCGGACGTGTGCTGGCAGCTGCCGATCCGCCGCACCCAGGACTGGGTGGACCGGCCCGACGGCGTGCAGATCCTGCGCACCGTGATCACCGAATACGACCGCCGCGGCTGGGGGCCGGGCGGCGCCGATCTGGACTGGTACTGCTCCGGCTCTCCCGACGCCCATGTCGGCAGCAAGCCGGTGTGGCAGTCCTACGCACCGGAGCTGACCGAACTGATCGGCGCGCCCGCCTACGCGGAGCTGGCCAGGCACTGCAAGCGCCGCGAGGGCCTCGGCCTGATCGCCGTCCACCCGGCGACGGTGCACGCCGAGCGGATGCGCGAATCCACGGATCCGTTCGCCTGACCAGTTTGCCGGTCGGGCGCTCGGTCGGCCGCGGTCGGCGGACCGATTCGCCGGGCGGTTCACCCCGTCGCCATGCGAGCTTTACCCGGATCGGGTTTGATGTGCCGTTATGTCCAAGAAAGTTCTCACCGCGGCCACCATCGCCCTGGGCGCCGCCCTCTCGCTGACCGGAGTAGCCCACGCCGAGCCGAACGGCGACCCGCACAAGTTCTTCGACTTCACCACGGAGTTCGTGTCGGCCACCGATCCGGCCGCGGTCAACGCCAAGGCCGCGGGCAAGCTCCTGATCGCGAGCCCGTACGGCACCTCCCACACCATCGCCTGCCGCGGTACCAACACCGTCGATCTCTACGACTGCATGCAGGAAGACGATCTGGGCTGGATCACCCTGCAGAAGACCGAGACCCCCCTCGGCACCACGTGGATCTACGTCCCCTGACACACCGCTGAACGCAACGGCCGAGAGCACCGCAGTGCTCTCGGCCGTTGCGGGTTCTCGCCGCGCGGAGCGCTCACGCCTCCAGTTTGTAGCCCAAGCCGCGCACGGTGACCAGGTGTTCCGGCTTGGCCGGATCCGTCTCGATCTTCGAGCGCAGCCGCTTGACGTGCACGTCGAGGGTCTTGGTGTCGCCGACGTAGTCGGCGCCCCACACGCGGTCGATCAGCTGGCCGCGGGTGAGCACCCGCCCGGAGTTGCGCAGCAGGTATTCGAGCAGGTCGAACTCCTTGAGCGGCAAGGTGACCGGCTTACCGTTCACCATCACGGTGTGCCGGTCGACGTCCATCCGGACCGGACCCGCTTCCAGCACGCCGCTCTCGTTGGAGCCCTCCAGCTCGTCGCCGGCGCCTCGGCGCAGTACGGCGCGGATGCGCGCGATGAGCTCGCGGGCGGAATACGGTTTGGTGACATAGTCGTCGGCGCCCAGCTCCAAGCCGACCACCTTGTCGATCTCGCTGTCGCGCGCGGTGACCATGATCACCGGGACGCCGCTGCGGGTGCGCAACTGCTTGCACACGTCGGTGCCGCTCATGCCGGGCAGCATCAGGTCGAGCAGGACGATGTCCGCACCGGACCGGTCGAACTCGGCGAGCGCGGACGGCCCGTCACCGACGACGGTGACCTCGAAACCCTCCTTGCGCAGCAGGAACGCGAGCGGATCGGCCAGCGACTCCTCATCCTCGACGATCAGAACACTCGTCATCTGCGTGCCTCCACACCATTCGGTCGGCCCGGTCCCAGAGGACGCGGGCTTGTTTCATTCGTGCCAACCACGGCGTCGTCGTGGTCGTCGTCGGCGCCTGCTTCGTGATGGGCGGGTATGCGCAAGGTGAACGTCGATCCGGTGCCCAACTTGCTCCACAGGGTGATTTCCCCGTTGTGGTTGGCGGCCACGTGTTTGACGATAGCCAGGCCTAGACCGGTGCCGCCCGTCTGGCGCGAACGCGCCTTGTCGGACCGGAAGAATCGCTCGAACACCCGCTCCTGGTCCTCTTTGGCGATGCCGATGCCGCGGTCGGTGACCGCCATCGCCACGTGATCGCCGCGCAGTGAGCGGCTCACCGACACGTGGGAACCGGCCGGCGAGTAGGCGATCGCGTTCTCCACCAGGTTGGACAGGGCGGTGACCAGCAGGGTTTCGTCGCCGAGCACCTCGAGCCCGCTCGGGCGGTCGGTGCTGACCGTGATCCCGGCGGCTTCGGCGGCGGTGCGGGAACGGTCGACCGCCTGCATCACCACGGTGTCCACGTCCACCACCTCGAGTTCGGGCAGTTTCTCCGCGCCTTGCAGGCGGGAGAGCGCGATGAGCTCGGTCACCATCTTGCCGAGGCGGCGGGATTCACCGAGCACGCGCTGACCGAAGTGTCGCACGGCGTCGGGGTCTTCGGCGGATTCCAGCAAAGCTTCGGCCAGCAGGCTCATGGCGCCGACCGGGGTCTTGAGTTCATGACTGACGTTGGCCACGAAGTCGCGGCGGGTGGCCTCCATGCGCGCCTGTTCGGAATCGTCGTCGGCGAACAGCACGGTGAAGGTGGTCTCCTCGCGCGACAGTTGCCTGGCGACCCCGCGCACCGCGATGCGGCCGCGGCCGGGGACCGGATTCTTGGCGGTGAGGTCGAACTCCGCGGATTCGCCGGTGGCCAGCACCTTCTCCACCGCGGCCCAGGCCCGCTCGTCGAGCAGGCGATTGCGGACCAGGCCGAGTTCCTCCGCGCGCGGATTGACCAGCACTACGTCGCGGTATTCGTCGACGACCGCGATCCCGCTCTCGGAGGCGAGCACGATCAGGTCGAGAACCTGGGACATGGTGAGACCGGAGTCGGCCTGCCTGCGCGCGGCCTGCCTGGCATTCACATACGGGATCAGTAGCCCGCCGACTGCCAGGCCGACGACAGCCGCCAAGATGGCCAGCAGCACGGCCTGGGGAACACTCACACTTGAATCGTACGGTCGCCGACCGGTCGGCCAACGCGGGGTACACGAAGTTTCGCGCAGGTCATAGGCCCTTCCGGCCCCGTTAGCCGCATGTTTACGCGCTGTTCGACGTCACGTATCCGCCTCGTATTCACCGAGCGGCCGGTTTTCTTCGTCGTCGGCCTCGGCCTGGGCCGCGTTCACCGACGCACCGTGCTTGTCCACCCACTCGCCCAGGGCGTAGATCGGGGTCAATAGGTCCACGCCCGCCTCGGTCAGCTCGTATTCGACCCGCGGCGGGGCCTCGGCGTAGCGGTGCCGGCGCACCAGCGTCATCTGTTCCATCCGGCGCAGCGTCTGCGTCAGCATCTTCTGACTGATGCCGCCGATGGCCGCGCGCAGCTCGCCCGGACGCATCGGCCCCCCGCGCAGCAGGTAGACGAGCACCGGTAGCCAGGAGTTGCCGAAGATGTCCACACCCATCCGGGCCGGGCAGTCGGATTCGAAGTCGCCGTAGGGCGCGTATTCCACCCGCTCGGCGCTGACCGGGTCGATCGGTACTGCGTTCACGGCTCCAGCTTGCCAGCGCCGTTGCGCACCTCCGGGTGCCTTTCGGATTTCCTAGCGTCGTCGTCGAACACATTTCGAGTCAGGAGTTCGAATGCGAATCGGAATCATCGGCGCGGGCGCGATGGCGCGGGCGCTCGGCGGCGGCTGGAGCGCGGCGGGGCACGAAGTACTCATCGGCGCCCGCACCGCCGCCGCCGCGGCGGAATCGGCGGCCTCGATCGGCGGGCGCGCCGGGAGCATCACCGACGCGGCGACGTTCGGCGACGTCGTGCTGCTCGCGTTACCGGTGCCCGCGCTGTCGGAGGTGCTGCACGCGACCGGAGAGCTGCTGGCCGGACGCACGGTGGTCGACTGCACCAACGCCTTCGCCCCGGATGCGGCGGCGCCGGAAGGAGCCACCGCCTTCGTCCTGGCAGAAGACGCTGTCGCGGAACGGGTCGCTGCGCTGGCGCCGGGAGCGCACGTGGTGAAGGCCTTCAACCTGTGCGCCGCCGAGGTGTGGCAGGCGAAGGCGCGCGTCTTCGACGAGCGCCGCCTGGCGGTGCCGCTGTGCGGTGACGACGAGGCCGCGCTGCGGGTGGTCGCGGGGCTGGCGGAAGACCTGGGATCGCGGGCGCTCCCGGCGGGCGGGCTGCACCGGGCCCGGTACCTGGAGGCGATGTCGGTGTTCACCGTCGGTCTCTGGTTCGCCGGGCACGACGCCCGCGCGATGTTCCCGCCCGTGGAGGCCGCGTTCGCCGTCGTCGACTGACCGCACGACGATGAGGCCGGAGCGTGCACCCTCGCCCATACCCCGCGACGTCGATGCGCGGGGTGCACGCCCGGACCCGCCCCGGATCTACCAGCCCGGATTGCCGCTGACCGGGATGTTGACGAAGCTCGGACGGCCGGGGTCCAGCTCCAGATGCTGAGGCCGCAAGCCGGTGTCGATCAGCATCGGCAGGATCGGCAAGCCCTTGGGGAAGTTGCCCGCGTAGACGTCGACGCGCAGGCGGTGACCGGGTTGCAGGATCGCCTCGGTGGCGGGCAGCGCGATGTCCAGCGTGGTCACCTCGCCGGGGACCGTGGGCTGCCGCTGCTCCAGCGAGGTGTACGGCCGCGGATCGGTGTAGTCGCCGTTGGCCGACTTGCTGCTGTTCGCCTCATCGATCGCCCGCAGCGAAGCCATGAGCTGACCGGACGACAGCACGCTGGACTGCCCGTCCGGCGCGACATCGTTCACCGTGACCACCCAGTACCCATCGGCGGCATCTTGAACGGTGTTGAGCCGCACCGCGATCCGCCCCGAAATCGTGGTCGGCTCGCCGACCGGGGCGCTGGTGAAGGTCAGCCCGTTGAGTTCCTCGACCCTGGAGTCCTTCGCACAGCCGTCGATGACCGAAAGCACACCGGCACTGCCCTGGGCGGCGTCGTTGGAACACAGGCTGGTCAGGCCGGGCGCCACGGTCAGACGCGCGGGCTCGCCGGTGCCCGTGGCATCGAGCGAACCGTCGTAGCGGCTGTTCGCGGTACCGCTGGCGGCGGCGGACAGGTACATCCTGCGATGCACCGCCTGCCCCGGATTCGCGGCGGCGGTCGACGCGGCGAACGAGTCGGTGGTGATCCAGCCACCGCCCTGCTGACGCAGGGTGATCGGGCCGTACTGCTCGATGCCGTTGTCGATGTCTTTGAGCCACCGGTCGAACCACGCGCGCTGCAACACATCCAGCCGCGGCGGCAGGCCCGGCTTGCCGTACTCGTTGCCCGAGTTGAGGTGATAGGTGTTGCCCATCAGCAGCTGCTTCTGGCCCGGCGGCAGCGGAATCTCGTTGTAGATCTTGGATTCCGAGTAGGTGAACAGGTCGTGCCAGCCGCCGGTGACGAAGGTCGGCGTCCGGATACCGCTGGGATCACCGAGCCAGTCCTGGCGCGGGCCGGAGCCGTCGGTCAGCAGTTCCTTGGCGCGCGGGTCGAGATCCTCGATGCGCGCGGTGGTGTAGACGTTGAGCAGGACGTCCATGAAGGTCAACGGATCGCGGGCGCGGTCGGCCAGCCACGTGGTGTCCAGTTGCCCGTTGAGCACCGAGGCGAGATCGGGAATCAGCTTGAGCCCGTTGACCGCGGTGAGCCACAGCGGGATGAAGTTGAAGCCGAAGCCGCCGCCGGGTGCGAGCACGTCGTTGACCAGGTCGCTGCCCGGCACGACCGGGAAGATCGCCTGCAAGGCGGGCGGGCGCTTCTGCGCGACCTGCACCTGATTGATCCCGGAATAGGAGATGCCGTTCATGCCGACGCGTCCGTTGGACCACGGCTGCCGGGACGCCCAGTCGATCACCTCGAGCGTGTCCTGTTGTTCGCGTCCGCGCAGCATGTCCCAGACGCCCTGAGAGAAACCGGTGCCGCGCACGTCGACGACCACCTGCGAGTAGCCGCTCTTGATCAGTTGCCGGTCGACGGTGAAGTTGCGCAGTTCGCCCCCGCCGAACGCCTTCGTCAGGTCGGTGACGCCGGACAGCGGCGTGCCGCTCATGTCGATCTGCCGGAAGAATTCGATCAGCGCGTCGGACAGGCCGGGGATCGACTGCGCGTGATCGGCCAGATTCGACACCAGCTTGGTGTACGGCGTGAGATTGACGATCGTCGGCGTAGGGGTGTCGACGGGGCGGCCGGAGGCGTCCGCGGGCCGGTAGACGTTGCCCTTCAGGACTGTTCCGTCACTCATCGTGATGGGGACGTCCCACTGGATGTTGATGTTCGGGTACTGCTGCGGATCATCTTGGGTGGCAGTCCAAGCCGCTCCGGCAGCGCCGCCGTCCGGGCCGGTGGGCGGCGCGACGGCATCGGCGCCGGCGGCGAGCAAGGGGACGAGCATCGTGACGGCAACCGCCGCCACCGTGGCCCGCAGCGCGTTCTTCATCGGACGTGATCCACCTCTCGGCTGGTCGAACGACCAGAGTGTACCTACTTACTTGCCGGTAGAAATAGTGGGTAACTTAAATCGCCGACATAGCGCCGCGGATCGACCGGCATCCCTCCGGCGTGTCGCACGGCAACACCTCATCGAAACGACGACGCGCTGCCACCCGGGCGGGTGACAGCGCGTCGAGAGTGCTCGGTATGCGGGTTACTTGCCGCCCTGACCGGCGACGGCGGCGGCGCCCGCGGCGGCCGCCTCCGGGTCGAGGTACTCGTGCGGGCGCACCGGGCGCAGGTTCTCGTCCAGCTCGTACCGCAGCGGGATGCCGGTGGGGATGTTCAGGCCCGCGATGTCCTCGTCGGAGATCTGGTCGAGGTGCTTGACCAGCGCGCGCAGCGAGTTGCCGTGCGCGGCGACCAGCACGGTCTTGCCGGACAGCAGGTCCTTGGAGATGGTCGACTCCCAGTACGGCACCATCCGGTTGACCACGTCGAGCAGGCATTCGGTCTTCGGGACATCGATGCCCGCGTAGCGCGCGTCGCCCTCTTGGCTGTACTCGTTGGCCGGGTCGATCGGCGGCGGCGGGGTGTCGTAGCTGCGGCGCCACAGCATGAACTGCTCGTCGCCGTACTTCTCCCTGACCTGCGCCTTGTTCTTGCCTTGCAGCTCACCGTAGTGGCGCTCGTTGAGCCGCCAGTCCCGGATCACGGGGATCCAGTGCCGGTCGGCGGCGTCCAGCGCGATGTTCGCGGTGGAGATCGCGCGACGCAGCAGCGAGGTGTAGACGACGTCCGGCAGGATGCCGTGCTCGGCCAGCAGTTCCCCGGCACGCTTGCCCTCGGCGATGCCCTTGTCGGTCAGGTGCACGTCCACCCAGCCGGTGAACAGGTTCAGGGCGTTCCATTCGCTTTCGCCGTGGCGCAGCAGCACGAGGGTGTACGTCATGCGGCCATCCTCCCATGCGCGCTGCGCCGGGTCGCATCGGTTCCCGCCTCCGCCGCCCCGGTCCTGGCGCGAAAGCGCGATGTCAGACCGGTTCGTCGGCGGTGTGCTCCGCGGCGAGCACGCCCGCGCCCGCCAGGGTGGCCCCGTGGGTGATCTCGGAGAGTTCCACGCGCAGTCCGCGCAGGAATTTCAGCCCGGCGTGCGCGTCCACCGCGGCCCGCAACGGATCCCACAGCGGCGCACCGGATTGCGCGAACCCGCCGCCGATCACCACCCGGTCGACGTCGAGCAGGGCGGCGGCGGAGGCGACCGCCGCGCCGAGCGCGGTGCCCGCCCGGTGCAGCGCGGCGACGGCGATCTCGTCGCCCGCGTGCGCGTCCGCGGCCAGCCGCACCCCCGTGGCGCCGGGCCAACCCTGCTCGCGCGCCCAGCGCACCGACGACATGCCACTCGCGACCGCCTCGACGCAGCCGCGGCCGCCGCAGCCGCAGGGCGTGTCCCACCCGGGCACGACGATGTGACCCACGTGCCCGGCGTTGCCGGTGCGCCCGAGCAGCACCTTGCCGCCCGCGACGATCCCGCCGCCGATGCCCGACGACACCGTCATGGCCAGCGCGTCGGGCACCCCGCGCAGCGCGCCGAGGCGATGTTCGGCCAGCGCGAGACAAGCGCCGTCGATGGCGAAACGAATCGTGGCGGCGGGAAAGAGTTCCCGCACGGCGGCGACGATCGGGAATCCCGTCTTCCACTCCGGGATGTTCAACGGACCCGTGACGCCGGTGCGCACATCCACCGGCCCGGCCGCACCGATACCTACGGCGCTGACGCGTTCCGGCCCCGCGACCGTGCGCAGCAGTTCGCGACAGACGTCCCACACACCCGCGTCCGGCACGTCCACCCGGCGCACGTCGCGCACCTCGGCACCGGGGCCGACCACCCCGGCCGCGAACTTCGTCGCGCCGATGTCCAGAGCGAGAATCGCCAATGCCGTCCCTTCGCCGATCCGAGCCACCTGCGATTGTCACCCGGGAACCGGACGGGGCGACGACCGGCTACGGCTTGTCGGCGGAATCGACCAGATGCTCGAAGGCGCGCAGGTTCTGCAGCGACTCGCCGCGCGAGACGCGCCACTTCCATTCCCGCCGAATGGATTCGGCGAAGCCGAGTTCCAGCAGCACGTTGAAGTCGGCGTCGACGGCCTCGAGGATCTGGCCGAACACCCGGTCCAGTTCGTCGGCGGTGACGGAGTGCGCGGACATCCGGCCCACCAGATAGATGTCGCCGACCCGGTCGAGGGTGTACGCGACGGCGTAGAGCCTGCGGTTGCGGCGCAGCAGGAACTTGTACACGCCTTCGAAGTTCTCGTCGGGCTTGCGGCAGACGAACGCTTCGAAGCGGACCCCGTGCTTGCCCACCGTGACCATCACCGTGGTCTTCAGTTTGCGCTCACCGGGCAGGACGACGACGAAGGTCTCCTCCCCCGGCCGGGTGTATTCGATCTCCCTGTCCCGCAGCGTCTCATCGATGAGCCGCGCGGTCGTCTGTACCTCGTTCACCGGCGCACTCCCATCCGGCGCCGCCACAGCGCCCGCGATCTCGCCTGACTGTTCTCGCCGAGCAGGGCGGCCGTCCGCTCCGCGGCGAGACCGGTGTGGTCGTCGGACACCCGGTCGTAGGCATCCTCCCGCACAGCGCTGTGCGCCAGGCCGCGTCCGCCGAAAGCCGCCCGCTCGTCCCGGAAACCGGCCATGGCCGCGGCGTAGCTGGCGAGCAGCCCGTCGGCCGTGTGCGCCCAGGAGAAGTTGGCCGCGTGCGCGACGGCCTGCTCGCCCATCCGGTGCAGCCGGTCCGGGTCGTCCAGCAGGTGGCGCAGCGCGTTCGCCCAGTCCACGGTGCGGTGGCCGGGGACGAGCAGGCCGGACACCTCGTGCCGTACGGCCGTGCCGAGACCGCCCACGTCGGCGGCGAGCACCGGGGTGCCACTGGCCTGCGCCTCGATCGCGACCAGGCCGAAGGACTCGTTGTAGCTCGGCACCGCGACCAGATCGGCGGCGCGGTAGACCAGCACCAGCCGTTGCGGCGGCTGCGGGGGCAGGAAACTGACCCGCTCGGCGATGCCGAGTTCGGCGGCCAGATCGATCAGCGCGTCCGGCCGCTCCAGCCCGCTGCCGGACGGGCCGCCCACGATCAGCACGCGCAGTTTGCGCTCCGGGTCGGCGCGCAAGACCTCGGCCGCGGCGCGCACCAGCACATCGGGCGCCTTCAGCGGCTGGATCCGGCCGACGAACGCGACGATCCGCTCGTCGGCGGCCAGCCCGAGCGCGGCGCGGGCGGCGGCCTTGTCACCGGGGCGGTAGCAGGTCAAGTCGGCACCCGGCGGGACGACATCGATGCGCTCGGGGTCGGCGCCATAGAGTTCCACCAGCTGGCGGGCTTCCTCAGCGGTGTTGGCGACCAGGCGGTCGGATTCGGCGATCACCTGCTTCTCGCCGATCTCGCGGGTCGCCGGTTCGGGACAGTCGCCCTCGGCCAGCGCGGCGTTCTTCACCGCCGCCAGGGTGTGCGCGGTGTGCACCAGCGGCACCCGCCACCGGTCCCTGGTCAGCCAGCCGACCTGGCCGGACAACCAGTAGTGCGAGTGCACCAGGTCGTAGTGGCCGGGCAGGTGCCTGGCCTCCTGACGCAGCACCTCCGCGGTGAAGGGGCACAGCTGGGTGGGCAGATCGTGCTTGTCCAGCCCCTCGAACGGGCCTGCCACCACGGTGCGCACCAGCACGCCGGGCGCGGCCTCCTGGACCGGCGGGACGTTCGACGCGGTGGCCCGGGTGAAGATCTCCACCTCGGTGCCGCGCCGGGCCAGCTCGACGGCCGTTTGCAGGACGTAGACGTTCATGCCGCCCGCGTCGCCGGTGCCCGGCTGAGCGAGTGGTGAGGTGTGCACCGATAACACGGCGATACGGTTCGGCCGTAGGTCCAGGCGCTGACTCACACTATCCATAGTGCACGTTGCGTTCCCCGGCCCAGACACGCTATCCGCGGCAAGTGAGAGCTATCACAGAGCAGACATGAATCCGATCACAGACTCTCGATGAACGCGCGCACCTCGGCGACGAACCGGGAACGGTCCTCGATGAACAGGCCGTGCTGGGCGTCCTCCCAGAACGACACACGCGCGTCCGGCACGGCCTCGGCGATGTAGCGGCCGTTGTCGACGGGAACGACCCGGTCGGCGGTCCCGTGCAGGACGAGCACCGGAACGTCCAGTGTGCGCAGGGTCTCGGTGTTGTCGACGGTCCGGTAGAACAGCGCTTTGCGCACCGCGGGCGGGGTGGCGAGACTGGCCCCGAACAAGCGCTGCGCGTCCGGCCCCTTGTCCGCGCCCGGTCCGGTGTTCGCATTGCCGAACACACCGAAGGCGCGCACCGCCCGCCCCGCGCTCTCCTCGAAGACGCCCGGAATCGCCTCCCGCATCATGCTGCCGGTCGCCGCGCCGGGCACACCGGGGCCGATATTCGCCATCGAGCCGGTGTAGACGACGCCCGCCACGGCGCCGGTGCCATAGGCGGTCAAGTAGTCGGTCAGCACGATCCCGCCGTAGGACCAGCCGAGCAGCACCGCCCCGGACGCGATGCCCTCGGCCGCCAGCACCGCCGCGACGTCGGCCGCCCAGTTCTTCGGATCGTCGTAGCCCGCCGCGGGCGCGTCGGAGTAACCGTGGCCACGCAGGTCGACGGCGACCACCCGCATGTGCGCGGCGAGGTCGTCGGCGGCTCCACCCCAGCAGCGCAGATTCGCCGACCAGCCGTGCAGCAGCACCAGCGGCCTGCCGTGCGCCGGGCCGCTCACCCGGTAGACGATGTTGGTTCCGTCCGCGCTCACCACGTCCCGAATAGCCATGCACCGAGGCTAACCGTGCTCGCGGGACCGCCAGGACCCGGCAAACCTCGCGCACCTAGGATCTGTTCGCATGAGCACTCGCACCGCCGTCGTGACCGGAGCCAGCTCGGGGATCGGGGAGGCCACAGCCCGTGAGCTGGCCGAGCAGGGCTATCACGTCTACGTCGGTGCGCGCAGGCTCGATCGCCTTGGCCGCCTCGCCGACGAGATCGGCGGCACCGCACTGGAACTCGACGTCACCTCGGACGAGTCGGTGCGGGCGTTCACCGAAGCGGTCGAGCGCGTCGACGTGCTGGTCAACAACGCGGGCGGCGCGAAGGGCCTGGCTCCGGTGGCCGAGGCCGACCTGGACGACTGGCGCTGGATGTGGGAGACCAACGTGCTCGGCACACTGCGCGTCACCAAGGCGCTGCTGCCGAAGCTGATCGCCTCCGGTGACGGGCTGATCGTCACCGTCACGTCGGTGGCCGCGTTCACCGCCTACGACAACGGCGCCGGGTACACCTCCGCCAAGCACGCGCAAGCCGTGCTGCACCGCACGCTGCGCGGAGAGCTGCTCGGGCAGCCGGTGCGTCTCACCGAGATCGCGCCCGGCGCGGTGGAGACCGAGTTCTCGCTGGTGCGTTTCGGCGGCGACGCCGAACGCGCGGCCAAGGTGTACGAGGGCATCGATCCGCTGGTCGCCCAGGACATCGCGGAGGTCATCGGGTTCGTCGCGTCGCGACCGGCGCACGTCGATCTGGACCAGATCATCATCAAGCCGCGCGACCAGGCCGACGCGGGTCGGTTCGCCCGCCGCACTTCATAGCTGAAGCGCATTACTCGTTCGGCAGCGCCGGCCCGGCCGCGAATCGCTGGGCCTTCGCTGTTCGCCCGTAGCCGTTAACATCCGAGAAGCCGCACGCGTAAGGACATCGGATGGGAGTGATTCGGCTCATGTTCAAGGGCTTCAAAGAGTTCCTGATGCGCGGGAACGTCATCGATCTCGCGGTCGCCGTCGTCATGGGCACCGCGTTCACCTCCGTGGTGACCTCGGTGACGAAAGGTGTCGTCAATCCGCTGCTCGCGGTGTTCGGCAGCACCAACCAGCTGGGCCTCGGCGTGCAGCTGATCCCCTCCAAGCCCGCCACCTTCATCGCCGTCGGCCCGATCATCACGGCCGCCATCGATTTCTTCATGGTCGCCGCGGTGCTCTACTTCGTGCTGATCCTGCCCATGAAGACGATCAAGAATCGCTTCGGCACGCCGAAGGCGGCCGAGCCCACCCAGATCGAACTGCTGACCGAGATTCGCGACCTGCTCGCCGAGCGGCACGAGGCGGTCCGCGCCCAACGCCAGGCCGACCGAGAGGTCGAAGAGGAACACGCCGACGACGCGACCGAAGAACAGAACGTGAAGGTGCGCTAGACCCGGTCAGCGCGCCCCCGCGGGCTGCGGGGGCAGCGGTGTGGCGGAGACCACGGCGGACGGCGCGCCCCGCAACGCCGACATGGTTTTCCAGGTGTCCCAGTCGATGGTCCAGTCGTAGAGGTCGCCGTCGGCGGCCGAGAGCGGGATCGAGGTTCCGGTCACCTCGACCGGATCGCCGTACAGGGACGTGGGGAAATACGCCTGGGCATCACCGGGCGACAGATTGATGCAGCCGTTGGTGACGTTCGCCGAACCTTGCGCCGACAGCGATTCCGGGTTGGCGTGGATGAATTCGCCGTTGTTGGAGATGCGTACCGCCCAGCGTTCGCGAACATTGGTGTAGAACGGCGGGTTCGACATCATGAAGTCTTCGTACTTCTCGGTGACCACGTGGACACCGGAACGAGTCACGTTGCGCGCCTCGTTGCCCTCGCCGTAACTGACGGCGAAATCGAAGACCGTCCGTCCGTCGCGGACCACCTGCATGCGGTGACTCGGGGCGCTCGCCTTGACGATCTGGCTGCGGCCGATGCGGAAATCGGTGGTCAGATCGGAATCGCCGTAGTTGCCGCCACCGAGGTCGAGGCCGTAGAGGCGGGCCGAGACGTGCACGGCGGTCCCCGGTGTCCAGTAGTTCTTCGGACGCCAGTGCAGGCGGGAGCCGCCGTCGTCCGGGAACCAGGCCCACGCGCCCTCGGTGGGCGGGTCGGTGGTGATCGTGAGCGCCTTCTCCACCGCCGCCTTGTTCGTGACGGACGACTTGAACTGCAGGATGATCGGCGCCGCGATGCCGACCTCCTGGTTGTCGCCGATGTTCAGGGTCGCGGGGACGGTGCTCTTGGGCTTCAGGGTGTGGAACGAGCCGTCGATCGGGATCGGCTTGCCGTCGGCGCCGACGGCGGTGCCGGACCAGGCGTAGGTGGCGTCGTAGCCGAGCGGCTCGGTGATGGTGTAAGCGCGCCGGTCCGGCGCGAGTTCGCCGCGGACCTGCTTGCCCGCGACGTTGGTCAGCGCGACCTGATCGATCGTGCCGTCGCTGATCGTCACCGAGACCGGCGTTGTCGGGTTGACGTTCGTGGCGTCGGCGGCGGGGGTCAACGTCGCTTTGGCGATCGGACCGGCAGCGGGACGCGGCTTTCCGGAGCCGCGGTCTATCGTGCAACCGGCCACCAGAGCGACGACCACGAGCAGGAGGGCCGACACCACGGCAACCGATCGGCGGATCATCGTGCGGTGGTTCACTTCGTCGAATCTACGCGCGGCGCGCGCGCCGACCCGTCGACGCAGCGTGTGGTGTCGGCCTCAACGGGTCAGAGGGTGAGACCCACCGTGACCGGTTCGGGTTCCAGCCGGATCCCGAAACGCTCGGCCACCCCGTCGCGGACCGTCCTGGCCAGCGCCACCACATCGGCCGCACTGGCGCCGCCGCGATTGGTCAGCGCCAGTGTGTGTTTCGTCGACAGTCGGGCGGGCGCACCGTCGCCGGGGAAGCCCTTGGCGAAACCGGCCCGCTCGATGAGCCAGCCCGCGGAGAACTTGACTCCGTCCGGCGCCGGATAGGTCGGGACCGCGACGTCGCCCAGATGAGCGGCGATCGCGGCGCGCACCTGGGCCACCCGCTCCGGCGCGACCACCGGATTGGTGAAAAACGAACCCGCGCTCCAGGTGTCGTGGTCGGCCGGATCGAGGACCATGCCCTTGCCCGCACGCAACCGCAGCACCGCTTCCCGCACCTCGGCCGCGGGGCGGGACTCGCCGTCCGCGGCGCCCAGCGCCGAGGCCAGCTCGCCGTAACGCAGTGGCACGCTGGAACCGTCTGCGCGCAGCGCGAAATCGACCGCGAGCACGACGGCGTCGTCACGGTGTTTGAGCACGCTGGTGCGGTAACCGAAACCGAGTTCCGCGGGCTCCACCCACCGGATCTCACCGCTGGCGCGATCCAGCAGGCGCACCCGGCGCAGCAGATTCGCCACCTCCGCGCCGTAGGCGCCGACGTTCTGCACGGGCGTCGCACCCGCCGAACCGGGAATGCCGGACAGACACTCCAATCCTCCGAGACCCGCCTCGACCGTCGCCCGCACCACGGCGTCCCAGTCCGCGCCCGCCTCGGCGACCACGCCGCCGTCGCCGATCTCGACGCCGCCGGTGGCGATCCGCACCACGACGCCGTCGAAGCCGTCGTCGCCGATCAGCAGATTCGAGCCACCCGCGAGCAGCAGCACCGGGACACCCGCCGCGTCCAGCGCACGGACCGTCGCGACCAACGCTTCGGTCGTCGCGCATTCGGCGACCTGGGCGGGTCCACCCACTCGCAGCGTGGTCAGCTCCGCCAACCGCACGTCGGCGCATAGCCGCGCGCCGGTATCGGCGAGGAGATCCGAGGGCACCACTCGTGAAGTTCGCACGATGCTAAACGGTAGCGTGCGCGCCGACAACTACACGCTGGTGTATCAGCCCGCGAGCGGATCGGATAGCACCGCTCGGGCAGCTCGAATGCCGAACAGCAGCGGGTGCGCTGACAGCTACATGCTGGCATTCTCCGCCCGCGAGCAGATCCGACAGCATGACTCGTGTGACTCGAGCGCCACACGGTAGCGTGTGGACCCATGGCTACACCGCTGGCGTACACGGCCCGCTACACCCATCCGACCGCCGCGGTGCGCGCGGCGTTTGCGAACGACCAGTACTGGAAGGATCGCATCGCGGAGGTCGGCGGCCCCAATGCCCGGCTGGAGTCGGTCACCATCAGCGGTGACGAGGTGCGCGTCGAGATGGTGCAGGCCATCCCCGCCGAACAGCTCCCCGCCGCGATCACCGCGGTGCGGCCCGGCGATCTGATCATCCCGCGCGTCGAGCACTGGACCGGGGACCAGGCCACCTTCGAGGCCCGCGTCGAAGGCGCGCCCGCCGAGGTCCGCGGCGCCATCGCGTTGGCCGCCGACGGCTCCGGCGCCGTCACCACGGTCGACGGCACCATCGAGGTGAAGATTCCGCTGTTCGGCAGCAAGATCGAGAAGGCGATCGCCGAGCACCTCACCGAACTGCTGAAGAACGAGGCGGAGTTCACCGGCAAGTGGCTCACGGCGCACTGACCGGTCTCGAGATCACGGTCACTGTTCGACGTCACATCGTGCGGTCCCGGCCTTCGTGTCAGTTCCGCACTCCACCCGCCCATCGAGGTCGGCGCCGCCGGACCCAGTAACGTGTGAGCCCATGGCACGCCGATTGGACTACTCCGCCCGCTATCCGCTGCACACCACAAAAGAGCTGTACGCGGCGCTGTCGAACCGCGATTACTGGGACGCGCGGATGGGCGAGATGCGGAAGTACACCCCCGGCAACGAGGTGGTCCGGCTGGAGGCGGGCGACGACGGGATCACGGTCGAGCTGCACCACGTCCTCCCCCGCGACATGCTGCCGGAAATCGCGCAGACGGTGATGCGCAAGGACATGGTGATCACTCGCAAGGAGTTCTACAGTCCGTACGCCGCGGAGGAGACCACCGGCAAGTACTCGGCGTCCATTCCCGCAGGCCCCGGCAGCCTCGGCGGCACCATCCGCCTGTTCCCCACCGACACCGGCTGCACCATGCGCTTCTCGTCGGAGGCGAAAGTTTTCATCCCCATGGTGGGTCCGCGCCTGGAACAGCTGATGCTGGTGAACCTGGTCGACCTGTTCCGTGGCGAGGCCGAGTTCACGGTTCAGTGGCTGGAAGAACAACACCCCACTCGCTGACCAAGCCGGTCGGCAATATCACTCGTGGCACCACCGCCGTCAATCGTCTCCGCCGCAGCGACCGCTGGCTGATCAACGACGAATTCGTCGCCGACCGGTTGCGCGGTGCGCCCGATCCGCTGGTCGTCGATCTCGGGTACGGCGCGAGCCCGTGGACCACGTTCGAGCTGGCCGCTCGGCTGCGCACGATCCGCGCCGACGTGCGCGTGGTCGGATTGGAGATCGACCCGCAGCGCGTGGTGCCCGGCCGCGACGGCGTCACCTTCGCACGGGGCGGATTCGAATTGGCCGGGCTGCGGCCGGTTCTGGTGCGCGCCTTCAACGTCCTGCGGCAGTACCCGGAAGCGGCGGTCGGCGAGGCATGGTCGACGGTGCTGGCCGGGCTGGCGCCGGACGGGGTGCTGGTCGACGGCACCTGCGACGAATTGGGCAGACGCTGCGCATGGATCCTGCTCGACCGGGACGGGCCGCGCTCGCTCACACTGGCCTGGGATCCTTTCACCGTCGAGCGTCCCTCCGACCTCGCCGAACGCTTGCCGAAGGCGTTGATCCACCGCAACGTTCCCGGTGAACCGATTCACGCGCTGCTGACCGCCGCCGATCGCGCGTGGGCCCACGCCGCGCCGATGGCACCATATGGCCCCCGGGTCCGCTGGCGCGCGGCGGCGCGGGCGCTGCACGCGGAAGGCTTCCCGATCCGCCACTACCGCCGCCGCCTGCGCGACAGCGTGCTCTCGGTGCCGTGGTCGGCGGTCGCGCCGCTCGGTACGAGCTAGCGCGGTTTCGTCACGCTACGGCAAGCGCCTGATATACCCGTCGCGCGGCGCGCGGCGACAAGCGCGCACCCGCGTCGGTGATCTCCTCGCCCGCGCACCGGTGGATCGCGACCGCGTCGGCCACCACCTCGTTCAAGGCGGACTGCCCGATATCGGCCTCGGCCAAGTCGAGCACCGTGCGGACCGGCGTCGTCACCAGGAACGCACCCGCCGATTCCACGTCGGCGCCTGCCAGCGTTCGGCGCACGACCACCAGCCGCGGCGTCACCGGCGGACGTCCCGCACGCGCCGACAGGTGCAGGAACCGCGGGCACAGGCTGCCGAGCCCGTGCAACTCCGCCGCACTCTGATGGGAGACGACCGCGGCGCCGTCGAACCAGGCCGCCCACATCGCGTACTCGTCGAGCGGGCCGTCCGGCCACCCGGCCAACCGGAGCATGCCGACTCCGGCCCTCGTCACCGAACCATCGCCAAGGGCTGCTCGCACCCGCGCTCCGCACCCGGTGCGCAGCACCTGGCGAGTCGTGAAGAAACCGGCGTGCCGACCGGCCCAGCGGCGCAGAACACGCCATCCTTGTTCCGCGGATCCGATCGCGCGGCTTGCCTCATCGCCGGCCATGGGCATCAGGCTACGCTCGATTTTTGTGCTTCATGTCACATTCGAACCCCTCACGACCTCCTCAGAGACGGCACAGAAAGGTCGGGAAGAATTTTGGCCATGAGTACGAACGCAACCTCGCCCTCGACGATCAACCGGCGGACCCTGCTGATCGCCCTGACCGTGGTAGCGATTCTGCTCGCCACGGTCTTGGTCGGCGGCGAGGCCTACGCCAGGCACACGGTGTCGAACTGCATCAGCTCGCAGTTCGAGAAGGAGATGGGGTCGAAGATCGACGTGAGCTTCGGGCCCAAGCCGATGCTGCTCACCTGGATCGACGGCAAGGTGCCGACGGTCAAGGTGAACAGTGCCGACACCAAGTTCGGTCCCGCCGTCGGGATGGTGGTGCACGCCGTCTTCCGCGACGTCGACGTCGCCGACCAGAACGGCAGCGAGATCGGCAGTTCCTCGGCCGACGTCACCTGGAGCAACGAGGGGATCAAAGAGACCCTCGGCGGCATGGTCAGCGGGGTGAGTTCCTCGGCGAGTACCGGCATGCTCACCCTGTCGGTGCTCGGCGGCTTCGCCGAACTCCAGTTGAAGCCGCAGATCGTGAACGGCATGGTCAAGGTGGAGACGATGTCGGCGGAGTTGCTCGGCATCGGCCTGCCCTCCGACCTGGTGCAGAGCATCGTCGACCTGTTCACCAAGAGCCTGCAGAGCTACCCGCTCGGCATGGCGGCGACCGACCTGAAGGTCACCGACTCCGGCGTCGACGTCCACCTCTCCGGCGGGCGTACCCAGCTCGAGCAGGCGGGCAACGGCTCCGACACGCGCTGCTGAACGCGCACCGCCGCACGGCCTCCGGGCCTTGCGCTTTGACGGTCAGCTCGGGAAACCATCGAGCACTTCACGCGATTTCGACAGCCCGAGCCGGGTCGCGCCCGCCGCGATCAGCTCCGCGGCCGCCTCGGCGGTCCGGATGCCGCCACTGGCCTTGACGCCGAGCCTGTCGCCGACCGTCTCGGCCATCAACCGCACCGCGTGCGCGCTCGCGCCGCCCGCGGGGTGAAATCCCGTGGAGGTCTTCACAAAATCGGCGCCCGCGCGTTCGGCGACCCGGCACACCTGCACGATCGCTTCGTCCGGCAGCGCGGCGGACTCGATGATCACTTTCAACAGCGCCCGATCCCCGATCGCCTCGCGGACCGTGACGATGTCGGACAGCACCGCCGTGTAATCACCCGCGCGAGCCGCGCCGACATCGATGACCATGTCCACCTCGGCGGCGCCCTGATCCACCGCGAGCCGCGCCTCGGCGCCTTTGACCAGCGAATGATGCTTCCCCGAAGGGAATCCGGCGACCGTCGCGACCACCAGTCCGGGCGCGCGCACCGGCAACATGGACGGCGACACACAGATCGCCAGGACGCCAAGCGTCCGTGCGTCTTCGATCAACGCGCCGACCTGCGCGGGCGTCGCCTCCGGAGCGAGCAGCGTGTGATCGATCATGGCGGCCACTTCGGCCCTGGTCAGCGACGTGGAACTTGCCATGGGGTGAGAGTCTGGCACACCGGAATCGAATTCCGTTGCGCGCCTGGCGGCAGTTCGCGCACACTCGTAGCTGATGGCGCATCGGACAACGTGACGCCACGGTCGCTGACTAACGTGTGCGGATGGGCCCTACTTCGTTCGGGAGGAGACGACCGTGCTGATCCGTCGCGAACGCGTCGACGACGCCGCTGCCATCGCGGCGGTGCATCGCAGCGCATTCGCACCGCGCTATGCCCCCGCCGCCGCGTCCGGTGGCCGCCCCGGCGCCGACCCGCCCGAGGTCGACCTGGTCGCCCAGCTGCGCAGTGACGAGGGTTGGATCCCGACGCTCTCGCTGGTGGCGATCGAGCACGACAGCGTGGTCGGCCACCTATGCTTGACCAGAGCCGCCGTCGGCCCGTTCCCCGTGCTGGCGCTCGGCCCGATCGGCGTTCTCGCCGACCATCAGGGCGCCGGAGTCGGCTCCGCCCTCATGCACGCGGCGCTCGGCGCCGCGGACGCCCTCGACGAACCACTGATCGGCCTGCTCGGCAGCCTGGAGTTCTACCCGCGCTTCGGTTTCGTCCCCGCCGCCCGCCTCGGCATCACCCCCGACGACCCGTCGTGGATCAGCCACTTCCAGGTCCGCTCCCTCTCGGCCTACGACTCCCAGATCGCCGGCGAATTCCACTACGCCGAACCGTTTTACAACCTCTGAGCACCACCGCTCGACTCGGACGCATACGGGACAGGCGACCTGCGCCGCAGACGAACGGCCCGGGCGCTAGGCCCACGGGTCGATGACGGGCACCCCGGCAGCTCGGAACGGCGCGGTATCGCGAGTGGCGACGGCCATTCGAGCGGCGCTGGCCGTCGCGGCGATATAGCCGTCGGCAGTCCCGATCGCCGCACCGGTGGCGCGCGCAGCCGCCATGAGTTCGGCGTACACCGCAGAGGTGGTCAGGTCGAAAGCGAGTATTCGCTCGGCGAACAGAGGCAACACGCGTGTTTCGAACCTGTCGCGCAGTGTGTCTCGCCGCCTGCCCGCAGGCATCGCGGCAATTCCGAACCGGAGTTCGGCCACAGTGACAGCTGACAGGTACAAAGTGCGCAGAGGTTGAGCATTGATCCAAGCGACTACACGCGAGTCCGGAGCCTTGCGCAGCGGTTCGGAGATGACGTTGGTGTCGAGAACGATCACTCGAACTCCATGGGAGGGATCGGCCGTCGGTCACGGGCGTTCAGGGCGTCGAACTCGTCATCGGTGAGTTCGATCTCACGACCGATCTCCGCCAACAACGACCCGAGTTCGACCTGTGCCACAGGCGTGACGGCTTCGATGAGGATCGCGCGGACTTCCGCCTCGGTACTGCGTCCATGCTGGGCCGCGCGCACACGCAGTGCCTCGCGTACCTCGTCGGGTAGATCACGAACGGTCAGCCTGGCCATATCCACTCACCCACTCCGAGTCGACGGCAATAGCGTCATTGCCTTCATTGCCTTCAATCATAGACGGCGATCGCACTCGGAGACACCTTGTCGAGCGCTCGGCGAAGGCGCGGCGAATGCCCGGCGGTGCACCTGGGAGGATGAACCCCATGAGTTCCGCTCCACCCGTCTCGGACGAACGCCGCTACGTGCTGACTCTCGGCTGCCCGGATCGGCCGGGCATCATCGCCCGGATCACGTCGTTCATCGCCGAGTTCGGCGGCTCGATCGTGGAGGCGGGGTATCACTCCGACGCGGATACCGGCTGGTTCTTCACGCGTCAGGCGATCAGGGCCGCGACGGTGCCGTTCGGCATCGCGGAGCTGCGTGACCGGTTCGCCGGAGTGGCGGCGGAACTGGGGCCGGAGAGCGAATGGCAACTGCTGGACTCCGGCGCGCGCCGTCGCGCGGTACTGCTGGTCAGCAAGGACGGCCATTGTCTGCACGATTTGCTCGGACGCGCCGCAAGCGGTGAACTGCCCGCCACCATCGAGGCGGTGATCGGCAACCATCCGGATCTGGCGGCGATGACCGAGGCGCACGGGGTGAAGTTCCATCACGTGCCGTTCCCGAAGGACCCGGCCGAGCGCGGTCCCGCGTTCGAAGAGGTCCGCGCCCTGGTGGACGCGCACGATCCGCACGCGGTGGTGCTGGCGCGGTTCATGCAGGTGCTGCCGGCCGAGTTGTGCGAACACTGGGCGGGCAAGGCGATCAACATCCATCACAGCTTCCTGCCCTCGTTCGTCGGCGCTCGCCCGTACCACCAGGCTTTCGCCCGTGGCGTGAAGCTGATCGGAGCAACCTGCCACTACGTGACCCCGGAACTGGACGCGGGCCCGATCATCGAGCAGGACGTCATCCGCATCGACCACGCGGACGAAGTGCGCGACATGGTCCGCCAAGGTCGCGACATCGAGCGGGTGGTTCTGGCGCGCGGGCTGCGCTGGCATCTGGAGGGCCGCGTCCTGGTGCACGGCCGCCGGACGGTCGTCTTCTCCTGACCGGCGCGAGCGGCTGGGCGCGTCAGCCCGCGAGGTCGGCGCGGCTGGACTTGCGCGTGGCGGCGAGGACGCGCGCGAGTTCCTCGTTGAACCGCACGTAGGCCTCGGCGTTGCCGAGATGCCCCGTGGGCAGCACCTGATAGCGCGCGAGACTGCCGGTCTGCCGGAGCATTTCGACGATCCGCTCGGAGTGCACCGGCGGCGTCATGTCGTCGAACTGCCCCGAGATCACCGTCGTGGGGACCACCAGATTCCGGGCCGACTCCCCGACATCCATCGTGGCCAGCAGGAATCCGAACTTGGCGCGCACCCGCGCGGGACACGACCGCACGATGGCCATGCTGAAATCCAACAGCTCGCCTTTGGCCGCGGTGCTGAGGATCTGACGCGCGAACAGCCAGCGCACCGGCGCGATGGGCGGGAAGACCATCGGGGCGCCGAGCCCGAGCCTGCCGAACAGGAACGGCAGCGGCACCTTCAACTGCAGCAGCCGCAGCGGACGGTTCAGCAGCGGCACGACCGTCGTCTCCAGGATCAACCGGTCCGCCGCGGTATTGGTCAGCAGCACCGCGAGCGCCTGATGCGCGACCCGCTCGGGATAGCGTCCCGCCCAGGCCTGCAGTGTCATGCCGCCGAGGCTGTGGCCGACGAGCACGGCCCGCTGCCCGGGCGCGAGCGCGGCGTCGAGCACGGCGGCCAAGTCGTCGGCCAGCAGCTCCATGGTCAGCTCGCTCGACCCGTATTCGCTCTCGCCGTGACCGCGCTGGTCGTAAGCGATCACCCGATAGTCACCGGCGAACGCGTTGATCTGCGGATTCCAGTATTCCAGGCAGCAGGTCCACCCGTGGACGAGCACGATGACGGGGGCATCCGACGGGCCGTAGGCGTGTACGCGCAGCCGGACGCCGTCACCGGTCTGGACCGGAATCACCTCGCGAGGCGCGGTCGGCGGGTTGAACGCGGCGGTCTGGTAGGTACGCGACCGCAAGTCGGCGCTGTGCGCGTCGCGCCAGCTCCGGAGCAGGCCCCGGAAGCTCGTCAACGCGGTCGGCAGCATGGCACGCATCGGACACTCCTTTGTGTTACTGCTAGATACAGTAACCCCGATTTGCGCCGCTTGCTAGTGCAAGCACCCTTACCTGTCGGCGAACTCCGCCCTCACCAGCGCGGACCCCGCTGCACCTCGTCCACCTTGGGCCGGACGTCGGCCAAGTAGACGCCCGTGGCGATGATCGCCGCGAAGGAGAGCAGGCCCAGACCCGCGGGGGAGAGCAGGAGCACGAGCACAGCCGCCCCGAGAATCGCCAGCCAGATCGGCTTGGTCAGTTTGTCCACCGCGGTGAACGCGTCCGGACGCTGACGCACGGCGTGGATCAGCGCGAAAATCGTCGCACCGAGCGCCGCCAGCCACAGCACCAGCAGGATCATCCCGGTCAATCCGTGCACCATATTCACCTCACCCATCATAGAAGCAACGCCCTCGCACACCAGGGGTGCGCGAGGGCGTCGAATCGCTTCAGCCGCGGGCCGTTCAGGGCTTCTTGGGAGCGGCCTTCTTGGCCGGAGCCTTCTTGGCCGCGGGGGCCTTCTTGGCCGGAGCCTTCTTGGCCTCACCGTTCACGACCGGAGCCGGGGTGGCCTCGGTGGTCACCTCGACGACCTCGGCCTCGACGACCGGCGCCGGGTCGATCTCTTCGTCGGCCGCGAGCTCGGCCTCCTTCGCCGGGCGGCCGATCAGTCCGTTGACGCGCCCGAGCACGTCCTCGGCGCGGCTGACCGCGTCGCCGTACAGCGTCTCGACCTTGCCGATCCGCTCGTCGACGACCTGGTTGGCGCGCAGCCGCTCGATCGTCTCCTCACCGCGGACGGCGAGGTCGGCGTAGATGTCCAGCGCCTGCCGGTAGTACTTCTCGGCCAGCGCCCGCAGCTCCTCGGCGGTGAACCGCTCGCGCAGTTCGGCGAGGTCGTCCGGCAGCTCCGACGGCAGGCCGGACAGCCGCTCACGCAGCGACTCGAACCGGTCCTGGACGTCGGCGGGAACGTTGGCGAAGCGCTCGCGCGCCTCCTCCACCCGGGCCTGCACCTCGGTGGCGGCCGCACGCTCGCGCACCTGCGCGAAAACGTCGTTGACGGCGGCGTAGAGGGCGTCACCCGCGCCGACGGTGGCGAGCAGGGGCTTGGTGACGGTGGCGTTCTTCTCGGTCATGGTGTTTCGTTCTCCTGGCGTGGCGGAGTTTCGGTTGTCGTGCGCGGAACGTCGCTGTCCCATACGTCCCCCCCTACCTCGTTTCCTCCGTTTTCCCGGCGAAACGATTCATAGATGTCCAGCAGCACCTGCTTCTGCCGCTCACTGATGAACGTGTCGGCGAGCAGTGCGTCCCGGACCGGACTGTGCGGCCGCTGCTCGAGATAGCCAGCCCGTACGTACAAGACCTCCGAGGAGACCCGCAGCGCTTTCGCGATCTGCGTGAGCACTTCGGCGGACGGATTTCGCAGTCCGCGCTCGATCTGGCTGAGATACGGATTGCTCACCCCCGCCAGCTGGGCGAGTTGACGCAACGAGACTTGCGCGGCTTCCCGCTGCGCCCTGATGAAGCCTCCGATGTCGTGCGCCGCACTGACGACGCGACCCCCTCGTTCGCCGATGCCGGACGAATGCTCGTCCGATCTCTCGGTGTACTCGGCGGAAACCTCGGGCTGGTCAGCCATCACTCACCTTCTGGCGGTTGTACGAATTCGATTCTAGGTCAGGGTGCTAGCTATTGCAAGCAGTCTGCTAGCAGCGTTTCGGCAAACGTTCCGCACGCCGCGGATCAACCGCCGAACATCAAGTGGGAAATCGTGTAGATCGTCAGTCCGGCAAGCGAACCGACGACGGTTCCGTTGATGCGGATGAATTGCAGATCCCGGCCGACCTGCAATTCGATCTTCTTGCTGGCTTCCTCGGCATCCCACCGGGCAACCGTGTCGGTGACCAGGGTGCTGATCTCACCGGCATAGTTTTCCACCAAGTAGCGCGCGCCGCGATCGATCCAGTTGTCGACCTTGGCCCGCATGTCCGCGTCGTCGCGCAAGCGCTCGCCGAGCTGCTGCACGTTCTCGGCGACCTTGCGCCGCAGCGTGCTGCTCGGATCGTCGGCGGACTCCAGGATCAGCCGCTTCGCCGCGCGCCAGGTGGCCGACGCGAGTCCGGTGATCTCCTCCCGGCCCATGATCTGCGCCTTGATCCGCTCCGCCTTTTTGATCATGGCGTCATCGAATTGCAGGTCCTCGGCGAATTCCTCCAGGAACCGGTTCGCGGCGAGACGGACCTCGTGCTCCGGATTGGAGCGGACTTTCCAGGTGAACTCGACCAGTTCCCGGTAGATCCGTTCGGAAAGCAAGATGTTGACGAATTTCGGCGCCCACTGCGGCGCGTCCCGCAACACGATCCGATCGATCGTCTCCTGGGATCCGAGCGCCCACTGGTGCGCGCGCTCGGCGAGCAGATCCAGCAACGCCAACTGCCGGTTGTCGGCGAGCAGTTCCGCCAGCACCCGTCCGATCGGCGGACCCCACAGCGGCTCGGCGATCCGCTTGACGATGGTGTTGTCGATGACCTGCTCCACGTCCTCGTCGCGCAGTACGCCGACGACGGCGCGCAGGATGGTCGAGCTCTCCTGCGCCACGCGCGCGGCATGACCCGGATCGGCCATCCAGCGCCCGACCCGCCAGGAGATCTGCGCCGAGTTCACCTTGGCCGACACCACCTCGGGCGCCAGGAAGTTCGTGCCGACGAACGTACCGAGACTGGCGCCGAGCTGGTCTTTCTTCCGCCGGATGATCGCCGTGTGCGGGATGGGCAGGCCGAGTGGATGACGGAACAGGGCGGTCACCGCGAACCAGTCCGCCAGGGCGCCGACCATGCCCGCCTCCGATGCGGCCCGCAGGTAGCCGACCCAGTCGCCGCCCGCCCCGCGCGATTCGGTCCAGCGGCAGAACAGATAGATCGCGGTGGCCAAGGCGAGCAGCCCGGTGGCGAACGCCTTCATCCGCCAGAGGTCACGACGCTTGGCCGCCTCGTCGAGCACGGCGGCGAAGCCGAGGGGCGCGGCGGCGTCTCCGGCGCGGTCGCCCCGGGCGTTCAGCACCGCGGTGTTGCCGGGAGCTTTCTCCATGCCTCCCATTCTGCTGTGCGCGGCGAAGTGAGCGAGCGGGGTGAGTGCCTGCGCACAAACCGGACGGGCCGGGCGCCGGACACGCCCGGACTGTGGTTCCTACCGCATCCGGGCTCAAAAGCGCATATCACGGGTATCGGGGACCTAAGCTGGTAGCTACCGGAGCACTTACGAACGAGGGAGCCCACGCTGTCCACCGAAGACCTTGTCGATGTCGGCGAGCGACCGTCGGCGGTGCGCGGCGGCCGGATGGACGGCCGCAAGCGCCGGTGGCGGCAACACAAGATCGACCGCAGGGAGGAACTCGTCGACGGCACTCTCGCCGCCGTGCGCGCCCGCGGCAGCAACGCGGGCATGGACGAGATCGCCGCGGAGATCGGCGTCTCCAAGACCGTGCTCTACCGCTACTTCTCCGACAAGAACGACCTCGTCCACGCGACCATGCAGCGGTTCATCGAGACCACGCTGATGCCGCGGGTGTACGGCGCGATCAGCCTGGACGCGGACGAATACCAGCTGGTGCGCTCGGCCCTGGCCGAGTACGTCGGCACGGTCGACGAGGACCCCGAGGTCTACCGCTTCATCATGGGCAACGGCTCGGCCGACCAGTCCTCGCTCGCGGAGTTCGAGAAGCTTTTCGCCGAGGTGGTGTGCGCGGTGATCACCGATCGCGCCAAGGACCGGGGCGTGGCGACCGAGGGCGCCGCGCTGGCGTCGTACGTGCTGGTCGGTGGCATCCAGCTGGCCACGCACTGGTGGACCACCAACAAGTCGCTGTCCCGCGAGGACGTGATCGATTACCTCACCATGCTCGCCTGGAGCGCCATCGAGGGCATGGCCCGCGCGGGCGGTTCGCCCGCCGCGTTCAACGCGCAGCAGCATGTGCTGCCCGCCCCCGAGACGCCGGCGCAAGACTGAATCGAGCCATCGGCCCTGGTGCTAGCTGGAGCGCTTGCAAAAGTTCACCAGCACTCTCGACTTTGCCGAATCCTTGGCTAGTCTGAACCCGAGCGGTGCGCCGAGTGCGTTGCGTCACCGCAGGCGCCGTACTCGACGGCGGTCCGTGCGGGTGTCCCGCACGCTGCCGCCCGCGTCCGTCGCTCCGACCGCGGCACCAACGGAGGTACCTCGATGGCGAAGCAAGTACCGACCTCTCGGCTTGCTCGTGGCACGAAGCTGGGCGCGGTGGCAGCCAGTTCGGTGCTTCGCACCCAGCGCGCGCGGTTGACCATGCGGGGCAGATCCGAGGCCGTCCGGGCGAAGATGGCCGAGGAATCGATGATCCGCACCACCGAGCAGGTGGTCACGGTGCTGGGCACCATGAAGGGCGTCGCCATGAAGCTCGGCCAGATGATGTCGGTGCTCGATCTGGATCTGGTGCCAGAGGACCATCGGGAGCGGTTCCAGAAACGCCTGGCCGTGCTGCGCAACGCGGCCCCGACGGTCTCCTTCGCGGCCATGCGCCAGGTGATCGAGGACGATTTCGGAAAGCCGCTCGACGCGGTCTTCGCCGAGTTCGACGCCGAGCCCGTCGCCGCCGCCTCGATCGGCCAGGTGTACCGGGCGCGACTACACGACGGCCGCCAGGTCGCGGTGAAGGTGCAGTATCCGGGCATCGATGCCGCGGTGCGCGCGGATCTGAAGAATCTCGCGATGTTCCGGCGCGTGCTCCAGTCCGCGATGCCGTGGGTGACGCCCGCGGTGCTGGACGAGCTGCGGCTGAACATGGAGGCCGAGCTGGACTACCGGGCCGAAGCGGCCACCCAGTTGCAGATCGCCGAGTTGTACGCCGGGCATCCGTTCGTCATCGTCCCGCGCTCGCTGCCGGAGTTCTCCACCACGCGGGTGCTGGTCACCGAATACGTGGAGGGCAAGGGCTTCGAAGAGATCCGGCAGCTGCCCCAAGCGGAGCGCAACCGGATCGGCGAGATCATCTACCGGTTCTACGTGGGATCGCTGTTCACCTTCAACGAATTCTGCGGCGACCCGCATCCGGGCAACGTGCTGCTGGCCGACGACGGCCGGGTCGGCTTCCTGGATTTCGGATTGTTCAACCGCATGGACGCCGAGCACGTGCAATTCGAGCTGGTCTGTCTGCGTGCCGCGGCAGAAGATCGCGCGGAAGACCTGCGCGAGTTGATGATCCAACGCGGCGTCATCGATTCGCCGCAGGAGATCGGCGCCGAGGAGTGCCTGGAATACGTACTGGCCGCCTCGGAATGGTGTCTGATCGACGAGGAACTGACCATCACTCCCGAGCTCGCCAGCGGCGCCTTCCTGCTCGCGGTCGATCCGAGGGCCAGCGAGTTCACCGGTATGAAGCAGCAGAATCTGCCGCCGGAGCACCTCTTCTCCCGCCGCGCCGACTTCCTGACCTTCGGCATGCTCGGTCACCTCGGCTGCACCGCGAACTGGCATCGCATCTCCAGGGAATGGCTCTACGACGAACCACCGGTCACCGAGCTCGGCCGGGCCCATCACGCCTGGCTCGCCGACCGCCCGCGCGCCGCGCCGCAACGGCCGCGCAAGAAGACCACCAAGTAGCCGCCGAACGGCGGCACGACCGCAGAACGGAAGACCATGGCAGACACACGGGAATTCGACCTAGTGCTCTTCGGCGCGACGGGTTTCGTCGGCAAGCTGACCGCGGAATATCTCACCGAGGCCGCGCCGGAATCCGCGCGAATCGCGCTGGCGGGACGATCGCTGGACAAGTTGACCGCCGCACGCGACGACCTCGGCTCGACGGCCGCGAACTGGGGTCTGGTGGTGGCCGACTCGACAGACCAGAGCGCGCTCGACGAGCTGGCGGCGCGCACCAAAGTCGTGGTCACCACCGTCGGCCCGTACCTGCGCTACGGGATGCCGCTGGTGGCGGCGTGCGCGAAGGCAGGAACCCATTACGCCGACCTCACCGGCGAGCCGCTGTTCATCCGCGACGCCATCGACAACTATCACGAACAGGCCGTCGCCACGGGCGCGAAGATCGTGAATTCCTGCGGCTACGACTCGATTCCGTCCGATCTGAGCGTGTATCAGCTCTACCGCCGCACGGTCGAGGACAACACCGGTGAGCTCGTCGACGTCACGCTGGTGGCTTCGCTCAAGGGCGGCGTCAGCGGCGGCACCATCGATTCCGGCCGCGCCATGATGGAGGCGATCGCCGCCGACCCGGCCAAGGGCAAGGTGATGTCGCACCCGTACTCGCTGAGCCCGGACAGGTCGATGGATCCCGACGTCGGCCGCCAGTCCGATCAGGCGCTGTCGCGGGCGAGCTCGATCGATCCCAGCCTGGACGGATGGGTCAGCACGTTCGTCATGGCCGCGCACAACACCAAGATCGTGCGCCGCAGCAACGGCCTGCTCGGCTGGGTGTACGGCAAGAACTTCCGCTACCGCGAAGTGATGAGCGCGGGGAAGTCCCGGGTGGCGCCGCTGGTAGCGGCGGGCATGGCGGGCGGCATCGTGGCGGGCATGACCGCGGGGGCGCTGTTGTCGCGGGCATCGGCGGGTCGCAAGCTGCTCGATCGCGTGCTGCCCAAGCCGGGCACCGGACCGAGCGAGCAGGCCCGCAAGAGCGGCTGGTTCAGCATGAAGACGTTCGCGCACACCACCTCGGGCGCGAAGTACGTGGCCACCTTCTCCGGCACCGGCGACCCGGGATACCAGGCCACCGCCGTACTGCTCGGCGAGAGCGGTCTGTGCCTGGCGTTCGACACGGAGAAGCAACCCGAACTCGCGGGCATTCTCACCCCGGCCGCGGCGATGGGCGACGCCCTCACCGAGCGACTGCGCGCGGCGGGCATGACGATCACCGTCGACCGCGCCTGAGGGACGCGCTCCGGTGAATCTCGCACGCAAGACGATGAATGCCCCCGCGCTCGCCGCGGTGTACGAACGCGCCTGGCGGCCGGCGCTGTTCTATCTCGCCAGTGGGCGGACGACCGCGTCCGACCGCCGCGACGCGGTCACCGCCCTGCGGCTCGGCGGCGCGCAGAAGGTGCTCGACATCGCCTGCGGACCGGGCAATTTCACCCGATACCTGAGTGAGGCGCTGTCCGGCGAGGGCTATGCGATCGGCGTGGACTACTCGGAGCCGATGCTGGCGCGCGCCGTCGCGGACAACGCCGGACCGCGCGTCGGGTATCTCCGCGGCGACGCGCGCAGGCTCCCGTTCGCGGACGGAACCTTCGACGCGGTCTGCTGTTTCGGCGCGCTCTACCTCATTCCGGACCCACTCGTCGCCGCTCGCGAGATGATTCGCGTTCTCGCTCCCGGTGGCCGGATCGCCATCACCACCAGCCACCGGGCGGCCAACCCCATCGGTGAGATGAGCCGCGTGGTCGGCGGTTTGAGCGGGCTGCGGGTGTTCGGCGCCCGGACCTTTCCCGCCCTGTTCGCCGAGGAGGGTTTGGTGGAGATCGACCAGCGGGTCCATCGCCTGCTCCAGTACGTCAGCGCGACGAAGCCCGCGCACTAGACCTCCGCGGTGACGGCCCGGATCAGGAACTCGAGCTTGTCCACGGTCCGATCGAGCGGAAGGGTGCTGCGCTCCACCCGGCACATCGCCACCGTGCCCTCGACCGCGGCGACGATCAGGGTGGCGGTCCGCTCGGCGTCGGCCTCGCTCGCGCCGTGGTCGCGCAACGACCGCGTCAGCAGGCCGGTCCAGTTCTCGAACGCGGCCGCGGCGGCCCGCTGCGGCTCGTCGTCGTCCCCCGGGCCCTCGATCGCGACCGCGAGCACCGGGCAGCCGGCCTGGAAATCATTGTCCGTCAGAACCTTCCGCCACATGTCGACGAACGACCGCAATCCCGCGACCGGCCCGGCGGGCAGCCCTTGCGCGAGTTTGCGGGCGGCCAGCGCATCGGCGAAGCGCACGGCTTCGGCCGCCAGCTGCGCTTTGCCGCCGGGGAAGTAGTGGTAGGTGGATCCCAGCGGAGCCTGGGCGTGCTTGGCCAGTTCCCGCACGCTGGTCGCGTTCAGACCGCGGCGGCGGATCATGTCGGCCGCGCCTGCCACCATTCGATCCCGCGCCTGCGGCGTTTCGGCCACCTTTCTCCTCCCATGTTCATGACGACTGTCATAGCCTATCGCGCGCAGGCGTGCGCGCGGCCGTGGGCGGTGGAACGTGACCCGCCACGCGCGGTCAGCCGATGTCATGCAATACCCGGCGCTGCGGGTCACCGGTATCGCAGCCGGTTCCGACGACCAACGCGGTGACGGCGGGCGGGTGCGGGCCGTTGAGCAGGATGAGCACCGCGTCGCCGCCCTGGAACGCGATGTCGGCCGAGCCGAGGACGGTGCGGTCGAGCCCGTTCGCGTGGACACAGCGTTGCAGCGCTTCGGGGTCGGAGAGGGAGCCGCTGACGGCGTGGCGGCCCAGCGCGCCGAGGGCCATGGTGGCGGTGACTTCGTCGTTTCCGATGGCGGGTCGCGCGGTGGGGGCTGGGTGGTCACGGCCGTCCATCGCCGAGATGGCCGAGCCGGCTGCGGCAAGGGCGACGATCGCCGCGGCTGCCGCGGCGAGCCAGCGCGCCCTGGCGCGGCGGTGCTCGTCGACAGCGACCGAGGGAGCCGCGCCGCGTTGGGAATATCCGATATCGAGCCGGGCCTCGCCCGCCCGCCCGCCCGCGATCGCGTGGACCGTGGTGTCCTGGGGTGATCGGAGCGCTTCGATGAATTCGGTCAGCCGGGCGGTGACGTCCTCGGGCATGGAGTGGATGACGCGTTCCTCCCGGCTCAGTGCACCCAATTCCGCGCTGATCTCATCCAGCCCGCGCAGATACCGCACCGCCTGCGGATCACGCGAGACGATCGGCCACAACTGCTCGCGCTGCGCGGCCGTCACATTGCCGGCATGCAGATCGGCCAGCAACCCCGGCGGGAACGGAGGCTGCGGCACCGTCCGGGTCGCCATCGCACCTCCGTTGTTCGCGTCCGACATCGCACCGATCCCCTCACCCCCAGGCCCGCCTGTGCATCGTTCAAAAGGTCGTCACTGTTATTGGACGCATCCCGACTGCTCTCGGTTCCCCGGATCGCCGAGAAAATCCAATTGCTTTTTCAACCACTGCCGCGTATGGACGCACCGGCTTCGATCGTCCCATCGGGCACGGCGAGCAACCGCCCGCAAGCCGCTGTAAACAGCTCGGGGACAACGGATCTGTCACGCTCCCGGCGAATGCCAGCTAGCCTCACTCCACAAGATCGCGTATTCCAGCCAGAGGACCCCGCCATGAACAGTCCCCTACCCACGCCCGCGTCCGCCCGAGGAGAGGCCACCGGGGATCTACTCGCGGGAAGGACCGCCGTTGTCACCGGGGCGAGCCGTGGCATCGGCCTGGCGATCGCGATCAGGTTCGCGTCGGAGGGGGCGAACGTCGCGATGATCGCCCGCACCCAGGAGCCGCACCCCAAGCTGCCCGGCACCATCCACACGGCCGCCGCGGAAGCGGAGGCCGCGGGTGGCGCGGTACTGCCGCTGGTGGCGGATGTCCGCGACGACAAGGCGATGGCGGAGGCGGTCGATCGGATCGCAGAGCGCTTCGGCGGCATCGATATCCTGGTCAACAACGCGGGATCGGTCGATCTCACCGGCGCCGAGCAGATCGGCATGCAGCGTTACGACCACATGCAAGCCGTCAATCTCCGCGCGCCGTTCCTGCTGTCCAAGCTGGCGCTGCCGCATCTGCGCGCCTCGGCGACGGCCGGGCGGAATCCACATATCCTCACCCTCTCTCCGCCGCTCAACATGAACCCCGAGCACGTAGGCAACGGCGTGGCCTACACCGTCTCCAAATACGGTGTCAGCATCGCCACCGTCGGTCTGGCACACGAGTTCCGGCCCTACGGCATCGCCGTGAACTCCCTGTGGCCGCGCACGAAGATCGACACCGCCGCGGTGCGCAATCTGCTCGGCGGCGCGGAAGCCGTCGCCGCGTCCCGCAACCCGTTCATCTGCGCGGACGCCGCTTTGCTGATCGTGACCAGCCCCGCCGCGACCTACACCGGCCGGCTGCTCCTGGACGAGGATGTCCTCGCTTCCCATGGCCGCACCGATCTGGACCACTACCGAGTCGTACCGGGCTCCGGCGCGCTCGCCAACGACCTTTTCATCGACGCGTAGAACACAACCGCGGAGATAGCCGAAGCACGCACCCGCACTGACTTTTCGGCCTCGAGATCAGCTTGTTCCGCAGGCGTCGGCAGGAACCGCCGCGACCCACGGTGCGCGTAAGGCGATCCGCCGCGGTGGTGGCTCGCCGATGTCACGGCGCGGACGGGGCGGTCCCGAGATCGACCATGCGGTGCAGGATCGCGGGCGCCAAGGCCAATTCGAATTCGGTTCCGCTGCTTTCGAACACGAAGGCCAGGAAGTCGTCGCGCGGTACCGGGGCCAAGCGGACCGAGCACTGCTCCCCCACGACCACCCAGCCGCCGACGGTCAACTGATCGGACATCGCCCCTCCCACCCTTCGATACTTCCGACAAGTGGACTATGCCAGTTGCGGCACAGGGGTGTCAACGGCGGAAATCGGTCGCTGACCTGGCCGGATACTCGCGCTCCATGATCGGGCGGCCGGGCGGGTGGACGCTCTGGCGGTACTCCAGCGCGACGCCGCGGACGTCCAGACGGATGCGGTGCACGACCAGCACCGCCGCCGGATGCGGGAGCGCGAGACGGCGGCGTTCGTCATCCGTGGCCAGCCGGGCGCCGACGCTCTCGCGCACGACTGCGGCGGCGCGGCCGATCACGGCCTCCAGATACCGCACGACTCCGCCCGGCACGGGCACCGTCCCGTGCACCAGCGTGGCGGCCGCGGCGAATTCACCGGGATACCAGCATGCGACCAGCCGAACCGCCCCGGAGCCGTTCTCGTACAACAGCTTCACACTGATCACCGGACTCGCCGTTGGGAGACCGAGCGATTCGGTGACCTCCTGCGGTCCTTCCACCATTTCAGCTCCCAGCACGGTCACCGAATCGGGCTGGGACGCGGACGGTCCGTATCGGGGCGCGCTCTCGCGCATCAGCGCCGAGCGTTCGGCCACGTAGGTGCCCGACCCACGACGTGACGTGACGATTCCCTGCTGCCGCAGCGTGTTCAGCGCCTTGGCGGCGGTGGGCCGGGCGACCTTCCAGCGGACGGCGAGTTCGCGCTCGGACGGCACCTCGGCGCCGGGAGCCAACTCCCCGCGCTCGATCAGATCCCGCAGATGCCCCGAGATCTGCAGATACTTCGGGACTACGCCATCGATTCCGGCCACCGGTCGCCTTCCCCACACCGCCCCTCGGACCGCTGGTCAGTGTAACAACGGCGGAGACGGGCGCAGAGGCCTTCACACAAGCCCGTACCGAGGCGGTCCGCCGCGCTGAACCGCCCGGTAAAGTGCGAATCCAGTACAGCGCGGTACGAACAGGACCGAGCGGAAGGGGGCTTCCACGTGGCGGTACCCGATACCGGACAGGGGACGGCGCGCGAGCTGTACGCGGCGGCCATCGGCGCGGGCGGGAGCGAAAGGTTCGAGCTGGACACGGCGGTCGCGGAGAATCTCGCCGCCGCGTGCGACCAACTGGTCGACGATCTGGGCCGCGCGATGGCGGGCGAACACCTCGTCACCGAGGTGACCGGCTTCCCCGATCTGCCGACCGGGCACGGCCTCACCCGCGGGTTCTCCGCCAAGGGAAGGCAATACCTGGACACCCTGGCCGCGTTCCAGGAAACGGCGCTGCTGTTCAAGGCCGCGTATCTCGCTGCGGCCAATCGGCTGGCCGACGCCGAGGCGGCGAATCAGGCCGCACTGCGGCTGGTCGCCGACTATCTGGAGCCCCGTTGAGCGCGCACCCGCGCGCCGGGACCGACTGAGGGGGACGACGGATGGCAGACTCCACGGCACGCGCCGCCGCCGACGGCATCCGGCAGGAACTGGCCGGATTCACCGACGACGCAACCGATCCCGCCTACGCGCCGGATCGGGAACTGTTCGGCGCCTACACCCACCAGCAGATCTGGGAGCTGGTGCACGAAGCGCTCGATCCGGCCGCATTGGGCCGGATCGCCGCGGCATGGCAGGCCAACGCGACCGCGGTGGCCGAAGCGTTCCAAGCCTTCTCCGATGCCACCAACCGGGAATTCGCGCGCTGGTCGGGCCGGGCAGCCGACGCCGCGGTGAGCGCGACCAGGCAGTTCGTCCGCGCGGGCGGGGATACGCACGACGTGTGCCGGGCGGTCGCTCGGCTGATGGAGTTGAATAGCGATGCCGCGCAGACGGTCCGGGGCGCGATCGCGCCGCCGCAGCGGTATCGGCCGCTGGCGGACCCGGCCGCAGAAGCGGTTTACGGTGGAAAACGTAGGATGGAACACGATAGTGCGGCGGCAGACATCGAAGCGGATGTCCGGGACACGATGACTTACGTCTACACCCCGACGATGCCCGCCACCGGCGACCGCGTTCCCCGATTCCCCCGGCCGCAGGAAGGTTCGGCGGCCGACAACGCACCCGGCGATCCGGATTCCGCGCGCGGAGGCGGCGCACGGTGAAATGGGTGCTCACCCCGGACGAGTTCACGCATGTCTGGACGAATGAAACGAGCCTGGACCGTAGGCCCTACCCGGTCAACATGGTCCCTTCGGCCACCGCGCGGACCGAGTCGGAGTACCACGCCCTCCATCTGCCGCAGCGCTTCGCCCGCCAAGCCGATCCTGATCTCGCCGCCGCGCTGGTGCTCTGCGCGCGCAACGACGCGACCACCATCACCGTCTCGGGCGAGCGTTCGGCGCTCTCGCGCAACGGCAGCGGGTCCGAGACCGAACGGATCCTCGCGTTCGCCGCGGTGGTGCACAACCACGCGGGCATCCTGGTCGCCACACCGGACCGGGTGACCGTACAGATGTGCCACGCCCGTGCCGTGGGCGAACGCTTGGTGCAGATCATCGGCTCGGCGCGACCGGGCAAGCTCGCCCCGATGCGGGAGCCGCAGGACGCGGTGCTGAATTCGGATCGCACCGAGCCGTTCGTCACCAACGGTCATCGCGGCGCGGCGAAGTTCCGCCAAACCCTGCGTAAGCC
Source organism: Nocardia sp. NPDC051911 (assembly GCF_040681035.1). Taxonomy (NCBI): domain Bacteria; kingdom Bacillati; phylum Actinomycetota; class Actinomycetes; order Mycobacteriales; family Nocardiaceae; genus Nocardia; species Nocardia sp. NPDC051911. The sequence continues at coordinate 114,598 of NZ_JBFAXY010000001.1, forward strand.
GGTGGACGGGCGTGGCTTCATCACCGTCACGGTGGAGCCGGAGAACCCGATGTCCCCGCCCACCCGCCATCGCACCTGGCTGGACTTCACCGGCGACGGTCGCTACTTGCTCACCACCGCGCACGATCTCATCCTCACCCCGGTGGCGGACGAGGAATTCGCCACCCAGTTACTGCGGCTCGCGCAAGTGTGACGTGGCCGAACCGCCACGCGGTTAGGTTGGAGCCATGCCGAAATTGTGGACGGTGCCGCCCACCGAGGCCATGCGAGCCGATGGCTTGCGCGTAGCCGAGCTGGACACCTCCGGGACGCCGGGGTTCACCGGCGGCAAGAAGGCGGGCGTGCCCTTGCTCGCCGAACGCGCCCAGGTGCTGTCGGATCTGCAGGAGAAGCTGTACGCCAACGGCCGGGCCGGCGGCGACCGGCGCAACGTGCTGCTGATCCTGCAAGGCATGGACACAGCGGGCAAGGGCGGCATCGTCCGGCACGTCATCGGATCGGTCGATCCGCAGGGCGTGGACCACGCCGCGTTCGGGGTGCCGACGCCGGAGGAGAGCCGCCATCACTATCTGTGGCGCATCCGGAAGGCACTGCCGCGCGCGGGTCAGCTCGGTGTGTTCGATCGCTCGCATTACGAGGACGTGCTCGTGGTGCGGGTACACAATCTGGTGCCGCCGACGGTGTGGGAGCCGCGCTACGACGAGATCAACGCGTTCGAGCAGGAATTGGTGGACGAGGGCACCTCGCTGGTGAAGGTGGCCATGTTCGTCTCGCTCGACGAACAGAAGCGGCGTCTGGCCGAGCGGCTGGAACGCACGGACAAATTCTGGAAGTTCAACCCGTCCGACATCGACGAGCGCGCGTTCTGGCCCGCTTACCAGGACGCGTACCAGGCGGTGCTGGACCGCACGTCCACCGAGTACGCGCCCTGGCATGTCGTGCCCGCCGACCGCAAGTGGTTCTCCCGCCTCGCCGTCACCGAGTTGCTGATCGCGGCCCTCGAGCGGCTCGACCTCGACTGGCCCCCGGCGACCTTCGACGTCGAACAGCAGAAGCGGCGGCTGGCGCGGGCATAACGTCAGCGGACCAGCGGCCTGACCTCCTCCGCCACGAAGCGGATGAACGCGGCCGGGTCGGTGTCGTCGGCGGTGGTCTGCAGGACGACCGTGTCGGCGCCCGCCTCGGCCAGCCGCGTGACGGCTCCGGCGACCGCGTGCGCGTCACCGGCGACGCCCGCGCCGGGCGCGTGCTCCGGCGTCCGTTCGGCGGCCAGGCGAGCCTCGGCGTCCGGACCGGTCACCGCGAGTAGATTCGCGATCACCTCGTGCCGGTCGGTGCGGCCCGCGGCGGCGCGACCCGCATCGATCAGCGTGCGGGCGGCGCGTACGCCGTCGGCGTCGGTGACGGAATCGAGCAGGGTGCCGTCGGCGTGCTCGCCGGACAGCCGGATCGACCGTGGGCCGCGCGCGCCCGCGTAGATCTTCGGCGCTCGAGCGGGCGGCCAGTCCAGTGCGACGGCGTCGAGGTGCACGTAGCGCCCCGAGGTGGTGACCCGCTCACCGGCCAGTAGCGCGCGCAGCGCGGACAGGTGCTCGCCGAGCAGGGTCACCGGCGACTCCACGCGTGCGCCGACTTGCCCCATCCAGCTCTGGACGCCGTGCCCGACACCGAGGATCAGCCTGTCGGGGAACAGCCGATGCAGCGTCGCCGCTTCCATGGCGGTGAGCGCGACGTTGCGCAACGGTACGGGCAACAGCCCGATGCCGACGCGCAGCCGTTCGGTCCAGGCCAGCGCGGCTGCGGCGGTGGCGATCCCGCTTTCCAGAAAGCAGTCCTCCCACAGCCACAATTCCTCCAGCCCCGTCGTCTCGGCCACGCGGGTCGCCTCGCGGAGCAGTTCGGGGGGATTTTGCGGGCGGAACACAACACCGAGAACAGTCATCCCACCATTCATACCGCCTGCCCCCGGCCGGTATCGGCGCCTTCCGAAGCGCCGCTACGCCCTGTTTTACGGAATCTCTCAGGTAGGCCGACGATGATGGCGGCTGTGGGCCGATCACGCGGGGAGATGGTCGGCGGATCTACGATCGTGGCGGCAGAAACCGTCCGGCGAGCGAAAGGCGTGGTGAGCGCACGGTGAGCAAGAACCAGGGTGGGAAGTCGAACCCGCTGCTGGCGGCGGAACGCGCCGACCGCAACCGCAAGATCTTGATCCAGGTGGGCGTCGCCGCCGTGCTCGTCGCGCTGATCGCGGCGATCGGCATCGGCATCGCGGTGAAGAAGGCGCACAAGGACGATCCCGGCCCCACTCCGTCCATCGCCGCCACCGGCACCGCGAATGCGGGCCCCGTACCCGCCTCGATCACCGACAACGGCGCCGTCCGCGTCGGCAAGCCGGACGCGAAGGTCACCGTGCGGGTCGTCGCCGACCTCCAGTGCCCCGCGTGCAAGGCCTTCGAGGCGGCCAATGGACAGGTGCTCGAGGAAGCGGTGGCCAACGGCACCGCGGTGGTCGAGTACAACATCATCGCCTTCCTGGACAAGGCGTCCACCACGCGCTACTCCTCGCGCGCGGCCAACGCCGCCTACTGCGTCGCGGAGGCCGACCCGTCGAAGTACCAGGCCTGGCTGAAGACGATGTTCGCCCAGCAGCCCCCGGAGGGCGGCGCGGGCCTGACCGACGATCAGCTGGTCCAGATCGCCAAGAGCGCCGGTTACACCGACGACGCGATCGCCCAGTGCATCACCGACCACAAGTACGACAAGTACGTCCAGGCCCGCACCAAGGAAGTGCTGGACAGCGGTATCCAGTCGACCCCGTCGGTGTTCGTCAACGGCAAGAAGGTCGAGTCCAGCCAGCAGGTCTTCGGCGCAGGCGGTCTCGCACCCGTGATCAGCGCCGCCGCGGGCCAGTGATCACCGCGGGGCCCCGGGCCGCGTGGGTCCTGTTGATCGGTGGGCTGGCCGGCTGGCTGGCCGCCGTGGCGCTGACCGTGGAACGGTTCAAGCTGTTCACCGATCCCGGCTACACGCCGTCGTGCAGCATCAACCCGATCCTGTCCTGCGGGTCGGTGATGGTGACCGATCAGGCCGCGGTTTTCGGGTTCCCGAACCCGCTGATCGGCATCGTCGGGTTCACGGTCGTCGTCACGCTCGGCGTGCTGTCGGTAGCCGGGGTCGGCTTCCCGCGCTGGGTCTGGGGCGGGCTGTGGCTGGGCACCCTGCTCGGGGTCGGCTTCATCTGCTGGCTGATCTTCCAGAGCCTGTACCGGATCAACGCGCTGTGCCCGTACTGCATGGTGGTGTGGGCGATCATCACGCCGCTGCTCGCGGTGTGCACCGATCAGCTGTGGGGGCGCTCGCGCGGTCCGCTGGGGGTGCTCGCCGAGTGGCGCTGGACGATCGTCGCGCTGTTCTACGCGGTCGTGCTGCTGCTGGTGTTCCTGCGCTTCCAGGACTACTGGCTGTCGCTGGTCTGATCCGGATCAGTTCGGCGGCCCCGCGACCAGCGCCACCGGCACCGTGCGCGCGCCGCCCGCGCCGGTGACGCCCAATCGGACGGTCTCGTTGGGCTTGCGCCTGTTCAGCGCGATGCGCAGCGACTGCGCGTTGCTGACGGTGTGGTCGTCGAGCGAGGTGATCACGTCCCCGGCGGCCAGACCGGCGGTATAGGCGGGCATGCCGTAGATCGCCATGTCCACACGCGCTCCGGTACCGGCCGGAAGCGCGTTGGAGACGAGCACGCCGAGCGTGGCCGTTGGGCCGATGTGCACGGTGTCGGTCGGGGTGCCGGAGCGAATCTGCTGGACCACTCGCATCGCGGCATCGATCGGCACCGCGTAGCCGTTGGCCGGGTGGTCGGCCGTGCGCGCCCCGTCGCCCGACGCCGCCGCGATGACGCCGACGACGGACGCCTTGTGATCGACCAGGGCTCCGCCGGACTGTCCCGGCGTGACCGCCGCCGCGACCTCGAGCATCCCGTTGAGCGCCTTGCGCGACAGATCGGCGGCGTTGATCGCCACGATCGCGCTGTCCAGGTCGGTGAGCGGGCCGTGCACCGCGGTGGGCGTGCCGCCGGTCCCGCCCGCGTTGCCGATCGCCAAGAGCTCCTCACGCAGCCGCAATCCGGCCGAACTGCCGATGGTCGCGGTCGGCAGCGCGTTGGCCGCGGCCAAGTCCAGCAGGGCGATGTCGGCGTCGGCGTCGTAGCCGAGCACCGCCGCGTCGTAGACCTTGCCGTTGCCCACGTCGGTGACGGTCACGGTGTCCGCGCCCTTGACCACGTGGTGGCTGGTGAGCACCTCGCCGTCGGCGGTGAGGACGATGCCGGAGCCCGCGGCACCTGGCCCGGATCGCTCGGCAGAGGCGTTGATGTTGACCAGCGCCGGGCGCACCACCGCGGTGACGAGTCCCGCGTCGAGCGGCTCGGGCGGGACGAACGCGACCGAGGCCGCCGTCCCGGCGGGGCCGGGCCGGTCGCGGTCCGGGAGATCGCCGCGATACCCGAGGAACGCGGCGACCACGAGCATGAGGGTGACGACCAGCACGAACACCCGGCCACCACCGGGCGCGCGACGCGCCCCGATCCACTGCTGCCGTTTTTCGTCCATGGCTCTCCCGCCTCGGCCGAACCTCCCGAATCCATTGTCGCCGGTGCGCGCCGCCGAAGATCATCGAACCGTGCAGCCCGCCGGAAAAATAGCTCGTGAGCGTGCCTTTTCCGTGTCACAGTTGGCAACCGCACCCATGCGACGGTAGGCATGTCCTCATGAGTACTGCCGCCGCCTATGCCCTGTCCACCGCCGATGGCTCGTTCGAGAAGGTCACGATCCACCGCAGGGACCTGGGTCCACGCGACGTGCTGATCGACATCAAGTTCGCGGGCATCTGCCACTCCGACATCCACACCGCCCGCAACGAGTGGGGCAGAACCCGCTACCCCTGCGTGCCGGGCCACGAGATCGCGGGCGTGGTCGCCGCGGTCGGATCCGCGGTCACCAAGCACCGGGTCGGCGACCGCGTCGGCGTCGGCTGCATGGTCGATTCCTGTGGGGTCTGCGCGCCCTGTCTCGCCGACGAGGAGCAGTACTGCACCGCGGGCGCGACCATGACCTACAACACCCCGGTCGATCCGGCGGTGGAGCCCGGCGGCCATACCCTCGGCGGGTACGCCACGCAGATCGTGGTGACCGAGAACTTCGTGGTCGCCATCCCCGAAGGGATCGGCCTGGACGTCGCGGCGCCACTGCTGTGCGCGGGCGTCACGCTGTACTCGCCGCTGCGGCACTGGGGCGCTGGGCCGGCCAAGAAGGTCGCGATCATCGGCATGGGCGGACTCGGCCACGTCGGGGTCAAACTCGCGGCCGCGATGGGCGCCGAGGTCACGGTGCTGAGCCACTCGCTGAGCAAACAGGACGACGGCAAGCTCTTCGGGGCCACCAACTACTACGCGACCAGCGACAAACAGACCTTCCGCGAGTTGCGCGGCCGGTTCGACCTGATCCTCAACACGGTGTCGGCGAACCTGCCCATGGACGACTATCTGCGCCTGTTGAACCTGGACGGCACCCTGGTGGTCCTCGGCCTGCCCGAGAAGCCCCTGAGCGTCAAGGCGCTCAACCTCGCCGGGTACCGCCGCTCCCTGGCGGGCTCGATGATCGGCGGCATCGCGCAGACGCAGGAGATGCTGAACTTCTGCGCCGAGCACGGCATCGGCGCCGAGATCGAGCTGATCGCCGCCGACGAGATCGACGGCGCCTACGACCGGGTGGTGGCCAGCGACGTGCGCTACCGGTTCGTCATCGACGTCTCCACCATGTGAGCCCGCTCGCTCCACCGGTGCGGCCGCGCGGTGTCGTGCGCGAACCGGTCGTCGCGTGGGTACCTTGGCCTTGTGCCTGCGGAGGACGAAGACGAGACGCCACAACCGGCCATCGCCGCAAGCGGCATGCCGCCGTGGCTGCCGCGCGCGTTCCTGCTCGCCGCGGCGACGGTCACCGGGTTGCTGGCGGCCTTCTGGGTGCTCGAGCGACTGCGGAGTCTGCTGACGATTCTGCTCGTCTCGCTGTTTCTCGCCTTCGCGATCGAACCGGCGGTGAACTGGCTGGCGCGGCGCGGCATGCGGCGTGGTCCGGCGACCGGATTGGTGTTCCTCGTCCTGACCGCACTCGTCGTCGGCTTCTTCTGGACGCTCGGAGCGCTGCTGGTCGAGCAGGTCACCACGTTGGTGCAGCACGCCCCCGAATACGCCGACCGCGGCGTGGACTGGATCAATCACACCTTCCACAAGGACCTGTCCAGTACGGACATCCAGAAGTACGCCACCGACTGGAGCTCGACCCTGGAGGGCTACCTCACCGGATTGGCGGGCAACGTCTGGGGCATCGGCACGGCCGCGATCGGCGCGCTCTTCCAGATCCTCGGCATCCTGCTGTTCACGTACTACTTCGCCGCCGACGGCCCCCGGATCCGCACCGCCGTCTGCTCGCTCCTGCCGCCGCGCCGCCAGCGGCATGTGTTGCGCGCCTGGGACATCGCGGTGGACAAGACCGGCGGCTACATCTACTCGCGCGCACTGCTCGCGCTCGCTTCGACACTCGCGCACTACGTCATGCTGCGGCTGCTGGACGTGCCGTCGGCGTTCGCCCTCGCGCTGTGGGTCGGTGTGGTCTCGCAGTTCATCCCCACGGTCGGCACGTATCTCGCCGGTGCGCTTCCGGTGATCGTCGGTCTGGTGCACGGGCCGAGCACGGCGCTGTGGATCCTCGGCTTCATCGTGCTCTACCAGCAGTTCGAGAACTACGTGCTGCAACCGCGCATCACCGCGACCACCCTGGACATGCACCCCGCCGTGGCCTTCGGCGCGGTGCTGGCGGGCGCGGCGCTGCTCGGCGCCACGGGCGCGTTGCTCGCCATTCCGGTCACCGCGACGGTGCAGGCGTTCTCCGGCGCCTACATCCGCCGCTATGACGTCCCGGCCGACGTAGAGGCCGACATCGATCGCCGGACCGGCTCACCCAAGCGCCGCCGGAAGTTCGCCAGGAAGTTGACCATTCGCCTGGCCGACCGTCACGAGCCGCCCGCGGAGTGAGACCGCGACCGGAGCCGATCGCGGGCGTCGCCGGCCTGTCGAGTTCGTACCCGCCCCATCCCGCTTGCGTCGTGGCATCTGCACTGGCAGGCCATCGGAGGGAACCGGCGACGGCGCGTGGCTAGGCGGCGCGAACGGCGGCCAACGTCCGGGTCAGCGCCTGGCTCACCGCGCCCAGCTGCGACCGGCTGTGCCGTGCGGTGTCGTACTCCACCTGGATGGTCATCCGGTCGCCGACCGTGAACACCGTCAGCTTCGGCGGCATGCCCACCGTCATGGCGAAGACGTCGTCGCGGACGATACGCAGTCCCGGTGGGGTCGAGAACGCGGGCAGGCGACCGATATTGGAGATGGCGAAGGTGTTCGGCGAGGAGAACAGCGCGGCGGTCACCGGGTCGGTGACCCGCTGGGCGGCGAGCATCACCAGCAGTGCTTCTCTGCGCTCGACCGAGGCGCGCATGCCCGACGCCACCGTATGCGCCAGCGCGATCGGATCGGCTTCCGGTTCTACGAGCGCGTAGGTGCCCACTCCCGACACGCAGTTCAGTACGGTGCTCGCGGGCAGCCGCGGCACGAGTTCCGCGCGCACGTCGACCGCGTGACCGCAGATCATCGGCAGCGCTCCCGCCGACGGCTCCAGCTCCGCGCGGAAGGCGGCGAGCGCCGCTCCGGTGACCAAGCTGTTCACCGAGACACCGTGGAGGCGGGCGGCGGCGATCACCGCGGCGGTCTCGCTCTCGTCCAGTTCGATCCGGTCCAGGGTCAACCGGTTCGGCCGGTGCGCGCCGTCGCCGAGCTCGGGCAGGTGCCGTGGCGCGAGATCCGGGCTCATCATGGCCACGCCCGCGCTCATCAGGTCGAGCAGGCCCGCGACCTCCTCGTCGGAGACGATCCGCGCCAGCCCGGTGTCCATTGCCTCGGGCAAGCGTTGATCCGGATTCGCCTGTGGCGCAGGCGCGCCCGTCACCTGCGCGGTGTAGCGCTCCCACAGCTCGGCGAGCAGCGCGAAAGCGGATCTGCCGTCGGCGATTCCGTGGTGGATGACCAGCACGATCCGATCGTGGTCGCCGTCGCGCAGGAGATGCGCGTGGAACAACCCGCCGGTCCAGTCCTGGGGGGTGTTCACCAATTCCAGGTACTCCGGCTCGCCGCCCCCGGTGATCGTCAAGCGCGGCCGATAGGACTCGTCGCGCCGGAAGCATTTCGCGCCTTCGGCGTCGATCACCTGGCTGCGCAGTAGTGGGTGCGCGGCCGCCAGTTCGGCGAGGACGCGGCGCAGCGCGGACACGTCGAGGACGCCTTGCACGGTCGAACCGATGAACAGCGGCATGCCACCCACCGGGATGCTGCCGATTCTGGTGTCGGAGCCGAAGTAGCTGCTTTCGAAGGGGGACAGGGGGCGGTGATCGGTCATCATCTCGTTCCTTCTCGTGCGGACGCACCCCACCATACGTACGTTTCAAACGCTTGTCACATACGTCTGTTTGAAACTTACGTTATAAACGCACGTATGGCCCCTTGCTAAGGTGCTGGAGTGGGAACCCGCGAAGACCTGCTCGCCGCGGCCAAGCAATGCTTGGCCGAGCGCGGCTACGCACGCACGACCGTGCGCGAGATAGTCGCCGCCTCCGGCAGCAACCTGGCCGCGATCAACTATCACTTCGGCACCCGGGACAAGCTGCTCAACCAGGCGATGATCGAATCGAGCGCGGAGGCGGTGCAGCGAATCGCCGAGGCATTGCCGCAGGACGACCTCGTTACGCCCGCGGCGCGCCTGGAAGTCTTCTGGCGCAAGCTCATCGCGTCGTTCACCGAGGACCGGCCGCTCTGGTCAGCGAATATCGAAGGCCTCGCGCAGGCGCTGCACTCCCCCGAGGTACGCGCGGAGCTGGCGACCGCGGAGGAACACGCGCGCCAGCAGCTCTGGCAGTTGTTCGGCCCGAGCCGCGGCGCGGAGGCCGACCGCGCCGTGGGCGCGGTGCTGCACGCGTTGATCGGCGGTCTCATGGCCCAGTGGCTGGTCGATCCCGACCACGCGCCGTCGCCCGACGAGCTGATTGCCGGATTGCGCACGTTGGCCACCGAGATCGGCCCCGACTGAACCGTCTCGCACCGGGCCTATCCCACGCCACGGGTAGCCATGAATCGCGCGCCGATGTAGAACTCTCGGAAAAGGATCCGCACCACTCGGTGCCGAGGCTGGAATGGGAACAATGCTGAAGCGGCCGCCGGACCTGGCCTTCGACCTCGGCAAGATGCACCGCAGGCGCAACGACGTGGCGGCCGCGCGCGAGGCGTTCCAGATCGCGATCGCCTCCGGCCATCCGAACTGGGCGCCGCTGGCCGCCGCGGAGCTGGGCGGACTGCTGAGCGCGGCGGGTGACAAACCGGCCGCGGAAGGCGCCTACCACGTCGCGGTCGATTCCGGCCATGAGGACGCCGGGCCGCGCGCGGCCTACAACCTGGGCCTGCTGCTGGCCGAGCGCGGCGACACGGCGGCAGCCGAGGCGATGTACGAGCGCGCCGCCGAATCCGGCCATCCCGACGCGGCGCCGCGGGCGTGGATCAATCTCGGCTACTCGCGCGCCAAGCGCGGGGACTCGGATTCGGCGCGCACGGCCTACCAGCACGCGATCGACGCGGGCCCCGGCGACATCGCCCGGCTCGCCTTGTCCAACCTGGCCTACCTTCTGCGCTCCGAGGACGATCTGGACGGCGTGAAGGCCGCCTACCGCGCCGTCATCGACGGCTGGCCGGAGGATCAGTCGCTCATCGTCGCGGGCGATCTCGTCCAGCATCTGAGCGAGGCGGGCGATCTGCCGGGGGCCAGGGAGGTGAGCCGGTCCCTGGCCGGTTCGGACGATCCCGCGGTGGCCGCGCGGGCCAGTTTCGATATCGGGGTGTTCAGCGAACAACTCGGCGAGCCGGACGTGGCGCTGGCGGCCTTCCAGCGCGCACTCGATTCGACGGACGCGGAAGCTCGCGTCCGGGCGGCGGCCGCGCTCGCGCCGATCTACCACGAACGCGCGGCGACCGTGCTGCGCGAGACGGACTGGGCCGGGCTGGCGCACGCCCACGGATCCGCGAGCGATGCCCCCGCCATGCTCGCCGACCTGATCAGCGCGGCTGTCGAGGACCAGGCGCGCGGCATCGTCTTCCTGTACTCCGCGGTGCTGCACCAGGGTTCGATCTACTCGGTCACCGCGCCCGCCGCCGAAGTCGTGCTCGGCGCCCTGCTGCACGAGCGCACCGACGTGACCTATGTCCGCGCCTGGCTGCGCGATCCGCAACCGCTGCGCTTGGAGCTGCTCAACTGGTTGCACGAGGTGATCGCCACCGCGGCATGGCAATCCGCCGCCGAGGACGACGCCGAGCTCGCCCCGGCCGACCGTACCGCCGCAGCGGCCTGCTTGGCACTGCTGCCGCGCGTGCGGGCCGCCACGGCGGCCGCGCTGGCGATGGCCGAGGTCGAAGCGGTGGCCAATGCCGCGACCGAGGTGCTCGCGACGCTCAGCGCGCTGCCTGCCGTCAACGAGTGATCGCGCGCAGCACTGCCGTGACCGACTGTTCGGCGAGTTCATCGGTCAGCGGTAAGTGTCCGAACAACGCCCGGTAATAGATCGGCGCGGCGACCGCGTCCAGCACGAAATCCGGATCGATGCCCGGGTCCACTTCGCCGCGCGCGATGGCCGAGCGCAACGCCGTCGCCGTGGTCCGCCGCCGCGGTTCGAAGACCGTGGCCAGGAAGTGGGCGCGCAACCGCTCGTCACCCGCCAGGTCCGCGACCAGCGCGGGCAACACCCGGTGCAGCGACGTATCACGCAGTGCCGCGACCAGATCCCGCATGGCGCGGTTCAGGTCGGCGCGCAGGTCGCCGGTGTCCGGGGTCGGTCGCAAGCCGAGCATTTCGGCGACGACGTCGACCACCAGGTGCCGCTTCGACGGCCATCTGCGGTAGATCGCGGGACGGTGCAGACCCGCACGGGCCGCGACCTGCCCGATGGACAGGTCCGCGTATCCCACCTCGTCGAGCAGTTCCCGCGCGGCGGCGAGCACCGCGGCGTCGATGCGGTCGTCGCGGGTTCGTCCCGCCATCAGAAGACCGGTCGCGGCATCAGCACGACGCGCCAACCGTCCGGATCGGGAAACGTCAAGCCGCCGTTGGCCGCCCAGAACGGATTCTCGGCGGGCACCGGCTCGACGCCGAACTCACCGAGCCGCTGCGCCACGTCGTACATGTGCGACTCGCTTGTGAAGTAGAGCACCAACAGGTTCTCCCGGCTCGGCGCATCGCCGGGGCTGCCGTCCACATGCGTGGTGAATTCCAGGTGGTATCCGGCCCCGGGCAATCCGAGCATCACGCCGTCGTAGCCCGCGTGGTCGCGGAATCGGTAGAGCTCGCGCAGGCCGAGCCCGTCGACGTAGAACCGCACCACTTCCTCGAGCCGGTCGGTCGGGCGGGCGATCCTGACCTGCGCGACGCGCAGTGACTCCGGCCAGCCGTTGTCGGTGTCCATAGTTCAACGATACAGTACGAACTGTACTGAAATATGTCTCGGAAAACACCGAGGGCCGCCCCCGTTCGATCGAACGAAGACGGCCCTCGGCGCGTTCCGCCTCAGCTCACTCGGCGGACTCCACCCGTCTGCGGATGCGGCGCGCCGCCGCGACCAAGTTGCGCAGCGACGGCTCGAGCTGCCAGTAGTGCCTGGTCTTCAGGCCGCCGTCCGGATTCGCCCACAACCGCTGCGGCGTCACCGCTTCGGCTGCCGCCGTGAGCAATTCGTCCAGCTCGTCGATGTCCGGGATACGCGCGGACCGGCTCTCGTACACGCCGGGGCCGACGCCGTGGCTGAGCCCGTGCCCCGAGCCGCAGTCCTCCTTCAACGCACGCAGCACCCATTCGATCGAGCGCGTCGCGACGATGGCGGTGACGTCGGCGTCGAGTTCTTCGATCGCCTCGACCACCTCGGCGCGGCCGGAATACCCGATGTGCGTGTGGATCTGCGTTTCCGCCTGCACCCCCGAGGTGGCCAGACGAAACGCGCCGATCGCCCAGCGCAGGTACTCGGCGCGCCCCTCCGGGCGCAGCGGCAGCATCTCCCGGATCGCGGGCTCGTCGACCTGGATGATCGCGATGCCCGCCTTCTCCAGGTCCACCACTTCGTCGCGGATGGCCAGCGCCACCTGGTCGGCGGTCTCGTGCAGCGGCTGGTCCTGCCGGACGAACGAGCGGGCGATCATGGTGACCGGCCCGGTCACCATGCCCTTGACCGGCCGGTCGGTGAGCGACTGCGCGTAGGTGATCCACTCCACCGACATCGGCGCCGGGCGCGACACGTCGCCGTAGATGATCGGCGGCCGCACACAGCGCGATCCGTACACCTGCACCCAGCCGAAGCGGGTGGTCGCGAAACCGTCGAGCAGCTCGGCGAAATACTGGATCATGTCGTTGCGCTCGTGCTCGCCGTGCACCAGCACGTCCAGGCCGATGTCCTCCTGCAACCGGATCGTCGCCTCGATCTCGGCTTCGATCCGCTTGCGGTACTCCTCGTAGGACAACCTGCCCTCGCCGAGCTCGTAGCGCGCCTGGCGAATCCGGGCGGTCTGCGGAAAGGAGCCGAGCGTGGTCGCAGGCACCGGAGGCAGGTTCAGCTTGCGCTGCTGGGCTTCCCGGCGCACCTCGTAGGGCTCCCGCGAGCGCATGTCCGAGGTGATCGCGTAGACCCGTTGCCGCACCGCGTGCTTCTGCTTGAAGTGCACCTCGGTCGGCCGCTTGCGCCACTTGTCCGACGGGCCTTCGGTGAGCGCCTTGGCGAGCGAGACCACCTCGCCCACCTTCTGTTTCGCGAACGCGAGCCGATCGGCGACATGCCCCTCGATGTCGTATTCGACCAGCAGGTCGTAGGGCACGTGCAGCAGCGTGGTCCCGGTCGAGACGACCAGGTCCGGGCACACCTGCGCCAGTTCGTTCAGGTATTCCAGCGTGACGTAGCGGTCGGCGCGCCACACGTTGCGGCCGCTGATCACGCCCGCGTACAAGCGCTTGCGGCGGATGCCGGGCACCTCGGCCAGATCCTCCGGGCGCATCCGGTGACTGGCGAGGTCGAGGCCGATCGCCTCGATGTTCGTGCTCGCGAGAATGGCCAGCGCCTCACCGAAATCGCCGTACTGTCCGGTGACCAGGATGCGCGGACGCAGCGGGGCCCTGCCCAACCGGTGATAGGCCGATTCGAACGCGGCCAGTTCCGCGGGCGTGCGCTCGCTGGTGAACGCGGGCTCGTCCAGCTGCACACAGGTGGCGCCGCGCTTGGCGAGGATCTCGAACAGTTCCTCGTAGACCGGCAGCAGCTTGTCCAGCAGGCTCAGCGTGTCGAATCCGCCCGACTCGCCGGGGATGTGCCCGGCCTTGGACAGCAGCAGCAGCGACACCGGTCCGAGGACCACCGGCCGCAGTTCGATGTCGACCGCCTTCGCGCGGTCGAATTCGTCGAGCAGCGCCTCGGGGTGCAGCGAGAACTCGGTGTCGGCGTCCATTTCCGGCTGGCGGTAGTGGTAGTTCGTACCCAGGAACCGGACCAGCTCGAGCGGCGGCAGGTCCGGACGGCCGCGCGCCATCAGAAAGTAGAAGTCCAGCGGATGCAGGCCCTCGCGATACGGCTCGAACCGCTTGGGCACCGCACCGAACAACAGCGCGTTGTCGAGCACGTGATCGTAGAACGAGAAGGTATTGCCCGGCACCTGGGTCAGTCCGGTAGCGGCCAGCTCGTTGAACTGGGTCTCCTGGATCTCACGGCCGACCGCGAGCAACTTCTCTCGGTCGAGCGAACCGTGCCAGTAGGCCTCCAGGGCCCGCTTGAGTTCGCGGTGCGGCCCGATCCTGGGATAGCCGAGGATGCTCGACCCGTAGCCGTCGGTCACGTTCACCATGAGCGGGATACCTTCTTTCGATCACCTGCGCGGCCCTTGCCGGGATCGACGGATCGACCCGGCGCTGCGCTCCGGATACCCAGCCGAGCCGTCACCATGGCCCGGCTGTTGTGCAGCTTATGCCGATTGCCGTCAACGGCCCGGCGACACCGATTTCTGGTCGACTCCGCGTCGAGGTTCGCCGGCGCCGTTTCCTACCGGTCGCGGCCCGTCTCACGTCCGAGTGTCCGTTGCGCCTTCGCCACGGGCGCGGGCAACGGACGCTCGGACGCGAGACTTCAGAGATCTAGCGATTGTTGTATTGGTAGAAACCCGCGCCGGTCTTCTTGCCGAGCAGTCCCGCCTCGACCATGCGCATCAGCAGCGGCGGTGCCGAGTACAGCGGCTCCTTGAACTCGCCGTACATCGAGTCGGCGATGGACTTCACGGTGTCCAGGCCGACCAGGTCGGTCAGCGCCAGCGGGCCCATCGGGTGGGCGCAGCCGAGCACCATCGCCTTGTCGACGTCCTCCTTGGTGGCGAAGCCGGACTCGACCATCCGGATCGCCGACAGCAGGTACGGCACCAGCAGCGCGTTGACCACGAAACCGGAGCGGTCGGCCGAGCGCACGACCTGCTTGCCGAGCACGTCGCCCGCGAACGCCTCGGCCCGCGCGGAGACCGACTCACTGGTCTTGAGCGTGGTGACCAGCTCGACCAGCGGCAGCACCGGGACGGGGTTGAAGAAGTGCATGCCGACCACGCGCTCGGGGTTCGCCGTGGCGACCGCGATCTTCATGATCGGGATGGAGGAAGTGTTGGAGGCCAGCACGGCCGAAGGGTCGGTGACGACCTTGTCGAGCTCGGCGAAGATGCTCGTCTTCACCTTCTCGTCCTCGAGCACCGCCTCGACCGCCAGCTGACGGTCGGCGAAGTCGCCGAGGTCGGAGGTGAACCGCAGCCGCCAGGCGGCCTGCTCGCGTTCGCGCTCGGTGATCTTGCCGCTGCTCACGCCGCGATCGAGGGACCGCAGGATGCGCGCGCGGCCCGCCGCGGCCAGTTCCCGGGTCTGCTCGTACACCAGTACGTCGACGTGCGCCCTGGCACACACCTCCGCGATTCCGGCGCCCATCTGGCCGGCGCCGATGACACCGACGCGTTGGATCTTTTCGCTGCTCACGTCCCGCTCCTGCTGGGTTGTCTGGCTCTGGGGTGGCTGGTCTGCGAAGGTGTCGCTCCGGTGTGAGCGCGCCCTTCGATGGTCCAAGGTATAGGGATGCCCTCCCCGCCGGGGCTGTTCAGCGGGGAGGGCAGTACACCCCTACCGGAGTAGAGGATTGTCGGTTTTCACGTCGGGAACCTCACTTCCCTTGGCGAGCACCAGTTGTGTTTTTCGAACGGCTCAGTGGAACTGGCCCTCTTCGGTGGAGCCCTTGAGCGCCGCGGTGGAGGTGTTCGGGTCCACGGTGGTGGCGATGGTGTCGAAGTAACCCGCGCCGACCTCACGCTGGTGCTTGATGGCCGTGAAGCCACGCTCGGCGGCGGCCTTGAACTCGCGCTCCTGCAGGTCGACGAAGGCGGTCATGCCCTCGCGGGCGTAGCCGTAGGCCAGGTCGAACATGCCGTAGTTGAGCGAGTGGAAGCCGGCCAGGGTGATGAACTGGAACTTGAAGCCCATCGCGCCGAGCTCACGCTGGAACTTCGCGATGGTCGCGTCGTCCAGGTGCGCCTTCCAGTTGAAGGACGGCGAGCAGTTGTAGGCCAGCAGCTGGTCCGGGAACTCGCCACGGACGGCCTCGGCGAACTTGCGCGCGACCTCGAGGTCCGGCACGCCGGTCTCCATCCAGATGAGGTCGGCGTAGGGGGCGTAGGCCTTGGCACGCGCGATGCAGGGCTCGATGCCGTTCTTCACACCGAAGAAGCCCTCGGGGGTGCGGGTGCCGTCCAGGAACTCACGGTCGCGCTCGTCCACGTCCGAGGTGATCAGGGTGGCGGCCTCGGCGTCGGTGCGGGCGATGATCACCGACGGCACGTCGGCGACGTCGGCGGCCAGACGCGCGGAGGTCAGGGTGCGGATGTGCTGCTGGGTGGGGATCAGCACCTTGCCGCCCAGGTGGCCGCACTTCTTCTCGGAGGCCAGCTGGTCCTCCCAGTGCACACCGGCGGCGCCGGCGGCGATCATGGCCTTCTGCAGCTCGTAGGCGTTCAGCGCGCCACCGAAGCCGGCCTCGGCGTCGGCGACGATCGGGGCCAGCCAGTTCTGAACCGAGGTGTCGCCCTCGACCTTGGCGATCTCGTCGGCGCGCAGCAGCGCGTTGTTGATGCGGCGGACCACGGACGGAACCGAGTTGGCCGGGTACAGCGACTGGTCGGGGTAGGTGTGGCCGGACAGGTTCGCGTCACCGGCGACCTGCCAACCCGACAGGTAGATGGCCTTCAGGCCGGCGCGGACCTGCTGGACCGCCTGGTTGCCGGTGAGAGCGCCGAGGGAGTTGATGTAGTCCTCGTTGTTGACGAGATCCCACAGGATCTCCGAGCCGCGGCGGGCGAGGGTGGCCTCCTCGACGACCGTGCCCTGGAGCTTCGACACCTGCTCCGCGGTGTAGTTACGGGTGACGCCCTTCCAGCGCGGGTTGGTGTCCCAATCCTTCTGGATTTCCGCGGTGGTCCTCGGGGTGCCGGTGGTCGACATCTGTGACTCCACTTCCTCGTTCGGTGCTGCCGCCCGGTCGAGCTACGAAACAGCTCGTACTGCTGGAGCGGCGATTTGCAGGCTTGCTAGGCCCTTGGGGTGTACTTCCACACGATGGCACATGAAGAAATAGGCGTCTACCTGTTGTTAGTGTGAATCTGAGCTAGGTTTTCCGCCCTCTTTGCTAAGTCTGCAAAATTTGCCCTCGAATTGCAGTAGTGCAATCTACCGGCCGGTAGCTCTGACGTGGGATTTTAGCGTAACGCTCGTACTGTTAGCGATCGGCGAGCGGCCCCCTTATCCCGGCTCCGCCATTCCCAACTGTGAGGACCTTCACAGGACCACTGTGGCCCACGCCACGCGTCGATCACCGGCTCCGATCGCCCGGCTTCCTCGGTTCCGAACCCGGAGCGTGTCTCTCCGCCCGCCATGCGCGCTCCACAGCTGCCCGCCATGCGCGCTTCGGCACCCGACCATGCCCGCTTCGGCACCCCACCATGCGCCCCCAAAAGCCGTCAGTCGGATTCCTCGGACCATCCCCATAGCCGGTGTCGTCGCGCGGAGTCCGGCGTCATCCGCCCGGCCGCGACCAATGCCGCGAAGGCGGCGCGCTTGCGGGGACAGTCGTGTTCACGATGCAACTGCATCGCGCGATGAGCGTCCGCGAGCGTGAATGTTCGCCCCGGCCGGTTACACGTCCACGCCTCGGGCCAGGTCACCGACCGCAACGAACAACGGGCTCGGGTGGCCCCGCGCGCGGGGCCGGGACGGCGTGGCCGGGCGATCGGCCAGACACACGCGATCCCGACCGCGGCGAACGCGCCACCCCCGACCACGGCGAGAACGCTCTGCACTATGTGCCACACGCCCACGGCCGCTCGCCTTCCACGGCGCAGCTGTTGTCTGCGTCCGGTGTAGACAGCGCCGGCCGCGCGAGCCCGTCGAGCACCTGTTGAAAGGTCACCACGTCCGGCGTCCCCTCGAGCGCCGGTCCACGCTCGCTGTGGTCGATGGGGAAGGCGATACCGCGACGATGAGCCCGCTCTCGCGGGCTGAACTGCTGCGGCACCATCCGGCCGCTCTGCACCAACGTGCAGTAGGCGACCCACTTCCAGGCGCACTGCTCGATCCGGCAGGCACGATGACGCTGCATCTGCTGGTGCGCCACCTCGAGATCAGCGGATGCGCAGGCGCGCGGCGGAACGACGATCACGTGTCGATTCATCACGCCGCCCCTGCTCCGACCCTCGGCCCAGCCTGCGCCGACCGCGCCCAAGTGCACTGCGGGCAAACAGTTTCCAGATCGAACCCCGCGTCACAGACCAACGCGGGCCGGTTGTCCACATGCTCGAGATCGAAAACAACGATCACCTCGATCTCTAGCCCGCCCGCGATCGCGAGCACGTACCCGATCGGATCATCGACATCGACCGGTGGACGAACCGTATAGACGTATCGGTAGCCGAGCGCGAGAGCATGCCGCTGCACTGCATCGGCATGCCGTAGTGCGTCCGGGCCGGACACGTCGTTGCGAACGAGCCCGATGGCCTTCGGCTTTCCACTTACCTCGTTCCGTGATGAAACGACGCTACGCGCATGTGTCATGGTGCCCCCAGAACCTCGTCGATGTGTTGACTTCGGGGCGTCCGGATGACCAGTAGTTCCAAAATGTTTCGGCATGGTTGGCACCCGAACGCTGTGATTCAGCACACCATCGCCCGATACAATGAATCGAGCCGATCTGGGATTCCCAAGCGAACTCGTCCCAAGTCGCAGGATCGGTCCCAGATCGCAGCTGCGGAGCGTTCCAACTCCGCCTTCCATCAATCCCGAATCCGCAGGGGGTGCAATGAGTTCGACCGGTGAAGACGAGGCCTCAACCCTGCCCAGGCGACAGCTCGGGCGGTTTCTCCGGGAAACGCGCGAGGGACAGGGGCTCACAATCGACCAAGCCGCGCAGCTGGCCGAACTGAGCAAGAGTGGACTGCACCGCATCGAAACGGCACAGGTAGCAAAAGTGAAGATCCGCGAGGTCAAAGCCCTCTGCGAGATCTACGGTGTGGATCCCCCGGCCACTCGCCGCGCGGTGGAACTCGCCGAACAAGCGCAAGTCAAAGGCTGGTACACAGCTTTCGGTGGTCTGTTCACCGACACCTTCAACATGTACGTAGGACTCGAGGCGTCTGCACGTCGACTGGTTATTTACCACGAGCAGATTCCAAGGCTACTGCAAACGGCCTCCTATGCGCGAGCGGTGATCAGCGCGTTCTACGCGGATGACGCACCAGAACATATCGACCGGCGCGTAGAACTTCGGATGAAGAGGCAGGCGATCGTCACTCGCAAGTCCCGCCCGCTCGAGCTGGAGGTTTTGCTGCACGAGTCGGCGCTGCACCGGGTCATCGGTTGTCCGCGAGTCATGGCGGCTCAGCTGCGGCATCTGGCCGAGATGAGCAAGCTGCCGAATGTCACCGTGCGGGTGCACCCATATGCCGCTGGCATGGTGTGGGGCATTCTGCACGGTCAGTTCGTTGTCCTCGACTTCGGCGTCGATCACAAGGGTAGGCCTGCGGAGCCGCCGATCGTCTTCCTTGAAGGCGGCCCGAGTGCGGACGTTTACCTCGAAAAGGCGGATGAAGTGCGGAAGTACTATGAACTCGCTGCGGCCATCCGGACGTCGTCGCTGGATGAAACCAGATCGCGAGACCTGCTGAGGCGGGTAGCAAGGAGCTACGAGGCGTGAAGACCGACCTATCCGGGGCGAAGTGGTTCAAAAGCAGCCACAGTGAGAGCGGGGGCCAATGTGTCGAGGTCGCCTGGCTGGGCAACACCCATGTCGGTGTCCGTGACTCCAAGAACTCCACTGGGCCAGCGTTGATCTTCACACCCTCCGATTGGGATGCCTTCACGGCAACTATCACCGATGGTGGATTCATTTTCTCTAAGTGAGCACGCTTCCTGCTCGCCGACACGCGGCCCGAACTCTGGCATGCATTCTCAGGTACGGGCCGCTCGGCCCGCCCGACTATTCCGGCTCACGAGTGGCACATGAGCGAGAGCCCCTCTCGCGTTTTGCCGCAGCCTTGTGCCACTCGTGGCGGAAGATGGCCGATCCGAAGGGGGCGTGTTCTCTCGAGGAGTGTTCGGCCCTATGGGCGAATGGCAGGATGGGCATGGTATAGACGAAGCAGTGCGAGGCGCACGGTTGCTGGCCGCTGATATCGAAGAATCCTTGGGGTTATCGGCACAGATCAGCACCGAGTACACCGAGGACTGGCGGAGATTCGGCGAGCAGTCCGATCGCCCGGTACCGAAAGCTTGGGTGAGCATTGGAGTGCCGGATGCAGGCACCTCCGCGGCGCTCGACCCCACCAAGTCGGGCAGCGGCACGGCAGAGGGCTTCGCGATGGAGTTGGTGCGAATCCTTCAGGACGACATTCAGATTCACATAAGCGAGCCGTGGCCGAAGGACCCCACTGCCAGCGGCCGGGCGCTGGAACCGACCGAGCGCGGTTGGCGAAGCCGAACGGATCCCGGGTATCTCGTGCCGTACGGCAGGCTGGGCCGCTGAGCGGGCATGCGCATGGGCATTGTCCCCGACCTGGGCGCAGGATCAGTCCGTCTGCGGCAATGATGTAGCGAGCCGGACTAGGCTCTATCCCGCCAATAACGTGTGGTTCGACAAGATTTCGCCGACCCGCGCGGCCCATCCGGCCGGATGCGTCAGATTCCCGTTGTGCCCGCCGGGAAATTCCACCACCGGCACGCCGCGCAGTGCCGCCAACTCGTGGGCGGCCTTGTAGTCGAAGACGTGCTGTGGGGTGGTGTGCCCGCAGGCCGGGACGACGCGCACTGGCGAGTGGCGCAAGGCCGCGACGTCGAGGTGGTCGGCGCGGATCGCGGCGAAGTCATGTCCGAGGAAATATTCGAAATTCGCGGCGCGCTCGGGGCCGAGCGGCGGTGCGGTGACGCCGGGTTCGCGATCCTGGCTCTCCGGATCGATCCCCAGCGTCCGCACCATCGGAGCGAGCGCTGCCTGCCAGCCGAGCTCGGCGAACACCCGCTCGCAGTGTTCGAGTTCGCCCATTTGGGCGGCGCGGTCGGCGGCGGCGAGCAGCCACGGCGTGACGGGCTCGTGCGCGACGAGAGTGTGCAGCCGGTCCGGGTGCTCGACCGCCAGATGCAATCCGATGGCCGCGCCCATGCTGCACCCGAGCATTGCCACGGGCTCGTCGGTCAACGTGGACAGCAGGCGATAGACATCGTCGGCGTGCGTCGCGACCGAGGCGGGAGCGCCCGGATCGCGAAGGACGCTGCGGGACAGTCCGCGCCGGTCGTAAGTGACGACGGTGAAGCGCCGCTCCAGATGACGGACCAGATCTTCGCTGCGCCGCGCGTCCCCCTCGCCGCTCTGCGAGATCACGAGCATCGGGCCGCTGCCGCGAACTTCGTAGTACAGGTCGGCTCCGGGGACTTCGAGAGTGCCGGTGGCAATCGTGTTCATGCGGACCAGGCTAATCCATCAATTCAGATACATCAACTCTGATGCATCTGAATTGATGTAAAGTTCTCCGTCGTGGACGGAGTCGAACTGTTCCTGCTGGGCCGGACGTTGATGAAGATCGGCGAGGAGGCGCTGCCGACGGCGGGACTCGGCGGCGGACACCGCCCCGTGCTCGTCGTGTCGAGCGACATCCTCGAGCACCCGGACAGCACCGTGGGCGAGATCGCCACCCGCACCGGATTACCGCAAAGCGCGGTATCCACCGCCGTCGCCAGACTCAAGGAGGCCGGTGCGATCACCTCGACGGTCGACCCACGCGACCGCCGGCGCACCCTCGTCCGCGCGGCCGACCATGCCTCACCCCGAGTCGCCGAAATACGAGCAACACCCGTGGACGACGCGGTGGCAGCGGCACTGGCCGACAACGACCCGGCCGCACTACGCGAGGTGCTCGACGCGCTCACGACGCTGACCCGCCACCTCCGACCACGCGAACCCCGCACCGACCTCTGACGCCCGCCACGAGCCGCCCGACGACCGGCACATCAGCGAGAGGTCTTTTCGCGTTTCGCCACAGCCATGTGCCACTCGCGACGCGTCAGGGAAGGTAGACGCAGCCGCCCATGCCGAGGTAGCTACGGATCGAGCAGATCAGATTGTTCACTGTTTCGCCCGAGCCGGAGGATGAACCAGTGCTGAGCGGGTCGGCTATCGCGGCGGGCGCGGTGGCCATGACCGGCAGTGATAGGGCGGCGGTGACCAGCACGGTGGCCGCGATTTTCTTCGTCATGTTTTTTCCTGCCGTCATGAACGCGAGAACTAGTTCCGGCACTCGTCTTCACTGTCGCCACGAAGCATATGAATGACTGAATGCCGGTGATAGCCCCCACTTTTCGCGTCTCACCTCGGCGTGCGCACCTATCGCTTTCCGGCTCTGAAAGCCAACGCTCATATGATGGTTCGGCTACTTCGTTGCTGGGTTGCGGTCCGGGCGAACTCAAAAGGATGCAACCGGTGGGTGCACCGCGCGCCAATGTCGCGCTATGTCGATGCGGCGGGTGATCCAGACCTGGTCGTAGGACTGGATGTGGTCGAGTAGGCGTTCCAAGGCGGCGGTGCGGGCGGGGCGGCCGATGAGGCGGCAGTGCAGGCCGATGGACAGCATTTTCGGATTACCTTCCGCCCCTTCGCGGTAGAGGACGTCGAAGGCGTCGCGGACGTGTGCGAAGAATTGTTCGCCGGTGGGGAAACCGGCGGGCGAGGCGAATCGCATGTCGTTGGTGTCCAAGGTGTAGGGCACCACCAAGTGGTCGCGGTCGAGCACCCGCACCCAATAGGGCAGGTCGTCGGCATAGGAGTCGGCGTCGTAGGCGAAACCGCCGTGCTCGACCACCAGCTCTCTGGTGTTCGGCGAATCGCGGCCGGTGTACCAGCCCAGCGGCGGTGAGCCGGTCAGTTCGGTGAGGACGCGCACCGCCTCGGCCATGTGCGCACGCTCGGTGTCGCGGTCGGTGAGCTGGTAGGACTTCCAGCGCAGACCGTGGCAGGCGATCTCATGGCCCAATTCGCCGAAGGCGGCCACCGCCTCCGGGTTGCGTTGCAGAGCTCGGGCGACCGCGAAGATCGTCAGCGGCAACCCGCGCCGTTCGAAGACGCGCAGCACTCGCCACAACCCGGCGCGTGAGCCGTACTCGTAGAGCGACTCCATGCTCATGTGGCGGTTCGGAAAGGCTTCGGCGGGAGTCATTTCCGACAGGAACGTCTCAGAGAACTCGTCACCGTCGAGGACGTTGTTCTCGCCGCCCTCCTCGTAGTTGAGCACGAACTGGACCGCGATCCGCGCCTCTCCCGGCCACTGCGGGTCCGGCGGACGCGGGCCGTAGCCGACGAAGTCCCTCATCAGCGCGCCTCACGAAAACACTGCTCGGTACGCGCTGCCGATGCCCGCGTGTTCATGTGCCGAGCTCGCCCCGCAGGCGCAGCTCCACACCGTGTGGACGCCCACGCGTACATACGCCGAGCAGGCGCGGCCCGACACACTGCCGACATTCGCCCGCTCATGCGCCGAGCTCTCCGTACAGGCGCAGCCGCGCCAGCCCGCCGTCCGGGTAGATGTCCAGCCGCACCTCCTCCACCGACGCCGCCATCGGCGCGATCGGGAACCGGTGCCTGGTGTCGGGTTGGAGCGGGGTGCGCGGCAACAACTCCAGCTCGGTGCCGTCGTTGGTGCGACCGGTCAGCCGGGCGGCGCCCGGACTGTTGCCCAGGAAGTAGGACGTGTCCAGCTCGGCGAGCCGGATCAGTCCCGGCCCGGCCAGGCGGATGCGCACCCAGTCGTTGCCGTCGTCCCTGCGGCGGGCGGTCTCCCAGCCCTCACCCATGGACCGGGCCCAGCCGGGATACAGCAACTGGTTCGGCGAGCTGTAGAAGCGATTGGAGCAGTCCAGCACCAGCGCGCCGTTCTCCAGCGCGGCCAGGTCCAGCGGACCGAGGCCGAGCAGGCGCGGGTCGGGCCGTCCTTCGCCGTGCACCCGCAGCCTGGCCACGCCGCCGTCGGGGTGCATGGTGAGTTTCACATGCGTCCAGCGCTTCTCGTTCTCGACGGCGAAAGGATTGCGGTGGTCGCCCGCAATCGGCGAGCGATCGACCAGCATCACCCAATCGTCGCGTGCGGCGATGGTTTCCGCGGGCGGATAGTCCTCGACCTCCAACGCGGACACCGAGACGGCGGGCGGGTAATTGCCCTTGAACCACGCCGTGTCCACCACGATCCCGCGGATCACGCCGGGCACGCCGAGCCGCACGATCGCGGCGTCGTCGCCGGGTTGCCCGCGGTGTCGGCGGGTCTCCCAGCCGTCGTAGATCTGTCCTTTGTGCCCGAAGTCGGACGGCCGGTACTGGGCGGGCCCCGGGTTGATCAGATTC
Organism: Nocardia sp. NPDC051911; assembly: GCF_040681035.1. Lineage (NCBI taxonomy): Bacteria > Bacillati > Actinomycetota > Actinomycetes > Mycobacteriales > Nocardiaceae > Nocardia > Nocardia sp. NPDC051911. The sequence continues at coordinate 138,718 of NZ_JBFAXY010000001.1, forward strand.
TCTTTCTCCGCGAAGAATTCGTCGTTCGCCCAGATCACCGAACCGCCCAGCGGCCGGACCGCCAGGTCCGGCAGCAGCGTGAATTCGTCGTCGTCGCCCCGGTCACGCATCGCGTCTCCTGTGTCGTGCGGGATCGTCCCGTTCGGATGGCCGATCACGGCGCCTCCGGTATCGGCGCGCGTGCCGCCAGGGCTCGCAGAACCGTCTCGGTGAGTTCCGGAGTCCCCGCGTCCGGGCGGGCACCGCAATCGATGCCACGGAGCACCGTGGCGGCCAGCGCTTCCGCGGTGGCGGGCTCGTCGACGATGTCGCCGCCGCGTCGAGCGACGTAGTCCCGCAGGCGCGGCACCGCGACGTCGATCGCCCGGCGGAAGAAGTCGTAGGTGGCCAGCCAGCGGGTGACCAAGTGACCCGGATGCATGTCCCAGCCCTGGTAGTACCCGCGCCGCAACGCCCGGGCAACCAATCGGTGGTGGTTGCGCAGCGCGGCCTCCGGGTCGGCGTCGGGCACGATCTGGGTGGAACCATCGCATACCCACACCCCGGTCTGCGCGGCCGCGACTTGCATGACCGCCTTGGCGTAATCGGCGGCCGGGTGGTCGAGCGCCTGATCCGGTGCGGCGACCCCACAAGCGGCGGTGTAGTCGTACGTACCGAAATGCAACGCGCTGCATCGTCCTTCGGAGAGGGTGAGCATGGCGGCCACCGGCGCGGTGCCATCCGCGGCCAGGATCGCCTGCGGGCTCTCGATCTGTAGTTCGAAGCACAGGCTGCCCTCGGCGATGCCGTACCCGCGTTCCAGCCCTACGCACAGCTGCACCAGGGCGGGAACCTGCTGCGCCGCACGGATCTTCGGCACCGTGAAGACGAACCCCTCGGGCACGCCGCCCGCGCCCTCCAACACGAGGCCGAGCGTGCGCAGCGCGCGGCGACGCTCGCCGCCGCCCAAACCCTTCATCCGGATGCCGCTGCTCGCCGGGCCTCCGGGGCGCCGTGCCCAGGCAGCCAGCACCGCGCCCGCCGCCGTGGCCGCGCGGTCCTCCTCGGCGTCGGCGCGCAGGCCGTAGCCGTCCTCGAAGTCGATGCGCAGATCCTGGACCGGGTCGGCTTCCAGCCGTTTGCGCACGTCGGGAAGCGAATCGGTGCCGTCGAGAGTGGTCAGCAGATCGTGGTGGCGGTCGAGTAGTTCGACCGCGGTCGCGCCCCATTCCCCGGGAGTCTCCTCGGTGACCCGGTCGGCCGGGACGTACACGGTGTGGATCGGTTGCGAGCGACCGTTCGAGCCGGGGTATCGGCGGCGCAGCTCGGTGTCGACCGCGTCGAGCATCGCCTCTATCCGGGCGCGGACGTTCTCCGGCACCTTCGTCATCGTGATCCCTTCTCCCGCAGGGCGGCCCAGACCCGGTCCGCGGTCATCGGCAGCCCGTACAGCCGCACGCCGACCGCGTCGCGGATCGCGTTGGCCAGCGCGGGCGCGACCGGGTTGTACGGCGATTCGCTCATCGACTTGGCCCCCAACGGACCGAGCGAGTCGGACGTCTCGGCGAAGTAGACCTCTGTGCGCGGTACGTCGGCGAATTGCGGTATGTGGTAGTGCCGCAGGGTCTGCGCACCCACCACACCGTGCGCGCTGCGCATGTCCTCGTACAGCGCCGTGCCGATGGCCTGAGCCGCGCCGCCCTCGATCTGCCCGCGGCACTGCACCGGGTTGAGCACCGTCCCCGCGTCGGCGGCCTGGATCGATTGGAGGATGCGCACCGCCCCGGTGTCCGGGTGCACGGCGACGCGGAAAGCGTGCACGTTGAAGCTCACCGACCTGGGACTGCCGTCGTGCTCGGCGCGCGCGGTGAGGTCGCCACCGGTCAGCAGTTCGGCGGCGGTGAGCAGCCGGTCGCCGCAGTGCACGCCGCCGGAGTTCAGCGCGCAGTCCCGCTCGGCGACGCCGGTCAGTTCCGCCGCCCTGGCCAGCAGAAGCCCGCGCAACGCGCACGCCGCCGCGTAGACGGCCTTGCCCGCGACCACGATGCCGGTGGAGCCGAACGCGCCGGTGTCGTGGTCCACCAGGTCGGTGTCGCCGTGCCGGACCACGATGCGGTCCACCTCGGTGTCCAGCGCGGTAGCGGCGAGCTGCGCGTGCACCGTCGTCGTTCCGTTGCCGAATTCCGCCGTGCCGACCCGGATCTCGTAGCGGCCGTCGGGCAGCAGCGCGGCCGTCGCGGTCGACCGGTGACCGCGCGGCGGGACGGTCGCGATCATCGCGGCGGCCATGCCCGTACCCACCCGCCACTCCGGGCCGGGCGCGTGCACGTCGTTGCCGCGCAGCAGCGCTCGTTCGGCGAGGTCGAGGCATTGGTCCAGGCCGTAGCTGCCGAACATGAGGTCGCTCTCGTTCACCGCGGCGCCGACGAACCGGTCGCCCGGCACTACCGCGTTGGTGCGGCGCAGTTCGAACGGGTCCATGCCGAGCGCGTGCGCGAGTTCGTCGAGAGCCGACTCCACCGCGAAGATCACCTGCCCGAGGCCGTATCCGCGGAACGCGCCGGAGGGGACGTTGTTGGTGTACACCGCCTGCGCGTCGACCCGCTTGTTGGCACAGCGGTACAGCTCCACCGACTCACCGACGCCGTGATACATCACCCCGCCGCTGTGATTACCGTACGCGCCGGTGTCGGCGAGCACGTCGACGGCCAAGGCGGTCAGCACACCGCGCGCGTCGGCCCCCGCCGTCACCGCGACCCGCATGGGATGGCGGCAGGTCGCGGCGGTGAATTCGTCGGAGCGCGTGAACTCGTATTGCACCGGTCTGCCGGTGCGCAGCACGGCCAGCGCGATCAGGTCCTCGGCCAGCATCTCCTGTTTCGCGCCGAACCCGCCACCGACCCTGGCCGCGAATACCCGCACCTGCGCGGACGACCGGCCGAACAGGCGGCACAATTCGTCGCGGACCAGGAACGGGACCTGGGTGCTGCACCGGATGACCAGGCGTCCGGCGTCGTCCAGCCAGCCGACGCCGCCGTGTGTCTCCAAGTGCACATGCTGACCCCGCGGCGAATCCCAGACGCCGCGTACGACATGCGCCGCGGCAGCCAGACCCGCGGCGACGTCACCCACCTCGCCGTGCAGTTCGGCGACCAGGTTGCGGCCGGGATCGACGATCCGGGCCGAGGGGGGCTTGTCGCCGTGCAGTTTCGGCGCGTCGGGGCGCAGCGCGTCCTGCGGATCGAACACCGCGGGCAGGACCTCGTAGTCGACCTCCAGCAGACGGCATCCCTCGCGGGCGATCGCGACGCTGTCGGCCACCACCGCGGCCACCCGCTGCCCCACGAAGCGAACCGTGCGGTCGAGCACGTAGGTGTCGTCGGGGTCGTCGGTGCGCAGCTCGTGCCGCGCGGTGGAGAACGGCACGTCCGGCGCGTCGGCATGGGTGAGCACCGCGTACACGCCGGGTAGTGCCTCGGCGGCGGTGGTGCCGATCGAGCGGATTCGCGCATGCGGGTGCGGGCTTCGCAGCACCGCGATGTGCAGCGGCGCGGACGGTGGCGCGGTGTCGGCGTCGCCCGGTCGCGGCAAGTCGAAGGTGTACGGTTCGCGTCCGGAGACGATGCGCGGCCCGGCCGGGGCGCCCGCTCCCACGATCGGCGCGGCCGGATCCGGTGCCACGGCGGCAGGATCGTCCGGAGTGAGCTGCTCGCCCAGCGCGGCGCGGATGGCGCGGTAACCCGTGCAGCGGCAGAGGTTGCCCTTCATCAGCTCGGCGAGTTCGTCGCCCGACACGCCGGCCTGCTCGTCGGCGGCACACCCGAGCCCCGCGGCCGTGACCACCATGCCCGCGGTGCAGAACCCGCATTGGAACGCGGCGTCGGCGACGAACCGGCGCTGCACCGGGTGCGGATGCTCGGGCGTTCCGAGTCCGGCGGCGGTGGTGACAGCGCGTCCGGCGGCGCGAAACGCGGGAAAGACGCAGGAGTGCACCGTCATTCCGTCGACCAGCACCGAGCAGGCCCCGCAATCGCCCGTGTCACAGCCCTTCTTCACCGCCAGGTTGCCGCTGTCGCGCAGCGCCGTCCGCAGGCACTGACCCGGCCGCGCCGCGATGTCGACGGTCCTGCCGTCCACTTCGAATCGCATCAGCTTCCCCGCAGTTCCGCGGCGACCTCGTCGGCGAGCACTCCCGAGACATGCCTGCGCCACTCCGGCGACCCGTGCGGATCGTCGAACCACAACGCCGAGTCGATCGTGTGCATGGCATCGCGCATCTCGCCCTCGGAGGGCGGGGCGGCGAAGTCCAGCACGACGGGCCTGCTCGTGGCGGCCGTGATCGTGACCGCGCTACGGCCACTGCCTTCCCTCCGCCCCATCACGACGGCGCCGGAGCGGCCGAGCGGGGCGAGCGCGATCTTTCGAAAGCTGGTGCGGGCCAACAGACTCGAGCGCGGCAGGCGAATCGAGCGCAGCACGTCGCCGGGGCGCAGCGCCGTACGACCCGGACCGAGGACGAACTCCCGCATCGGAATCTCCCGATCGGCGCCGTCCGCGGCCCACACCAGCGCCGTTCCGTCGAGCGCCACCAGCGCGCCGAGCACCGCACCCGCGGGCAACGCCAGGCAGACGTTGCCCCCGACGGTCGCGGTGCGCCAGATCTTGTGCGAGGCCAGCAGCGCCCGGCAGGACCGGGCGAACAGCGCGGTCCCCGGCCACGGGTCGCGCAACACCCCCGTCCCCAACTCACGGCCCGGCGCGGCTCCGGCGAACTCGGCCAGGGTGCAAGTCGCGGCGATGTCCAGTCCGCCATCCACGATCTCGAACGCGGGCCACCCCAGGCCGGTGATGTCGACCAGGCGCAGCAGCTGATCCTGCGGCTCGGAGAACAGGAAGGTTCCTCCGGCGAGCACCGCGGTGGACGCACCGAGCACGGCCAGGTCTTCGCGCTCGCGAGCGACCACCACCTCGCGAATCGTGTCCAGGTCCACGTCTCACCTCGTTCCTGCCTCTCCGTCACCGTAGAGCCAGTCGGTTGCCGCCGTATTGCGCGCGACGCACGTCAGATTGCGCGGCCGTTACCTCGCCGCGCGACGGGCGCCCGCGCCCGGGAACCGCCCCGGCCGCGCGCTTACGCGGGCGTGCCGTCCGCGACACCACGGCTCGCGCCCGCCTACCGGCCGTCCGAGCCGACACTGCTTCAGTATTGCTCGTCCGGCCTGACCAGGCACGACACCCCGCCCAGATCAGCGTGACGATTCTCCTCGACGAACGGCTGGGCGACGATATCGCCACCGCACCCGGCATTCCCGCCACGCCCAACTACGCGGCTGGGCGAGAGTGCCGCGCGCCGCGGCACCAACTCCCGGCCCGGCCACACCGACAGCACCGCCCGGTTCCCGATGCTGCTCGCGGCACAGTAAGGCAGGTGGGCGAACTCCCCCGGCCCACGTCCCCCGCTTCGACCGGCACAGGCCGTACGGCGACAGCACCCGCTGCCGGTAGGCCGATCCCGCACTCCGGCAGGGCCGCCGAGGGCTGCTGCGCGCGAGTCGCTCACCCCGCCTTCGCGAGCAGCTTCGCCTGCGCCCGCGCCACCTCGGCGGCGACCACGTCGGTGTCGACCGTCCGCACCTCGCCGTCGCGCACCACCTCGCGCCCGTTCACCAGCAGCGCCGCCAGCGGTGGAGGCGAGCCGAGCACCAGTGCGGTCACCGGATCCGCGATCCCGGCGTGCGCGGCGGTGTCCAGCCGCCACAGCGCCAGGTCCGCCAGCTTGCCGACCTCGATCGAACCGATGTCGGCGGCGCGGCCGAGCACCCGCGCGCCGCCCATGGTGGCCAGTTCCAGCGCGGTGCGCACGGTCATCGCGTGCGGGCCGCCCCGATTGCGCGCCCACAGCAAGGCGTGGCGCGGCTCCTCGATCATCGAACCGGCCTCGTTGCTCGCCGCGCCGTCCACGCCGAGCCCCACCGCAACGCCCGCGCGGACCAGGTCGGCCACGCGGGCGATGCCCGCGCCGAGCCGCGCGTTCGACGTGGGGCAATGCGCCACGCCGGTACCGGTCTCCGCGAGGGCGGCGAGCGCGTCGTCGTCCAGGTGGACGGCGTGCGCGTACCAGACGTCCGGACCGAACCAGTCCAGCCCCTGCAGGTACCGCGCGGGCGTACAGCCGAAGGTCGCCAGGCAATAGTCCTGCTCGTCGATGGTCTCGGCGAGGTGGGTGTGCAGCTGGACCCCGAGCTCGCGGGCCAGCGCCGCCGACTCGCGCAGCAGGTCGGGGGTGACCGAGAAGGGCGAACACGGCGCGAGCGCGATCCGCAGCATGGCGTCGGACGACGGGTCGTGCCACCGCGCGACGGCCTCCGCGCTCGCGGCGAGGATGTCGTCCAGGCGTTCCACCAGGTGATCGGGCGGCAGGCCGCCCGCGCTCGCGCCCAGATCCATCGAGCCGCGACAGGGATGGAACCGCAGGCCCACCTGCGCCGCCGCGGCGATCTCGGCGGCGAGCGGGTCACCGCCGTCGCGCGGGAACACGTAGTGGTGATCGGTGGTGGTGGTGCACCCGGTGCGCGCGAGAGTGGCGAGCGCACCGGTGGCGGCCACGCGCACCCCGTCCTCGTCGATGCCCGCCCAGACCGGATAGAGCGTGGTGAGCCATTCGAACAGCGTGTGGTCGGTGGCCAGGCCGCGGGTGATCCATTGGTAGAGGTGCTGGTGGGTGTTCACCAACCCGGGCGTCAGCAGGCAGCCGCGCCCGTCGACGTGCCGCGCGTCCGCGCCGAGGTCCGGCGGATCCCCCGCGCCGACCGCGTCGATCCGGTTGCCCCGCACGACGACGTACCCGCGGGCGTACTCGGTCCCCTGGGCGTCGACGGTCGCGACGGCGCAGTCCGCGATGACGGTCACCTGCTCCACGCGGGACCCGCTTCCGGCGCGTCGGCCCGCGCAACGGTGGCGTGGATCAGCCCGTAGGGGCGGTCGTCGGCGTGGTAGACCTCCCCGTGGTTCTCGATGCCGAAGCGGCCCAAGTCGTAGTCGAAGTGATGCTTGTTCGGCGCCGCGAGCCGGATCTCGGCCAGCACCGGATACGCGGTCAGCGCGGCCTTGCCCATCTCGAACAGCGTCTGCTGCAACGCCTTCGAATGCAGCGTCGCGAAGGTCTCCACCAGCCGCGCCCGCACGCCGGTGTAGACCTCGTCCCAGTCGATGCCCGCGCTGCTCGCGAAACGCCATTCGGCGATCAGTGACGTAGCCAGCATCCGATCACGGGTCGGCGCGAGCACGGTGAACTCGTCGTTCAGGAAGTCGGCGAACTCCGAGCCGGTCGACTTGAGGATGATCAGGTCCTTCACCCCGCCGACGACCCAGGCCCGCCGCTCGGCGCCCTTCCCCGCCACGGTGACCGCCGCGGTGCGCACTTCCGGTCCCTGCCGCACCCAGGTGTGATCATGTTCCACACCGTCGACCGTCACGCGCTGCCAGGCGTATTCGTCGACCTCGATACGCGCGCTGCGCACCGGTTCGATCTCGGCGACGAAATGATCGGCCAGCGCGAGCGCGTAGCCCTCGATGGCCCGCAACCCGGGCCGCTTCGCGAAGGCATAGGCCGTCTGCTTCTGTGAGTCGGTGGGCAGGACCTTCGCCTGGTCGCCCGCGACGTACGCGTCGGCGAAATCGCCGCGCAGCACCGTGGACACGTTCACGTCGCGAATCTCGTGCCGTGCGCTCTGCCGGTGGATCCGGACGACCCGGTTCTCCGCCTTGCCGTATCGGTGGTCGGTCAGCACGATGGGCCCGGTCAGTTCCATGCTCAGCTCCCTCGATAGGTGGAAAAGGCGAAGGGCGACAACAGCAATGGGACGTGATAGCGCCGTTCCTCCGTCACGGCGAACGCGATGCTCACCTCGGGATAGAAGGTCTCCACCCCCTGACCCGCGAAGTAGGCGCCGGTGTCGAACACCAACCGATAGGTTCCGGCTTCGAGCGCTTCGCCCAATGCCCGGATTCGCCCGTCCGCGCCTGTTTCGCCCGAATCGAGCTGCCGCTCCTGCTGGTACAACGTCACCGTGACACCCGCGGCGGGCACGCCGCGCACCGCGTCCAGCACATGGGTGCTCAGCGTGCTCATGACAGCTCCGCCAGCAGCGCCCGCAGCCGGATCCGATTGATCTTGCCCAATTCTGTTCGCACGACCTGCCTTTCGGTCTCGGGATCATTGCGTAACCGGGCAGTGAGCAGCGCGAGCAGCTCCTCACCCGACTTTCCGCTCGCACACACCAGGTAGATGTGCCCGAACCGTTCCTCGTATGCGCGGTTGCCCTCGGCGAGCGCCGCGCGTACCGCGTCGGCCGCACCCGCCACTCCGGCCTGCTCCCGCGCCGAAGCGGCGGAATGCGGTCGTTCGCCGATCCTGGGGTGACCTGCCATGGCCGAGTCGAGCTCGGACTCCGGCAGCCGTGCCAACGCTCCGTCCGCCGCCTCGAGCAGCGCCTCGACACTCCGGTACGGACGGCCCGCGACCAGCGACCGCGCGAACTCCGGCGACGAGCAGCAGCCGAGCGCCGCCCGGTAGGCCGCGTCGGCGGACAGCGCGTCGAACGCCGCGATACCGCGTCGCTGATCCGTCATCGGACCAGCATCGAATACGACCGGACGAGCCGCCACCGGAAGCGGAGGGATCGCCTTCGGCGTGTCGCTCCGGAACCACGCCTGAGCACCGGTTTCCCATCATGCGGCGCAGACCGGCCGGTATTACCTTTGAGGCATGGCCGACCCTGATCGCCCCGCCGTCGCACCCTGCGCGGGCGTCGTGCTCGCCGCGGGCGCCGGAACCCGCTACGGAAAACCCAAAGTGCTCGCCGAGGACGGCGCCTGGCTACGGTCCACGGTCGCCGCGCTGCGCGGCGGAGGTTGCGACCCGGTCATCGTGGTCCTCGGCGCGACCGGCCCGACGCCGGGGATCGTCGACCTGCCGCCGGGCGTACGGCACGTCTGGGCGGCGGACTGGGCGACCGGACTGAGCGCATCGCTACGGGCGGGCCTGATCGCCGCGGCCGGCACCCCCGCGCGCTACGCCGCGATCATGCCGGTGGACACCCCCGATGTCGGCGCCGACGCGGTCGCCCGGGTGCTCGCCGCCGCGCTCGCGGCACCCAGCGGTCTGGCACGCGCTGTGTTCCACGACACACCTGGACACCCTGTTGTTATAGCCCACAAGCACTGGAATGCGGTTTGTGGGTCGGCCGCAGGAGATTCCGGCGCCCGCACCTATTTGACCGGCAGAAACGATATGGTGTGCGTCACGTGCGACGATTTGGCGACGGGCGTCGATCGTGACTTCCCGGCCACGACCGCACGGTGATCGGAGCTAGCTGATGCGGGACATCGTCGACGACCTGTTGCGGGTGTGGTACTCGGGCCGGACCGGCGGACTCGGCACCATCGTGCGCACCGTGGGCTCCGCGCCCTTACCGGTGGGCTCGGCGATGCTGGTCGACCCGGACGGGGGCGTCTACGGATCGGTCGCCGCGGGCGGGCTGGAGGACATCGCCTACGAGTCCGTGCTCCAGGCCGCGCGGACCGGCCGCCGCGCGATGCACCGTTTCGGCGTGGCCGGCGGCGTGGACGGGGGCGCGCACGGCGAGGGAATGATGGACGTCTTCACCGAACCGTTCTCTCGAAGACACTTCCCGGAGTTCCCGGAGGTCGCCGCCGAGATCGCGGCCCACCGCAGGGTCACCGTCTTCACGGTGGTGTGGAACTCCGATGCCGACCTGATCGGCCAGCACCTGATCACCGACAAGCGGCACGCCACCGAATTGGTCGCGCTACCCGATTCCGATGTCTTCGTCGCCTCGTTCGCTCCGCCGCCGCGCCTGATCATCTTCGGCGCCAATTCCTTCGCCGCCGCACTCACCGTGCAGGCCAGGTTGCTCGGTTACCGAGTGACCATCTGCGACTCTCGCCCCAATTTCGCTACGCCGGAATCGTTTCCCGGCGCCGAGGTGGTGGTCGACTGGCCGCACCGCTACCTCAACATCCTCTCCTCGGCAGGTGAAATCGACAGCAGCACAGCCATAGTCGTGCTGTCGCACGATCCCACATTCGAAATTCCACTACTCACCGTGGCGCTGCGACTACCCGAGGTCGGCTATCTCGGCGCCATGGGGTCACGCCAGGTGCACATCCGGCGCATGGAGGACCTGCGCGCAGGTGGTTTCGGCGAGGAGACGCTGTCGCGGCTGCACTCGCCCGCGGGATTCGACATCGGCGCACGCACCGCGCCCGAGATGGCCGTCGCGATCGCGGCCGAACTGCTGGCCGCCCGCGCCGCGCAGCCGGTGCGAGCGGTCGATCCGTACAGCGGCGAAATCCCGATCACGCCGAAAACCGCTGTGGGTCTCTGATCATTTCAGGCCGGGGTGCTCGGCATACACCTCGCGCAATACGGACAGGTCGAACAGTTGCGCGGCCTTGATGTCTATTTTCGCGGCACGCAGCGCGGCGATGTTCTGTTCGATCAGGGCGTCGGTCATCGAGAGCAGTCCGCCCGTGGCGGTATCCGCCGAAACCACTAGATCGTTCTGCGCGACAGCCTCTTTCGTCTGCTCGGCGAGATCGAGCTTCTGATCCTTGCCGTACACCTCGACCGCGAGCCGGGCCGCTTCGGCCGGATCGGCCACCGCGTCCTTCCAGCCCTTGATCTCGGCGGCCAGAAACGCCTTCAACTTGTCGCGCTCTTTGTCGATGGTGGACTGCGCGACCGTGAGCGTCTCGGCGACCAGCGGCAGATTGAAGTCGGCGAATAAGAAGTGTGTGTTCTGGAAGCCCTTGGCCGCCAGCGTGATCGGTTCGTTCGTCACGTAGCTGACCCATCCGTCGACCTCCCCGTTGGCCAGCGGGGTCGGGTCGAATTGGGCGGGCACGACGGTGACATCGCCCGGCTTCAACCCGTTGGCGGTGAGCAGCGCGTTGAAGATCAACTGGTTGGTGTCCTGCACACCGATCTTGCGGCCCTTCATGTCCTCGGGCGACTTGATCGGTTTCGCCGCGGAGGACACGATCGCGAACGGGTTCTTCTGATACGTGGTGGCGACGATCTTGGCGGGCAGGCCCTCCAGGATCGCGGGTGCGGTGGTCTGCGGCGCGGACAGGCCCAGCCACACCTTCCCGGTATCCAATCCGGCCTCTACCGACGTGCTGGCCGCGCCGCCCGCGATCAAGTCGACCGAGCCGAAACCCGCCTCCTTGAAATAGCCTTTCGAGTCGGCGAAGTATTCGCCCGCGAATTCGATGTTCTTCAGCCAGGAAAGCTGCACCGCGACGCCGCCGTATTTCGATCCGTCCGCGGTGGTACCGCCCGGCGAATCACCGGAGCTCCCTCCGCAGGCGGCCAGTGCGCCCGCACCGCCGAGCGCGGCGCCGGCGAATGCGGAGTAACGGAGGAAGGAGCGTCGGTTCAGGTGCCCGAACGTGGAGCGGTGCGCGGGTGTCATGGGCCGAATCTAAGCGCAGCGCGTTTCATTCTCTTTACTTTGGCGTTCCGAGCGAGGAATTCGGTTCGGTCAGAGTCGTCCCGCTTCCGGTCCGAACCGGGCCAGCACCAGGTTCTCCACGACACCGACGATCGCGTAGAGCGCCACCGAGACCAGCGTGACGATGACGATCGATGCCCACAACTTGCTGTACTGGAACGTGGGGATCGCCCGGATCAAGCCGGCGCCCAGGCCGGTGCCGCTGCCGAGCCACTCACCGAGCAACGCGCCGATCAGCGCACCCGGCACCGAGATCCGCGCGGCGGCGAACACCGAGGGCAGCGCCGCGGGCACGGCCACCATGCGCAGCCCGGTCCACCGCGATCCGCCGTACGCGGCCACCAGTTCCAGCGCCTGCCGCGGCGCGTTGCGCAATCCCGCCATGATCATGACCAGCGCGGGGAAGAACACCACGATCGCGGCGAGCACCGCGACCCCGGCCTGGCCGCGGCCGAACACCAGCACGATGATCGGCGTGAGCGCCACCAGCGGAACCGAGCGCAGCAGCATCGCCACCGGCAGGAAGGTCTGCTCGATCGCGGCGAACGACACGAACAGCGCGGCGACCACCAATGCGGCGAGCATGCCCGCGCCGAACCCGAGCGCCGCGTCACGCAGCGTGATCTGCAGGTCGTCCAGGATCGCCTGCCGCGCGGTCGCGGCGTTGGGCGCCGTCACCAAGTAGGTCCAGATATCGCCGGGCGTCTTGCCCACCCGCGGGCCGACCTGCGGAAACGCTTTCAGGAAGACGTACCAGATCACCAGCATCAGCACCAGCGATGTGCACAGCGGGAAAAGGAAGATCCCGATCCGTCGCAGCAGATTCATCGGACCTCCCCCGTGACCTGGTGCAGCGCAACGCGCGTGGAGATCTTCATCGCGCCTCCCGGACGGTCCAGGGCGCGGCCAGGCGGGCGGCCAGCGCCACCAGCGCGTAGCCGAGTCCGGCCAGCGCGGCGGCCGCCAGCGCCATGCCCCAGGTGCGTGGCACGTTGTAGGAGGTCTGGGCGGCGGTCAGCGCCACCCCGATGCCGCTGTCCACGCCACCGAGGTACTCGCCGATGATCGCGCCGAGCACGGCCGACGGCGCGGCGATCTTCAACGCCGCGAACGTGCTCGGCAGCGCCGAGATCGCCTGCACCCGGTACAACTGCTGCCAGCGTCCGCCGCCGTAGGCGCGCACCAGCTCCAGGCTGGTCCGGTCGGCCGAGCGCAACCCGGCGACGGTGCCGACCATAGTGGTGAAGAAGCAGTACATCGCGGCAAGGAAGACCGTCGGGGTGCGTCCGCCGAACACCACAAGGATGATCGGGCCCAGCGCGAGCAGCGGAGTGCAATAGCTCAGGATCGCCAACTGGGTCGCCAGCGACTCGATCGGCGGGACCAGCACGATCAGGACGGCCAGGGCGATGGCCAGGCCGTTGCCCCAGACGAATCCCTGCAGCGCGCCGAGCGCGGTGATCCGGAAATTAGGGCCGTACAGGCCCCATCCGTCGGAGTACATGGTGTGCAGCACCTGCCAGGGACTCGGTATGGTGCCGCCCGCTACCTCGAACGCCGCGAGCGCCCACCACACCGCGACCAGCCCCAGCACGCCGAGCACGCCGCCGAAGCGCTTCACGCCGTATCCCCTGTCCGCCGGACGCACGGCTGCCGCCGCAGCGGCCCAGTGCGCACGCTCGCCCGCTGCCAGCCCGGCTTACGGTGCCGCACACAGCGTTCCGGTTGGTGCTCGTTCATGCGACGCCTCCTTTTCCGGCGGTCCCGAACAGCAGCTCGGACAGATAGTCGTGCAGCTTGTGGAATTCCGGTGTCCGCATCATCTCGGGCAGCCGTGGACGCGGCAGATCGATCTCGACCAGTTCCAGCACCCGCCCCGGCCGCGGGCTCATCACGGCCACCACGTCGGACAGGAACACCGCCTCCGCGATGCCATGGGTCACCATCAACGTCGTCGCGGGCTTCTCGGTCCAGATCCGCAGCAACTCCAGATTGAGCCGCTGCCTGGTCATGTCGTCCAGCGCTCCGAACGGTTCGTCCAGCAGCAGCACGGTGGGCTTCACCACCAGTGCGCGCGCGATCGAGACGCGCTGGCGCATGCCGCCGGACAGCTGCGCGGGCTTGGCCTTCTCGAAGCCGTCCAGCCCGACCAGGCGGATCAGGTCATCGATCTGCCCCGGCTCCGGCGTGATGCCCGCGACCTGGAGCGGCAGCGCGATATTCGACGCCACCGATCGCCACGGCAGCAGCGCCGAATCCTGGAAGGCGATGCCGAACGCGTGCTTGCCGCGCAGTTCGGCGGGCGTCGAGCCGTCGATCAGCGCCTTGCCCGCCGTCGGCGTCTCCAGGCCAGCGAGAATGCGCAGCACCGTCGACTTGCCGCAGCCGGACGGACCGAGCAGCGACAGGAACGCGCCCTGCTCGGTGTGCAGATCGACGCTCGCCAGCGCCTGCACGGTTTTCCGCCCGACCCGGAAGGTCTTGGTCAATCCGCTGAGATGAATTCCGGTCCCCCCGGCGGTATCGCTCTCCGTGCTCATGACGGCCACCATAGGAGCACCCCGTTGCACGGACATTGCGAATGGCGTCGCCAGATTGCGCAATCGTTACGGTCCGCACCGCGCATTTCCGATCGCGGCGATCCGAACGGATGAGATACGCCCCGCCGCGGGTTACACGACAGGTGAACCCGATCCTCACGCTGCTCGACGCCAAGCTGCACATCGCGGGCTCGGAGATCCTCTGGCGCGAGGTGGTCGGCAACGGCTTCGGCTTGGCTTCCGCGATCGGCGGCATGCGGCGGCGGGTCTGGGCCTGGCCCGTCGGCATCGCCGGGAACGCGCTGCTGTTCACCGTATTCGTCGGTGGGGTGTTCCACACTCCGCAGCAGCTGAACATGGCCGGACAGGCCGGACGCCAGCTGATGTTCATCGCGGTCAGCGTGTACGGCTGGTGGAGCTGGTACCGGCACGCGGCACGCGGGACCGCGCTCGAGCACCGCGGCGTCGACCCGCGCTGGGCGAGCACGCGCGAACGCGTCGTCCTGGTGGTGGCGATGCTCGCGGGCACGGCCGTTTTCGCCCAGCTCTTCGAATGGCTCGGTTCCTACGGCCCGTGGGCCGAGGCATGGATCTTCACCGGCTCGGTGCTGGCCACCTACGGCATGGCCAGGGGGCTGGCCGAGTTCTGGTTGATCTGGGTCGCGGTCGACCTGGTCGGCATTCCACTGCTGGTGCGTGCGGGCTACTACCCGTCGGCGACGCTGTATCTGGTCTACGCGGGATTCGTAGCCTGGGGATTCCTCGTTTGGGCGCGAGCCATGCGCCGACCCACCGGCGCCGATACGCCGCTGAATCGATTCAGCACCGCCGATCGGTGACCGGCCGGCACCCGGTCCATCAATCAGTAATTCGTTCGCTACCAGCCTGATCCGGCCTTCACGCCATTCCCAATACTGGGAATATATGCGGTGCCACATGTTTGCCACACTTGCGAAGAAGCCCAAAACCGCACAGAGCCCGAGTTGCTCGACATCCCGATGACCGCGCCGCACCACCGCTGGTAGGAACGATTTCCGGCATGTGAGCGTCAAGATCCGCGGGCCTGAGCACTTCGGCCCGCGGAGGAACAGCCAGCATGACATCGCCATACATCCGCGATATCCGACTGATTGCCAATCATGTACTGGCGGTCCCAGAATGCTTCACACCACACTATGTCTCCTCGGCGTGCGCGATGGAGTTCAGTGCAGTACCCTGCGCGAATCCGTATACAAGCGAATTCGTGGCATCCCCGGACGGCGGGCCGTTCTCGTCAATCGTGTTCCGCGGCCCGCGCACGGGGGCAGTCGGTTCACATGCCCTGGTGATCATGCACGTCGCGATGGACGTCCGCATCACCCGCGCGGATATGGCCGGGATCTTCGAACTCCCGATGGAAAACACACGGGTCGACCCGAGGATTCCGCCCGAAGGAGCGGTTTCGTTCACCTCTGAGCATGGGGCGAGAAAGCTGCGCATCAGATTCCATGCCCGCTCGCAACTCCTCAGAGACATATCCGTACACGAGAACCGTGGACGAGCTCGGAGCCTCGGCAGCGGTAGCCCGGAATGAGACGTCTCCGCGAACTGTTCCTGAACCTGACGACCGGCCTACGCCGCGATCTATCGAGATACGCGAATGCCGCATCGCACAATGTCCATAATCTCAGCGGAGAAGTCAACCTGACCGTCGCCAAGTCAATTGACGCCGATCTCGCCGGTCGGGATGCCATCCGACGGGAAACCCTGGAAATCCCGGAATACCAGAAACGTCTACAGCGGCTCGGCTACTCGACGTCCGTAGAGACCGGGCTGGGCGGAGAAGTCGACGAAATCGCCGGGTTGTCCGAGGACCTCATTCGTCAGATCCAGGACGTACAGCAGTTCGGATGGACCATTCGCTACGGAAAGAGAGGGGACGGAACCTATGCCGACTACGACGAGAAGGCTGTTGTTCTCGATCGCAATATGGAAGGCAACGCCAGAGCCTCCGCCGATGCGCTCGCACATGAGATCGACCATGCCCACCCCGGTAATCCGCATAACGACGCCCCCTCGCCGCCGATGGGCCGAACGCGAGAGCAATGGGTGGTCGATCATGTGGACCGGTCGCTGCGGAACGAGGGCCATGCCGTCATGTCACAGCTCGCCATACGCCGCCAGATACTCGAAAATGGCGGGCCGGACATCAATCACAGCGTCTCGGGGAAATACCGCAGGATTTACGAGAGATATCGCGGTGGAGAGTTCTCCCACGACGAGGCGGTACAACGAATAGCTGATCACTATCGCTTCGAGAGAGGAAGCCACAGCAATATGTCGTACGGCCAGAACTTCCGTCAGTGGTACGAAGATTATTGGGACACTTGGATCGCGCAGACGGCGTGAGCGCCTACACCACGTCGACCCGCACGCCCGCCGCCCGGATCGCCTGCACCGCCCCCGGATCCGCGCCGGTATCGGTGACCAGCACCTGCACCTGCTCGATGCCGCAGATGCGGGCCAGTGCGGTGCGCTCGAGCTTGTCCGCGGTGGCCACCACCAGCACCCGGCCGGAACGCCGCACCATCTCGGTGGTCACCCCGGCCTCGTCGATGTGCCTGCACTGGGCGCCGCCCTCGACGGAGATCGCGTTCACGCCGAGCACGAGATCGTCGAGCCGCAGTTCGGCCAGCGCCCGTTCGGCCAGCGGCCCGTGCAGCTCGTAGGACTCGCGCCGGGCCACACCGCCGAGAACGATCGTGCGCACGTGTGGCCGCAGCACCATCTCCCCCGCGATGTTCAGCGCGTTGGTGACCAGAGTGAGCTGTTCGTCACCGGCCGATCCGAGATCCGTGCGCACGGCCAGCGCCCTGGCCACCGCCGTGGTGGTGGTGCCGCCGTTCATCCCGACCACCGCGCACGGATCGACCAGCGACGCGGCGTGTTCGGCGATGCGCTGCTTGGCCTCGCCCGCACTCTGCCGGTAACGCGCGGGCAGATCGTAGGCCACCGAGGTCGCCACCACACCGCCGTGCGTCCTGGTGGCCAGCTGCTGTTCGGCGAGCGCGGTGAAATCGCGACGCACCGTAGCGGCGGACACACCGAGCCGCTCGGCGGCCTCCTCCACCGAAAGCCGCCCGGATTCGGCGAGCAATTCCAGCAACCGGTTCCACCGTTGCGGACGATCCGACGGCCCGGTCATCTCACACCGCCCCGCTCGCGCGGGCAACCTGCTGTTTCGGCGAACACGCGAACAATATGAACACACGCACCCACCGACCGCGGAAATCCGCACGGCCGACACCGGCCCCGCTCAGAACACATCGGCCTCGACGGTGGGCCGGGCCGGAAGCGCCGCGGTAGCGGGAAGACGCCCGTCTTCCGCACCCGGATCGCGCGCCTGGGAAAGACCGGAATTCACGAAGTAGGCGATCTCTTCGCAGATCTCGTCCAGACTCACCGCCGAACCCGGCGACGTACCCTGCACCAATTCCTGGGCGAGTGAGGTGACCGCGCCGATCACGGCCAGCGCGAAGAGATCGAAACGCCGCGGACCGGTTTCGCCACGGCCGACAGCGCGTTCGGCCTCGCTGATCAGCAGCGCCGACAGCAGACCACGCTGCTGCCTGCGCCACTGCTCCACCGCCGTGCTCACGCCGACCACCTCGACATAACAGACCCGCGCGGACCGGGCGTCGGCGCACGTGACGCTCAGATAAGCGCGGAAACTCGCTACCACGCGGGTGGGCAAGGGCTCGTTCTCGGTGGCCGCCAGTGCGGTCAGCGCGCGTTCCAGCGCACGGGAGGTGATGCGATTCGCCAGGGCGATGAGCAGCGCTTCGCGGCTGCCCATGTCCTCGTAGAAGCTGCGCGTGGAGACGTTCGCCACGGCGCAGAGGCGCTCGATCGAGGTGGCCGCGTATCCCTGGGTGCCGAATAGTTCGAGAGCGGCATCGATCAGGCGGGTCTGCCGCTGGGCAACCCGCTGTTCCTTGGACAGCCCGCCGTAGCTGCGACCGTCCTTGGGTCCGTGATCCCGCCGTGTCACCTCTCGATGCTACCGCGCGGCTACCTTCCATCAGCGCGCCGAACGGTGGCGGCGCGGCGATTCCGTCATCCCGGTGCGCCAGTTCTCGCAGGCTATTTCACGCTTCCCGCGGTCAACCCCGCCACCAGACGCTTCTCGATGAGAGCGAACAGCAGCACCACCGGGACGATGCCGACGGTGGAGATCGCGAACACGTATTGCCACGCGGTGTCGTACTGGCCGACGAACTTGGTCAGCGCCACCGACAGCGGTTGGTTCTCCGGCGTGGTGAGCACGACCAGGCTGGCGGCGAATTCGTTCCAGCACGCCACCACGACGAAGATCGTCGCCGTCACGATGCCGGGCCACACCAGCGGCAGGCTCACCCGGACCAGGATCTGCCCGCGCCCGAGCCCGTCGAGCATCGCGGCTTCCTCGATCTCCACCGGGATCGCGGCGAAGAAACTGTGCAGGATCCACACCGCGAACGACAGGTTGAACGCGGCGTTCACCAAGATCATCGCCAGCCAGGTGTCGTTGATGCCGAGCGCGAAGAACTCCCGGATCAACCCGGTGACCAGCACCGTCGGCTGCAACATCTGGGTCACCAGCACCACGCCGAGAAACACCAGGCGCCCCGGAAAACGGTGCCGCGCCGTGTAATACCCGGCCGGAATCGCCACGGCCAGCACCAAAGCGGTGGCGCAGACCGCGATGATGATCGTGCTGGCCAGGTTGAACGGAAGCGGCGTCTCGGGGGTGTCCCACATCGTCGCGTAGTTGTCCGGATGCCAGGACTGCGGCAGATACGTCGGCGGGATGCGCAGGATCTCGGCTCTGCTCTTCAGCGAACCGAGCACCATCACGACGAACGGCAGCAGGAACACCGCGGCGAGCACCACGCCGACGGCGGTGAGCTCCCAGCGGGGTCGTGCACGCCGCGCGGGCGCCGCCGGGGCGGGCGGCGTCGCCGTGGCCTGCTCGCGTACCTCCACCCGCGTCGTCATCGGTCGATCTCCGCGGTCGGACGGACCAGCTTCACGTAGATCGCGATGACGACGACGATCAGCGCGAAGTTCAGCACGCTCATCGCCGCGGCGGTGTCGACCTGCTGGTTCTGCCGGATCAGCTTGAAGGTCAGCGTCGTCGTGGTGTCCGCCGAGAAGCCTGCGATGCTTCCGGTGATCACTTGCAGGATCGGCAGCGAGTTGAACACGTTGATGATGTTGATGATGGTCGCCACCGCGATCGCCGGACGCAGCTGCGGCAATGTGAGATGGCGGTAGCGCTGCCAGGCGCTCGCGCCGTCGACCCGCCCCGCCTCCTCGATCTCCGCCGGAATGGCTTGCAGTCCGGCCAGAATCGTGTAGGTGGTGAACGGCACCGAGACGAACACCGCGACGCCCATCGCCACGAGGAACGCCTGCGTCGGCTGCTTGGTGAACCCGTATCCGCGGTCGAGCAGGCCGATGTCCACCAGGAACCGATTGGCGATGCCCACGTCCGGATCGAGCATGTAGTAGAAGATCGTGGTCGTCATCACGACCGACGCCGCCCACGGCACCAGGATCGCCATCCGTACCGCGGCGCGGCCGGGGAACTCCTTGTTCAGGAATTGGGCCAGCGCCACGGACAACGCCAGCGTGACCAGCACGACGCCGACCACCCAGACCACCGTGTGGACCAGCACCGAGCCGAGTTCCGAGATGTCGAACAGCGCCCGGTAATTGGCCAGTCCGGCGGCGCCCCGGTCCTGGCCGTAGGCGCTGAGGTCCCTGGTGCTGGTCCACAGCATGTAGCAGGCCGGGAAGGCGACAACGGCCGCGATCAGGACCAGTGACGGCCCGATCCACGGCAGTGCCGCCAGTACTCCTCTGCGCCGCACGCTATTTCGTTGCTTCCTGGATCCGTTGCAACACCTGAGCGGGGTCGGCGCCCTGTGCGATGGTGCCCATCTGCTGGCGGATCACCCCTTGCGCCACGGCCCATTTCGGGTTGTTGCTCGGATAGAACCTCGCGACCGGAAGCGTGGCGGCGAACGCCTTCGTCACCGGGTCCTCGGCGAGGGCGGTGGCGGCACTGTGGGTGATCGGGATGAAGCCCTCGTGCTTGACGAAGTCCGCGTATACCGCCGCCGAATAGAAGTAGTCGAGGAACTTCTTGATCGACTCGGCCTTGGCGCCGTCCTTCTTGAACGCCATCAGATGATCGGCCACCCCGAGCGTGACCGGGTTCCCGGTCTTGGTCGGCGAAGGCGCGGTCGCGTACCGCAGACCCGGATTCTTCGCGGTGATCTGACCGATGGTGGGCGGCAGGGCTTCGATCATGCCGATCTTGCCCTGGATGAAGGCGTTGATCACGTCCTTGCGGTCGGTCGCGCCCGGATTCGGCTGCGTCGCACCGGCGTCGATCAGCTCACGCATGGCCCGCACCCCTTCCAGGTTCTCCGGGGTGTCCACGGTGACCCGGTCGCCGTCGGCCCACGAGCCACCCGCGCCGAAGGTCCAGATGGAGGTTTCGCCTTGCGCCTCCTCGCTGCCCAGCGGGAGCCCGTACCCGGAGACGCCGCCGCCCAGCGCCTGAATCTTCTTCGCCGCGTCGGTCAGCTCGGCCCAGTTCTTCGGCGGCCGGACGATGCCCGCTTTCTCGAACAGTTCGGTGTTGTAGAACAGGGTTCGGGTGGAGGCGAACAGCGGCAGCGCGTATTGCGTGCCGTTCAGCGCCGCGTTCTGCGCGAAAGCGGGCTGGATGTCGGCCAGCACCGGCGCGGAGACGATGTCGGTCGCCGGGTAGAGCAGGCCGTCGCCCGCGAAGCTGGCGTAGGCGTCGATGTTGAGGATGTCCGGGGTGGTCGACTGCGACTGGAGCTTGGTGCGCACCACGTCGTTGATCGAGTTCCACGACTCCATCTGCAGATCGACGGTGATGCCCGGGTTCTGCTTCTGGAATTCGGCGATGATGCCGTCCCACAGCGCCTTGGTGCCCGTGGCGCCGTCGCTGTAGGCGGGAGCGAGGAAATTGATCGTGGTAGCCGAGTCCGCACCACTTTTCGAACCGAACCCACAGGACGACAGGGCCAGCGCGACGCCGGTGACCATCGCGACTCCGGCAAGCACGCGGTGGAATGGTCTTTTCACGAGCAGAACCTTTCAGATTTACCCACCCGGCGCCAGCGGAGCCGCCGATGATGGGAGGACACACCGTCGGTGCACCTCAATCTAGCCCGAATTGTGATCATATGTGACCGTTTTCGTCTGAAATTTGACATAAACGATCATCCAGAGTGAAGCTGGTTGCGTGCCTACGCCTGCCGACCACACGCCGCAGCCGCATCTGGTCACCGAAGTGGCCACCCAGCCGGACGATTGGACGCACGCCGCCGCCGTCGCGGCGGAACATCGCG
This sequence comes from Nocardia sp. NPDC051911, assembly GCF_040681035.1. NCBI lineage: Bacteria > Bacillati > Actinomycetota > Actinomycetes > Mycobacteriales > Nocardiaceae > Nocardia > Nocardia sp. NPDC051911. The sequence continues at coordinate 160,186 of NZ_JBFAXY010000001.1, forward strand.
CCGTACTGCCGAAACCGGGCGAGCGGGTCGCGGTGATCGGTTGCGGCACGTCGTATTTCATGGCGCGCGCCATCGCGGCACTGCGCGAGGGCGCGGGTCATGGCCTCACCGACGCCTGGCCCGCCAGCGCGGTCCGCGCTCGCGAGTACGACCGCTACCTGGTGATCTGCCGCTCCGGCACCACCACCGAAGTGGTGCGCGCGATGCGGGACATCCCGGCGCACGTCCCTCGGACGGTGATCTGCTCCAGTCCCGGCACGCCCGTCCTCGAACTGGGCGACCCGATCCTCATCGACCAGGTCGACGAGCGGTCGGTGGTGCAGACCCGCTTCGCGACGACCACCCTCGCCATCCTGCGCAACCACCTCGGCGAAGACCTCACCTCGGTGATCGCCCGAGCGCGCGCGGTGCTCACCGAGGATCCCGCCGAGTCGCTGGCCGCGGTCCGCCACGCCGAGCAGATCAGCTTCGTCGGTATGGGATTCGCGGCGGCCATCGCCGAGGAGGCGGCGCTCAAGCTGCGCGAATCCTGTCAGTCCTGGACGGAGGCGTATCCGGCGACGGAGTACCGCCACGGCCCGATCGCCATCTCGGCGCCCGGCCGGGCGGTCTGGGCGTTCGGCCCACTCGAGCCGGGCTTCGCCGACGACGTCGCCGCCACCGGCGCCCACCTGGAGCATCGCGACATCGACCCGATGGCGGACCTGGTCCGAGTGCATCGGCTCTGCCTCCTGCGTTCCGCCGACCTGGGATTGGACCCCGACCACCCGCGCGGCCTGAATCGCTCGGTGGTTTTGAAGTCGTGACCGAGGGCCTGCGGTGAGCATTCGCCGTACCGCGCCGGGTGCGGACGGCATCGTCGCGCCCGCAGCCACACCGTCGGCCTCGAGTCGACTCGAACTCGTGACATCACCACAGGCCGCATGCGCACCGTCGCGGGAGCCACCACGAACTACTGTGCCGAGGATGGGAACCGAGCAGCCGCGTGCGCCGTCGGGTGCGTCCGTGTCCGGATCGCGCGGCGCGGAGACGGACCGCGCCTGCCCCGGCGACCGGCCGACCGCGCGGCGAGGTTCGGCCGGGCAGCCCACGGACATACTCGGCGCAGCGGCGCGGGCGCTGCCGGACGACGCGCTCGTGCTCGGCATGGATGTCGGCGGCACCACCATCAAAGGCGAGATCACCGACGCGGGGGGCGCTGCGCTGGCCGTGGGCACCGTGGCTACACCGCATGGTCCGGCCGCGTTCGATGCCATGGGCGAGCTGGGCGATCGGTTACTCGGGGGACTCCCGGAATCCGACCGCCGCCGGGTACGTCGCGCCGCTGTCGTGCTGCCCGGCATCGTCGACACCGCCCGGTCGGTCGCCGTGTTCAGCAGCAACGTCGGCTGGCGGGACGTGCACGTGGGCGACCGCTTCCCCGAGCGCTGGGGTGTACCGACGCTGATCGAACACGATGTCGCCGTGGCCGGTTGGGCGGAATGGCGGTACGGCGCAGGGCAGGGCCACGAGAATGTGTGCGTCGTCATTCTCGGCACCGGTATCTCGGGCACGCTGTCGGTCGGCGGGAGGCTGGTGCGCAGCAGCTACGGCCAGGTCGGCGAGTACGGGCACGTGCCGGTGCGGCGTGCGGGCGGATTGCCCTGCCCCTGCGGCAATACCGGATGCGTCGAGACGGTCGCCTCGGGCGCGGCCATCGCGCGGGCCTACACCCGGCGCACCGGACGCGAGACCGGCGGCGCGGCGGAAGTTTTCGCACTCATGTCCACCGACCCCGACGCCGCCGCCGTCGTGGCGGACGCGGTCGACGCGCTCGCCGACGGTCTGGTCGGCATCGTCCACGCGGCCTGCCCCGAACTCGTCGTCCTCGGCGGCGGGCTCGCCGGAGCGGGCGCGGCGCTCACCGACCCACTGCACCGCGCCCTGTCCGACCGGCTCCGCCTGGTCCCCGCTCCCCGAGTCGTCCTCGGCCGGTTCGGCGCACGCGCGGGCTTGGCAGGCGCCGCCCTCTTCGCCCGCAGCGGAGCGTTGACATGACGTCACCCGCGCGGCCGGCGAACCGAGGACCCCACGTCTCGCCGAGCGTGCCTCTCGACAAGGGCCCCGCGCGGGTCTTCAGGGCCGGATCGTCGTACGAGCGACCGCGCGGCGGCTCGATGGCAGCACAGCCCGGCCACATGGTCGGCACCGCGAGTAGCGCCAGTGATCCTGGGTCCAATCCCGTCGAGACGGTTGCCGCCGGACACGGTGACCACCTGCGCGCCTCGAACCCGTGCGGCGCGGTCCCGCACCCGACGACGTACCGCTTCCGGATCATCCCGGCCGCCCGGCCGTTCGTCGACAGTCGCGCACGGCAAACTTCAGCCAGCACAGTGGACATCCCTATCCAGCAGCCGGTCCGCGCGAGCCGAGGGGCACTCGAATGACAGCACACACACAGCTCATCCGGGGGCGCATCGTCTCGGCGAGCGTCACGGTGGACGACGGCGTAGTGATGGTGTCCGGGGATCGGATCGACGCGGTGCGGTCGTTCGCGCAGTGGCGCGCGACGCATCGCGATTTACCTGAGCCGCCATTTTCGGGAACCGTGCTGCCGGGGCTTGTGGACATTCACAATCACGGCGGGTTCGGGTACCGGTTCGATACCGTGCGCGGTGAGCAGGCCCGCGCGGCGGCGCAATCGCACCATGCGCGCGGCTCGACCACCGTGGTGGCGAGCGTGGTCACCGGCCCCGCCGCGGAAATGGTGGCGCAGACCGCCACCTTGCGCGAACTCGCCGAGGAAGGCGCGCTCGGCGGTATCCACGTCGAGGGACCCTTCCTGTCCGAGGCGCGCTGCGGGGCGCAGGACCCGCGATATCTGTGCGACCCCGATCTCGGGTTGACCGACCGGCTGCTGGAAGCGGGTGGCGCGCACCTGCGCGCGATGACGCTCGCGCCGGAACGTCCCGGCTACGCGGCCGTCGCGCGGCGGCTGACCGACAACGGCGTGGTGGTCGCGCTCGGCCACAGCGACACCGACTACGCGTCGTTCCGGAACGCGCTGGCTCCCAAAGGATCAGGAAGCCTCGTGACGCACTTGGCGAACGGCATGCCACCGCTGCATCACCGGAACCCGGGCCCGGTCGCCGCGGCGCTGGCGGCCGCCGCGGGCGGTGACGTGACGGTGGAGCTGATCGGCGACGGCGTGCACGTGGATCCGGGCTTCGCCGCGCTGGTATTCGCGACCGCGCCGGGGCGAGTCGCGCTGGTCACCGATGCCATGCAGGCCGCGGGGCTCGGCGACGGCGAGTACCAGCTCGGTCCGCAGCCGGTGACGGTCCGTGCCGGCGTGGCGCGCATCGCGGACGGCTCGATCGCGGGCGGCGTCAGCACCCTGCTGGAATGCGTCGCGCGGGCCGTGCGCGACGCCGGCGTCCCGCTGCGCGCGGCGGTCCTGGCGGCCACCTCGGTTCCGGCCGCCGCGCTCGGGCTCGCCGACGTCGGTGACCTGCGGCCCGGCTATTTCGCCGACATATTGACAGTCCGTGACAATCTCCACTTGCGTGGGGTGCTCAGACGTGGACAGTGGTTGAAGTGATCCTCACCGTGACAATGAATCCCGCGTACGACATGACCTATCGCGTCGAACGCTTCGAACGCGGGCAGGCCCACCGAGTCCGGTCGGTGGAGCAGCGCATCGGCGGCAAGGGCATCAACGTGACCCGGGTGCTGAATCAGCTCGGCAAGTACGCCAGGGCCACCGGGTTCTCCGACCACGCCTTCGCGGCCGCCGCCGAACTGGAGATGCCGGTCGACTTCGTGCACGCGCTGCCCTGGGTGCGCCGCACCGTGGTGATCAGCGAATCCGAGGACGGCACGGCCACCGCGCTCTGGGAGCCGGGTGCGCGAGTCTCCAATCCGCATGCCGCCGAACAGTTGTCGGTCCGGGTGGCGGGACTGCTCCCGGAAATCGCCGGATTGGTCATCTCCGGGTCGCTGCCCGGCGGCATCGAACCCTCCCTGCCCGCCGAGATCGCCCGCACCGCCATCGCGGCCGACGTGCCCACCATCTGCGACGTCGACGGCGAAGCGCTGCGCTTGGCCGCCCAGGTGCCCGGCATCGTGCTCACTCCGGACGAGACCGAATTACAGCGCCTCATCGGCACCCGGCCGACGACCGCCGACGACATCGTCATCGCCGCGAAGCCGCTGATCGACAACGGAGTGCGCGCCCTGATCGCGACCCGCGGTCCCGAGGGGATCGTCGCGGTGACCGCCGACGGCGCGTGGACCGGGGCGCTCGCCGAACCGCTCGCCGGAAATCCCACCGGCGCGGGCGATGCCGCGGTGGCTGCGGTGATCGCCGCCCTTTCCTCCGAATCGCGCCCGGACTGGGCCGCCCTGCTCGCCGACGTGGTCGCGACCTCCGCGGCCGCCGTGGTGGTTCCGGTGGCCGGTGAGATCGATCGCTCCCTGCGCACCCGCCTTACCCCCACCGTTCTGGTTCGGGAACTGGACATCTCCACACCGCAGAAGACTTCTCCATGACGGCCGAGCCGGTTCGCCGCTGCGCGCGAACGTGCGGAACGCTCCCGCGATGCGGGCGAGCCGGGCGATCCCGCGACCCTGGTCGCTTACGCGGCTCGCATGGCGAACCACATGCCGCGTTCACCCGCCGACGACCTCGGCATGCGGCGAGCCGGTCACGGACGCACAAGCCGGTCCCCAACGCATCCGGTCGCGCCTCCGCCGTAAACCCTGTACGCCGCTCGCCCTTGAAAGCACGCAACCATGCCGCTGACCTCGATACCGGATCTGATCGCCACGGCCCGCCCCGGCGGACTCGGCGCCTTCAACGTGATAACCCTCGAGCATGCCGAGGCGATCGCGGCCGCCGCGGAATCGGCGAGAAAGCCGGTGGTGCTGCAACTGTCGGAGAACACCGCGCGCCATCACCGCGGCATCGCCCCGCTGGCACTGGCCTGCCTGCGCATCGCCGCCGACAGTGAGGCCGCGATCGCGGTGCATCTCGACCACGCCACCAGCACCGAATTGATCCATGCCGCCGTCGATCTCGGCATCCGCTCGGTGATGTACGACGGCTCGGCCCTCGACTACGCCGACAACCGCGCCGCCACCGCCGCGATCACCGCTTGGTGCCACGAGCGCGGTGTGCACATCGAAGCCGAGCTCGGTGAGGTGGGCGGCAAGGACGGCGCCCACGCGCCCGGCGCACGCACCGATCCCGACGAGGCGGTCGAATTCGTGACCGCTACCGGCGTCGACGCACTCGCGGTCGCCGTCGGCTCCTCGCACGCCATGCACACCCGCACCGCCGAACTCGACAACGACCTCATCGCCCACTTGGCCGCGAAGGTCCCGGTCCCCCTGGTGCTACACGGCTCATCCGGCGTCCCCGATCACGGCCTGCGCGCCGCCGTCGAACACGGCATGACGAAGATCAACATCGCCACCCGCCTCAACATCCGGATGACCGCCGCCATCCGCGCCCGCCTAGCCGCAGCCCCCGACCTCTCCGACCCACGCGAATACCTCACCCCCGCCCGCACCGCCATCCAGTCCGAAGTCGAACACTTCCTCCACCTCCTCGCCGGTTGACCGCCACGAGTGGCACACCATCGAGGCCTCTTCTCGCGTTTTGCCACAGCCATGTGCCACTCGCGAGATTTGTCGGGGGTGGTGGGGAGGATGGGGGTATGGGGGAGATCGGGGAGGTTTTTCCGGGGAGTTGGGCGGTACGCGCGGGGGTGGTAAGCGCTTGGGAGTTGCGGAATGACTTCGAGCGTGTGTTTCCGGATGTTTATGTCCGGAAGGGGATTCGGCTGGATGCGCGGGGGCGCGCGCAGGCGGTCGCGCATTGGGTCAAGGGCACCGGGATTCTGGTCGGGTTCTCCGCGGCGGCTATGCATGGGACGCAGTGGCTGGACGATAAGCCCGCCGAGATCGCGCTGTCGACTCGTGCCCGGCCGCCACGGCACGTGCTGGTCTATCGGGACGCCATACCGGCGGACGAAGTATGCAGCGTCGGCGGATTCCGGTGCACCACACCGGCGCGGACCGCGTTCGACCTGGCCCGACGCCTCGACTTCGACGAGGCGGTCGAAGTCGTCGACGCCCTATGCAACGCGACCCGGCTGACCACCGCGGACATCGAACGGCTGGCCGAACGGCACCCGCGCGCACGCGGCGCCACGAGCTTGCGCCGAGTTCTGCCCTACATCGACGGCGGCGCCGAGTCCATCCAGGAGACGCGTACGCGCTTGCTGCTGCGGCAAGCAGGACTGCCCGCGCCGGAAACCCAGATCCGTATCCATGGCCCGGACGGAATGACCCTCGCACGCCTCGACATGGGCTGGCGCAAATGGCGAGTCGCCGTCGAATACGACGGAGCCCACCACTGGACCGACCGCGACCAGCGCGCCTGGGACATCGACCGCAACGCCGCCCTGGAATCCCTCGGCTGGACCCTCATCCGAGTAAGCGCCGCCCTCCTGACCCACCGCCCCCGAACCATCACCGCCCGGGCCCTGGACGCCCTCCGCCGGCACGGCGCCGACATCTGACGAGTGGCACACCATCGAGAGGCCTTCTCGCGTTTTGCCGCAGCCATGTACCACTCGTGGACATGAGCGGCCGGCGACGCATGCGAGGGGGCTGCGCCGCCGGCCGGTTCCAGTGGTGGGCAGGGCAGTTGCCCACCGGTAAAGCTGTCGATGGATCGCTTCGCATCGACGGGAACACTCTTCCGGATGGAGCTGTGTTATGGGTGTCGTGAAGCTGAGAGTCTGCTGGGAGACGTGTCAGGTGAGGTCGGCGGTGCGGATCGCGGAGGTGAATCCCGCCCACTGGGTCGGCGTGAACGCCAGCGTGGGCGACGCGTCCGGCGCTCCTTGGAACTTACTGTCCCGGACCAGCACCAAGGCCCCGTCGAAACACACTTCGACGCAGGCGGTGCTGTCGTTCGAATGTGATGACTTGAACCAGCAGGCCGCGCTCCCCATACCGATCACGCTACAACGCGGCGAGTCTGCGTTCGATCAACGTTATGGACTCGTTCTGCGAGAGCGCGTGCTCGGCGAGAGTGGTAGCGAACATGGTCGCGAGGTGGCGCACCGGTTCGCTCTCCTCGATCACCCCGAGATGGATCAGCGTCTCGGTCCACGCCACGTCGGGTAGGAGTGCATTCTCGAACCCGAGGAGGTGGAACGACGCACCGCTGAGCAGCACACCGCCCGGCGCGTCGAAGGGTATGACACGAATGTCGATCGTGTCCGCATGCGTCTCGGTAATCGATAGCAAGTGGCGCAACTGGTCTTCCAAGACAGCCTCGCCTCCGGTGCGCTGGGTCAGCGCGGCCTCGTTGACGATCGCGGTGACCTGCAGCGGCTCTGATTCGGTGAGTCGTTTCTGGCGTCGCAGGCGGACCTCTACCCAGCGATCGATTTCCACTTGCCGAATCCGCGCCCGGTCGTTGGCGATCACCGCCCGCGCGTAGTCCTCGGTTTGCAGCAGACCTGGGATCAAGATGCTCGTGTAAGTCCGAATGCTCTGCGCCCCGTGCTCCAACCCGTAGAGGCGGATCACTTCGTCCGACAACAACTCCGCGTACTCCGACCACCAGCCGCGTCGCTTCGCGATGTCGCGGAGCCGCAACATTTCCTCACGTTCGTCCTGGTCGAATTCGAGCAAGCTCATCAACTTTCGCAGCTTGTCCTCGGCCAGGACGCGTTCTTTCTCCACCTTCGACCAATACGACAACGTGAAGCCGAGTTCCTTGGCGATGACGGACGCGGAGACGTCGAACTCGGTGCGGCGGCGCTTGATCCGGAGCATAAGCTCCCAGCGCGCCACCGTGGGCGAGAGTGGTGCCATCGTCCGATGCGTCCTTCCGGCTCCGGCTGTTCGTGCAGATGACCGTACCCGGATCCACAGGCGGTCGAGTTTGTCAAATTGACTTGTCAACTTGACCTATCGCACTGTCGCGCCTACGCTTCTTGTGTTGCGCATCACAGCGGGGGCTTTCGACAGAACCCGCTCCGGCGGGGAGGGGGTTCTGATGTCCGTGCACGTCGTCGACCGCATGTGGATCGTGAGCGATCGGACGCCGCATCAGGCGCGGCGGGTCAGTGACGACGCGTGGGTGGTGTCCTATCTGCGTGGCCGGATGGTGAACACCGAGCAGGCGACGGCGGCTATCCAAGCGGCGGAGATGGTTTCGCTGACGGAGGAGTTGGTGCGCCCAGTCGGGCTCACCGCGCTGGAAGCGGTCGGCCTCGTCGTCCTCGAATCGCCGTGGGACACCGCGCCGTTGCGCACTCGGTTCCGATTGCCGCGTCCGGGCGGGCGGCATCGCCGATGATCCTTCAGGTGACGCCCGGCGCGAAAATTCGATCCAGGGGGTTGACGCAGTGGAACCGCTGCCCACCAAAGAGCTCGTCCTGAAGGCTTGCCGCATGGCGCCGCATCGCGCCCACCCAGTCCTGGAGTCGGCTCACCTACTCGCGGGATTACACCAGCGCCGCCTGCGCTGTGCACCGGGCGGGACGAACGAGATCGACCAGCACCGCGCCCGCCTCGTGCTCGTCATCGACCGCTGGGTCGCCACCGAGACGTCACCGCCGCACGGCGGCGCACACATGCACACCGAAACCGTGGGCATGGTGGTCGATCGGCTCGCGCAGTTCTCCGCCAGCGCGTACGACATCCTCTCCGGCGCGCCGGAATGGGCCGTGCACAACGCCTGGGAGCGCCTCGCCGAACTGTCGCTGGGCTATGAAGATCTCGCCTACGAGGTCGCGGCGGGCGTGCGCCGCCTCCCCTATCTCAGCGGCCCGCGCGAACACCCGTGATCAGTCCTCGCCCGGCCACGCATTGGCCTCGACCCGGGCGCGCACCCGCGCCACGTCGGCTTCGGACGGCATGTCGTTGGTGATCTTGGTGATCATCACCTGGATGTCGGTCTGGTCGATGTCCGCGCCGCCGGAGCCGGCCAGCTCGGCGGCGATCCGGGCCACCTCCGCGTCGGACAGGCGGCGGCGCAGCAGGGCGAGCAGCGGGATGTAGTCGGCTTCCGGGACCCCGTCCGGGTATCCCACCCGCAGCCAGCTGATGATCGCGTGCAGGAAGGGAGGCATCGGCGGCGGCTCGGGTCAGTCGGAATCGGCGGGCGGATCGGCCAGCGGCCAGCCGCCGGCGGCCAGATGGGACGCGACGCGAGCCACGTCATGCTCGTCCGGCTGCTCCTTGGCGAGCCGCGCGATGGCCTCCTCGATCTCGGTGTGCGTGATCTCGCTGCCCGAGTTCGAAGCGACCAGTTCCTCGGCGATCGCGACCACCTCGTAGTCGGTGAGGTGCCGGTGCAGCACGGCGAACAACGCCACGTAGTCCGACTGCGGCACGCCCTGCGGGTAGCCCGCGCGCAGCCAGCCCACGACTTTGCCGAGCAGTTTCGGCCGAACCGGGGCTGGTTTCACTGGATCGGTCACGCTGGCACTCCTTACGCCTGCCCGAACAGATGGATGCCGAATTTGGCCGCCAGGAACGCCTTCGCCGTGTACAGAATGCCGGTGACGATCGCAACGACGACCAGCACGAAGCAGGCAAGCGCGACCGCGAGGGCCGGATAGTTACGCCGCACCGTGCCCGCGTCGGTGGTCGCGGTCATCGACCAGAACCGCACCCCGAGCGCGAAGATCATCGGCAGACCGGCGCCCAGCACCAGCCCGGCCACGATGACTTTCCACAGGGCGTTCAGATTGGTGACGAGAGTGTGCACGCCTGGTCCTCCTACACCTGGGCGGAGCGGTTGGAGTCCGCCGACGTGGTCCGGCCGCCCGTAGGCGGCGCGGTCCGATCGTCCGTGACCGGCGTGACCGCGGACGGATCGGCCCCCTCGCCCGGCCACTCGTTGACGTTGCCGGTGTGCACCGGATCGCGCCGCGACCGCAGGTACATCAGCGTCGACAACCCGACCAGCAGGGCGAAGACCACCAGCACCCCGGCCAGTCCGCCGATGACGTGGGCGATGCCCCAGCAGATCGCCCCGGCGACCGCCGCGAGCGGCAACGTGAGCAGCCATGCGACCACCATGCGCCCCATCACGGCCCAGCGCACCTCGGCGCCCTTGCCCAGGCCGGTGCCGAGGATGGAGCCGGTCGCGGTCTGCGTGGTGGACAGCGGCAACCCGAAGTGGGCCGAGGTCAGGATGATCGCGGCCGAGGCGGATTCCGCCGCGAGCCCCTGCGGCGAGTCGATCTCGACCAAGCCCTTGCCCAGCGTCCGGATGATCCGCCAGCCGCCGAGGTAGGTGCCCGCCGCGATGGCGAGGGCGCACGCGGCCATCACCCACAGCGGCAGGTCGTCGTCCTTGGTGAGCGTCCCGTGCGCCACGAGCGCGAGGAAGATCACGCCCATCGTCTTCTGCGCGTCGTTCGTGCCGTGCGCCAGCGAGACCAGCGAGGCGGAGCCGATCTGGCCCCAGCGGAATCCCTCGGTGACCTTGCCCTCCTCGGCGCCGCGCGTGATCCGGTACACCAGCCACGTGCCGATCGCCGAGATCAGCGCGGCGACGATGGGCGCGAGCACCGCGGGCAGGATGATCTTGGTGACCACGCCGTCCGACCCGGACGCCCAGATCACCCCGCTCCAGCCGAGCGCGGCCAGCGTCGCCCCGATCAGACCGCCGAACAGCGCGTGCGACGAACTCGACGGCAGGCCGAACAGCCAGGTGAGCAGGTTCCACAGGATTCCGCCGACGAGGCCGGCGAACACGATGACGATCAGGTCCTGGCCTCCGACGGCGTCGAGTCGCACGATGCCCTTCGCCACGGTGGCGGCGACGGCCACCGACAGGAACGCGCCGACCAGGTTCAGCGCCGCCGAGAGCGCGACCGCCACCCGCGGCCGGAGCGCGCCGGTGGCGATCGAGGTCGCCATCGCGTTGGCGGTGTCGTGGAAGCCGTTGGTGAAATCGAATGCGAGCGCCGTGACGATGACGATCAGGAGAACCAGTAATTCGACGGTCACGCCTCCAGTGTGCTGCACCCCCGGACGGCACAGTCATGCCGGTTACCGGAACTTCGTCCGGCCTCCGTGCACTAGTCTGATCCGTCCAGGTCAGCCGGTCCGGGTGCAGTGTGGGGCGACGGGCCGACCGGCGAACCGGTCATCGATCCACGAGTTGGCGCCGGGGATGCCGCTGAGTCCGACGAGGAAGTGTTCGCCGAAATGGACCTGGAAATCCACCTGCGTTCCGGCGCCACACCAGTCCGCGTAGAGCTTCTCCGCGCCGGCCAGCGGCACCCACGGATCGTGCGTGGCGTGATACAGGAACACCGGCACCGTCGGCGCGCTCGCACCCAGCCGATTGGCGGCCAGGATCTCCCTCACCATCGGCAGGTCGGTGGGCGCGGCGGCATGGGTGAGCGCCTGCACCGGAATGGGCGCCACGGCGCCGCCGAACTCCTCCGCGGTCATGCACAGGTCCTTGCCGACCTGAGCCAGCCGCCAGCCGTCGTCGTTCATCAGGCCGAGCAGCTCGGGGTACTCTCGCGCCAGTCCGAGGGTGGCGGCCAGGAAGACTCCGGACGCGGCGTTGCGTCCGTTCATGGTGGACAGCAGCATGTCGAAGTCGGCGGGGACACCGCCGAACGCCGCACCCACCAGATTCAGCTCGGGCGCGTATCGCGGGGCCAGTTGTGCGGCCCATCCGCTCGCGATGGCGCCGCCGGAGTATCCGGTGACCACGGTCGGCGCTTCCGGTCGCAACCCGAACTCCGGCGTGTTCACCACCGCCCGGATCGAGTCGAGCACCGCGTGCCCGGCCATCAGTCCCGCCGCGTACGCCTGCCGCGGGCCCTGATGGTCGGGCACGAGCACGGCGTAGCCCTTGGACAGCGGAATCTGGGCGGCCCAGAACTCGGCTGTCGGCTCGTTCCTGAGTTTGTAGGACGGTGCGCACCGATGCCCGAGCGAGTCGATCGCGGCATTGAACGACAGCACCGGACGCGGCCCCGGTCCGTTCCACGGGGCCTGCGGCACGAGCAATGTCGCGACCACGGGCACCGGCAGGTCCTTCGAATCGGTGGACCGGATCAACAGTTCGGTCGACCGCAACGGGAACGCGGTCAGGCCCGTTCCGCCCGCACGGGACGCGAGAATCGCTCCCGGAGGCAGGCTCTCGAAGCCCGGCGGCGGCGTGTAGAAGGGATCGTCCAGCGGCGTGGGCAGGATTCCCGGATACTCGCGCGACGGCGTGAGGAACTGCTCGATCGGATTCGCCCGCACGGGCGTACCGACCGCACTCACCGCCAAGGCGCCCAGGAGTGCCGCCAACAGCAGGACATACCGTCCGCACAGCGATTTTCGCATCATCCCACCCGCCCGCCGATTCCTTGTCCGGAAGCACGAACCGGCCGGACCACTGCGTTGTGGGGGCCATCCGGAACCTTGCGCTGCCCATACTTACAGTGGCTCGACGTGCTCGGCACGCCCGACACGCGCCCGGCGCGGGAGCGACCACGCTTCACATCACGGCAGTAGTGCCCGAATGGTATCGATGGTGTCCGCGTCGGCGGGGTCTTTGTCGGGGCGATACCGCACCACACGAGCGAAACGCAGAGCGACACCGCCGGGGTAGCGGGAACTGACCTGCACGCCGTCCAGCGCGATCTCGACGACGAGTTCCGGCCGCAGGTACACGGTGTGCTGATCACGCGAGCGCTCGTGGCGGGGGAATTCGTCGGTCTGCCACCGCAACAGCGCGTCGGTGAGTCCTTTGAAGGTCTTGCCCACCATGACCGGCTCGCCGCCCTCCGGGTCGCGCGCGCCGAGATGGAGGTTCGACAGATAGCCCGTGCGGCGGCCGTAGCCCCATTCCGCGCCGAGCACGACCAGGTCGAGGGTGTGCGTCGGCTTGATCTTCTGCCAGGCCCGGCCCCGTCTGCCCGCCGCGTACGGCGCGGTCAACGACTTGACCATGACGCCCTCGTGCCCCGCGGCCAGCGCGGCGTCGAAGTATTCCGCGGCCGCATCGGCATCCGGCCGCAGCAGCGCCGGGATGGTGTGCTCGGCGGCCACCTTCGTCAGCGCGGCGCGCCGCTCGGACAGCGGAGCGTCGAGCAGGTCCTGCCCGTCCAGGTGCAGACAGTCGAAGAAGTACGGATGCAGCAGCAGCTCCCTGGTGGAGCTCACCTCGGCGAACCGGCTCATGGTCTCCTGGAACGGACGCGGCCGTCCGGCGTCGGTGAGCGCCAGCGTCTCCCCGTCCAGCACGACGCTCGTGCAGTCCAGGCCCGCGACCAGCTCGACGAGTTCCGGAACGCCTGCGGTGATCTCGCGCAGCGTCCTGGTGAAGATCCGGACCCGGTCGCCGTCCCGGTGCACCTGAATGCGCGCGCCGTCCAGTTTGTGCTCGACGCTCACCTCGCCATGGAACTCGAGCAGCGCCTCGTCCAGCGTCGCACCGGGCGAGGCGAGCATGGGCTGGATCGGACGACCGACTTCGAGCCGGAACTCCGCGAGCGCCGCGGCCCCGCCGGTGAGCGCCGCGACGGCGGTGACCGGCAGGCGGCCCGACAACATGTACGCCCGGCGCACCGCATCGGGCGGCACGTCCGCGGCGACCGCCACGGCTTCGGCGACCAGGGCGGTGAGCGCCCCTTGGCGCAGTTCCCCGGTGAGCAGGCGTACCAGGAAGCCCTGCTCGTTCGCCGTCGCCGCGGACCACAGCGCCGCGAGCAGCTCCTTGCGCCTGGCCGCGGAACCGGCGCCGGAGACAACGGCCAGCTCGCTGAGCGCCGCGTGCACCGCCGACACGGTGAGCGTGGGCACCGGCGCGGGCGCGTGGTCGAGCGTGGTGAGCGTGCGCCACCCCGTACCGATCCGCCCCTGTGCCAGTTCGCCGGACGCCCAGGCGACCACGGGCACGAGCTCCTCCGGCGCGGCCGCGGTCAGCAGCGCGGCGAGCGTCGCGATCTTCGTCTTGCGCGACCTGGTCGCCCGCACGGTCTCCGAGGCCAGCACGACATCCGAGAACAACACCCTGCCGACGGTAGCCGCCGGGTACGACACCTGTCCGCGAGGAGTGTTAATCGGAAATTGGCACGGATGCGAAAGCACCCATAAGCTGGACGCATGGCCAAGACTTACGTCGGCGCTCGGCTGCGTCAACTGCGGACCGAACGCGGACTGAGCCAGGTCTCGCTGGCCCAGCAGCTGGAGATCTCGGCGAGTTACCTGAACCAGATCGAGCACGACGTGCGCCCGCTCACCGTGCCGGTGCTGCTGAAGATCAGCGACGTGTTCGGCGTCGACACGACCTTCTTCTCCGCTCAGGACGACACCCGGCTCATCGCGGAACTGCAAGAGGTCGTGATGGACGAGGAGCTGGGCATCGAGGCCGACGCCCAGGAGATCGCGGACATCGTCTCGGCGCACCCGAGCATGGCCCGCGCGCTGGTCAACATGCACAACCGCTACCGCAACACTTCCGCCCAGCTGGCCGCCGCCACCGAGGACCGGTTCGCCGACGGCGCGGGCAGCGGCGCGATCAGCAAGCCGCACGAGGAGGTGCGCGACTACTTCTACCAGCGCCAGAACTACATCCACGAGCTGGACACCGCCGCCGAGGATCTCACCGCCCGCATCCGTTTCCACGGCGGCGACGTGAACAGCGAGATCGCCAGGATCCTGCGCGCCCACGACGTACGGATCATCGAGCGCATCGACCTCGGCGAAGGCGTGCTGCACCGCTACGACCCGCAGACCCGCACCCTGGAGATCGCGCCGCACCTGTCCGGCGGGCAGCGAACCTTCAAACTGGCCGCCGAGCTGGCCTACTTCGAGTGCGGCGAGCTGCTGGAGAAGCTGGTCGAGGAAGGCAATTTCGCCTCCGAGGACGCCCGCAAGCTGGCCATGCTGGGGCTGGCCAACTACTTCGCCGCGGCGACGGTGCTGCCGTACACGCATTTCCACGAGGTCGCCGAGGACTTCCGCTACGACATCGAGCGGCTGTCGGCGTTCTTCACGCAGAGCTACGAGACCATCTGCCACCGGCTTTCCACGCTGCAACGGCCGTCGCTGCGCGGCGTGCCGTTCTCGTTCGTGCGGGTGGACCGGGCGGGCAACATGTCCAAGCGCCAGTCCGCCACCGGTTTCCACTTCTCCGCCAGCGGCGGCACGTGCCCGCTGTGGAACGTCTACGAGACCTTCGCCTACCCGGGCAAGATCATGACCCAGATCGCCCAGATGCCCGACGGCCGCAAATACCTCTGGGTGGCGCGCACGGTGGAACGCCGCGCCACCCGCTTCGGCCAGCCGAGCAAAACCTTCGCCATCGGTCTCGGCTGCGAATTGCGGCACGCGGCCCGCGTGATCTACGCCGACGGCATCGATCTCGACGAAGTGCAGCCGACGCCGATCGGTGCGGGCTGCCGAGTCTGCGAACGCGCCAATTGCCCGCAGCGCGCCTTCCCACCCCTGGGCAAAGTGCTCGACATCAGCGAACACCGCAGCTCCGTATCGCCGTACGTGCTGAAGTAGTCCCACCGGTTCCGTAGGTTGTCGCTATGGCCGGTGATTCGCGGTACCCCATGCCCGCGTCGATCGTGCTGATCGCGACGCCGGAAGGTTGGCGGCACAGCGTCCTGGACACGCGGGGCGGGATGCTCTGCGGTCGGCTGGCGCAGATCGCCGCTGACGCCGCGCCGGAGCAGGCGCGCGCCGCGGCGGTCGCGATGCTGCGCGACGTGGCCCGGGAATATCACGACACCGAAATCGAAGTGGTCTGGAATGGTCCGGAGCCCGAAAAAATGCTGACAGCTCAGGTGATTTCGTTGCGGCACCGTCCCTGAACGAACATCCGGCCGGTATCGGAGCACCGATACCGGCCGGACATCCTATTCGCTCAGGCGGCCGTCGACCTCTGCATGCGGAGACCGATCCCCGTCATACCCAGTGCGGCGACGAGCAACAGGGCCAGCGTCCAGGCGAGGGTCGCGAAGCCGTGGGGCGCCGCGGCGGCAGCGACCAGCGGGCCGATGGTCGCGCCCACGTAGAAGGAGAACATCGCGACGGACATCGCGGCCGCGCGGGATTCACCGCCCAGTTCACCCGCGCTCTGCAGCACGGCCGGCGCGATGATGCCCAGTCCGCCGACCAGAACGGCGAGCAGCACGGCCAGCACGGCCGGGTGAGTTCCCTCGAAGGTCGCGACCACCATCGCCGCGGCGGCGATCAGCACGCCCAGCGCGATCTGACCGTGCTTGGACAGCCGGGCCAGCGGCACCGCGAGCAGGGGAAGCGCCACCATCACCGGCAGCGCGCCCGCACGCAGCGCGAGCAGTTCGCCCGCGCCTCGAACCACTCCGGTCAGTTCGAGGCCGGTGTACACCCCGACCATCACCGCCATGCTCATCGCGCCCGCGATCAGCATCGGCACCAGCGCCCGGATGCGCAGCACCGCCGGAATGGCGGCGTAGCTGTGCCGCAGCGGCTTGTCCCGGCCGGTGGGCGCGTCGGCCAGCAGCGCGGACCGCAACACCAGCGCGAGCACGGCGAAAGCGATCGCGGAGGCGACGAACACGGTGCGCCACGGCAATGCGGCGACCATCCACTGCGACACGATCTGCGCGACCACCGTCGCCGCGAGGAACGACGTGGCCACGGACATGGTGGCCACGGCACGGTGTGCGGGAGCGATGCGGGTCGCCACGTAGGCCATGATCGCGGGCGGGATCGAGCCGACCACCAGCCCCTGCGCCACCCGCAGGCCGACGGCCAGTGGAGCGCTGAACGCCAAACCGGTCAACAGTGTGACCGCTGCGGCCACCAGCATCCCGGTGACGAGCACCCGGCGGTGCCCATAGCGATCCGACAGCGGCCCGAACAGGACGAAGCCGCCGGCGTAGCCGAAGGCGAACGCGCTGATGATCCAGGTCATCACGGCGGGACCGACGCTCCAGTCGGCCCGCATAGCGGTGAAAAGTGGGATCGGAACGTACATCTGGCCGGTCGCCAGCAGTGCGGACAAGACGAAAAAGGGCAGGGTGCGCCCGGTGTGGGCACGCGACGAGACGACTCGGGTGCGCGTCCGGACCGGAGCCACGGACTGAAGAGTGGGCATTGCCATGGGTCGAAGGTAGGCCCTGGCGAGCCGCGTTGTCAACCAAATAGTTGGTTTAATGGAATGGTAAAGTGTCCGTCATGACCGCCACGATGAAACGCAGTGACGCGACCAGGCAGGCCCTGTTGCGCGCCGCCCGCGACGAGTTCGCGCAGCACGGGCTGGCCGGCGCGCGGGTCGACCGGATCGCGGACGCGGCGGGTGTCAACAAGGAACGCATCTACGGACTGTTCGGCAGCAAGGACAAGCTGTTCGACGTCATCCTGATCGACACCCTGCGCGAGTTCATCGACGTGGTGAAGCCGCTGGCCGACACCGAACCCGGCGCGTACGTCGGCAAGCTGTACGACTACCACCGGGACAACCCCCAGCTACTGCGCCTGATGCTCTGGGAGGCACTGCATCGCGGCGCCGACGCGCACGACATCGACGGCTGGCGCGCCGCGCACTACGTGCGCAAATTCGATCGCGCGCAGGAACAGTTCGACGTGGACTCCGCGAACGCGGGCCGCCTGCTGCTGGCCCTGTGCGGCCTGGCCAATTGGTCACTCGCCGTTCCGCAGACCACCAAACTGCTGCTCGGCGAGGCCGCCGCGGAGGATGGGAACGCCACCCGCGCGTTCCTGATGGAGTTCGCCAGGGCGGCGATGCGCCGCGACGCGGCCCCCGGCGAACGGGAAGCACGCCTGCCCGAGGTCGAGCTGGTCAATGACTTGACCGCCGACGACGAGCCGTCCGGAGTCGACCGAGCCGCCCAGCGTCTCCGCGACGCCCAAGCCGCCGCCGACGCCGCCCGCGAAGAACTCGCTACCGCCCTACGCGCCGCCCACGCCGCAGGCGCGAGCGCCAACCACCTCGCCCGTCAGGTCTCCGGCACCCTATCCCGTCCCGTGGTGCTCAAGCTCCTGTCCCAGCCCGAACCCTGAACGCCGCGAGCGACATCACTCGCCCGAACAGCGGACTCGATGCCGAGGCCCGAGACTCGACGCGCCCAGCGCACCGCAACTACGTCTTTCGAGCGAAGCGAGACCGAGCATGCGCCGTTCGCGGCCCGGCTCGCGTTTGCGGGGCCGTCGCGTAGGCGACGAAGGAGCAAGCGGCGGCTGCGCAACGCGAGCCACAAGAGGGCCGCGAACACGCCGCGACAAAGTCGCGGCCGATTAGAACGCACTTTCTTCGAGGTTCATGATGTCGTTGTCCAGCGTCGCGACGATTCCGCGCACCGCGCTCAGCGTCGGCAGCGCGTTCTTGACGAAAAAGCTCGCGACGGCGACTTTTCCGGCGTAGAAAGCGCGGTCCTTCTCCGGTGCGTCGGCGGCCAGCGCGGCGGCCGCGATCTCCGCCTGGACCAGCAGCCGCCAGCCGATGAGCAGATCGCCGACCGCCAGCAGGAAACGCACCGAACCAAGACCCACCTTGTACAACTCGGTGGGCTGCTGCTGGGCGGCCATCAGGAAGCCGGTGAGCGAGGCGGCCATGGCCTGTACGTCCTCGGCGGCCGTGCGCAGTAGTTCGCGTTCGGTGTCGAACCGCCCGGTCTTGGCGTCCAGGAACGCCGCGATCCGCGCGTTGACGTGGCCGAGCGCCACACCTTGGTCGCGAATGACCTTGCGGAAGAAGAAGTCCTGCGCCTGAATGGCGGTGGTGCCCTCGTACAGCGAGTCGATCTTCGCGTCCCGGATGTACTGCTCGATCGGGTAGTCCTGGAGATATCCGGATCCGCCCAAGGTCTGCAACGATTCCGTCAGGTACTGGTAGGCCCGCTCCGAACCGACTCCCTTGACGATCGGCAGCAGCAGATCGCTCACCCGGTGCGCCAGCTCGGGGTCGGCGCCCGAAACGAGCTGCGCCACATCGGCGTTCTGATGGGCGGCGGTGTACAGATACACCGCCCGCAAACCCTCCGCGTACGCCTTCTGCATGGCGAGCGAACGTCGGACGTCCGGGTGCTGGGTGATGGCCACACGCGGCGCGGCCTTGTCGGTCATCTGCGTCAGATCCGCGCCCTGAACGCGCTCCTTGGCGTAGGTCAGCGCGTTGAGGTAACCGGTCGACAGGGTGCCGGAGGATTTGACGCCGACCATCATGCGCGCGTTCTCGATCACCTGGAACATCTGCGCGATGCCGTTGTGCACGTCACCGACCAGCCAGCCCTTGGCGGGCGTGCCGTGGCCGCCGAAGGTCAACTCGCAGGTGGGCGAGGACTTCAGGCCCATCTTGTGCTCGACCCCGGTGACGTACACGCCGTTGCGGTCGCCGAGTGCCAAAGTCTCGGGGTCGAAGAGGAACTTGGGCACGTAGAACAGCGACAGCCCCTTGGTGCCCGGCCCGGCGCCCTCGGGACGGGCCAGCACCAGATGGAAGACGTTCTCGGCGGTGTCACCGACTTCCGCGCCGGAGATGAAGCGCTTGACACCCTCGATGTGCCAGGAGCCGTCCTCTTGCCTGATCGCCTTGGTGCGCCCGGCGCCGACGTCGGAACCGGCGTCGGGCTCGGTCAGCACCATGGTGCCCTGCCAGCCCTTCTCGAATCCGAGCGTGGCCCAGTGCCGCTGCTGCTCGGTGCCGACCTCGAACAGCACGGACGACATGACCGGGCCCATGTTGAAGAACGACGCCGACGGATTGGCGCAGGTGATCATCTCGGCGACCGACCAGACCAGCGTCGCGGGGGCCGGGGTGCCGCCCATGCCCTCCGGCATGCCGAGCCTGCTCCAGTCCGCGTCGCGCACGGCGGCGACGGTCCTACGGAGCGGCTCCGGAACAGAGATCGAGAAAGTGGCGGCGTCGTAGACGACCGGATCGCGGTCGGCCGCCGCGAAGGAGTCCGCTACCGGCCCCTCGGCCAAGCGCTTCACCTCGGACAGGATCTCCCGGACGGTGTCGGAATCGAGGTCGCCGTAGGCCCCGGTATCGAGCAGCTTGTTCAGCTCGAGCACTTCGAACAGGTTGAACTCGATATCCCTCAGGTTCGCCTTGTAGTGGCCCACCTGGTCCTCCTCGACTCGAGTCCGCGGCCCGCCGCCGCGGCATGGGACGGTTCAGACGTCGTACGAATCGAAGCGTGCCGTATCGCGGCGACGCTACGCAACCGTAGCCACATCCGCCCCGGCCAGCGGGTTTGCCGGGATCTCACAACTGTTCACCATCCGTTCACAGGAAAGGTTCACATCGGCGAAACAGACGAAACGGACTTGTCATCGAGAGATATTCCGGCGCAACAACTCCTGTCTACCGTTCCTTCACGAATACAGCCGTTGTATACAGCCCCGTCTACAGCCGTGAGCGGGGCGAAGACGGCGGTGTTCGACGCGGCGTCCTGCCGACGCCGCCGCGATACCTGATGAGGAAAGGGCTCGCCCCATGCCAAGTTTCCGTGCCACCCATCGCTCCGGGCGTTTGGTGCGAGCGATGGCGGTACCCACCGCGGTCGCGCTCGCCGGCCTGTTGCTGACCGCCTGCGGCGCGAAGGACGACGCCTCGACCACCGGCTCGGGCGCCGCGTCCTGCGTCGACACGTCGAAGGACACGATCAAGGTCGGTTCACTGCACTCCCTGTCCGGCACGATGGCCATCTCCGAGGTCACCGTCGCCAACTCGACCAAGCTCGCGGTCGACCAGATCAACGCCGCGGGCGGCGTGCTCGGCAAGAAGATCGACCTGGTGCTAGAGGACGGCGCCTCGGACCCGAAGACCTTCGCGGAGAAGGCCGAGAAGCTGATCAGCTCCGACTGCGTCGCCGCGGTGTTCGGTGGCTGGACCTCATCGAGCCGCAAGGCGATGAAGCCGAAGTTCGAGAGCCTGAACTCGCTGCTCTACTACCCGGTGCAGTACGAGGGCCTGGAGGACAGCAAGAACATCTTCTACACCGGCGCCACCACCAACCAGCAGATCGTCCCGGCCCTGGACTACCTGAAGCAGAAGGGCATCACCTCCCTTTACCTTGTGGGCAGTGACTACGTCTTCCCGCAGACCGCCAATCGCGAGATCAAGGCGTACGCCGCCGCCAACGGCATCGAGATCAAGGGCGAGGACTACACCCCGCTCGGCTCCACCGATTTCTCCACCATCGTGAACAAGGTTCGCGCCGCGAAGGCGGGCGCGGTGTTCAACACTCTCAACGGTGACTCCAACGTCGCGTTCTTCCGCGAGTACACCAACGCGGGCCTGAAAGCCGCCGAGATGCCGGTGGTCTCGGTCTCGATCGCCGAAGAGGAAGTGGCGGGCATCGGCGCGCAGAACATCGCAGGCCAGCTCACCGCGTGGAACTACTACCAGACCGTCGACAGCCCGGTGAACCGGAAGTTCGTCGCCGACTACAAGGCCGCCTTCGGCGCCGACAAGCCGACCTCGGACCCGATGGAAGCCGCCTACGCGTCGGTCTACCTGTGGAAGAACACCGTCGAGAAGGCGAAATCGTTCAAGGTCGAGGACATCCAGGCCGCCGCCGACGGCGTGACCTTCGACGCGCCCGAGGGCCTGGTCACCATCAACGGCGCCAACCACCACATCACCAAGACCGCCCGTATCGGCGAGATCCGCCCTGACGGACTGATCTACACCGTGTGGGACTCCGGCAAGGCCGTGACGCCGGACCCCTACCTGAAGTCCTACGACTGGGCCAAGGGCCTGAAGTAGTCCGCGGCTGTCCGCGGCCCAGCTACCGGTGCCCGCCCGGCGACACAGTCGCGACGGCGGTCACGCGGAGCGCGTAATGAGGGGGGCCGCGGACAGCATCGGACCGGCGCAGGCATCGCAGGCCCTGCGGCAACACGCCGCGACGAAGTCGCGGCAAATCCAACACAGGAGCCTTCCCCATGGATGTTGTGATCGGACAGCTCTTCACCGGGCTGAGTCTGGGATCCATTCTCTTGCTCGCCGCGCTCGGTCTCTCGCTGACATTCGGTCAGATGGGCGTGATCAACATGGCGCACGGCGAGTTCATCATGGCCGGTTGTTACACCACTTATGTTGTGCAGAAGGTGATCTCGTCGGCGGGCGTCTCGCTCGTCATCTCCTTGCTGATCGGTTTCCTCGTCGGCGGACTGTTGGGCGCCGCGTTGGAGATGGGCCTGATCCGCTGGATGTACGACCGGCCGCTGGACACCCTGCTGGTCACCTTCGGTGTCGGCCTGGTGCTGCAACAATTGGCCCGCGACATCTTCGGCGCACCCGCCAAGAACGTGATCGCGCCGGAATGGCTCAGCGGCGGCGTCACGATCCTGGGCGCGGTGGTGCCGAAGACGAGAATCTTCATCCTGGTCCTCGCGGTGGTCGCGGTGACCGCGCTGGCCGCGGTGCTCAAGACGACGCCGCTGGGTCGCCGTATCCGAGCGGTGGTGCAGAATCGCGGCCTGGCCGAAACCTCCGGCGTATCCAGTCGTTTCACGGATATCAGCACGTTCTTCATCGGCTCGGGCCTGGCGGGCGTGGCCGGTGTGGCGCTGACGCTGATCGGCTCGACCAGCCCGACCATCGGCCAGAGTTACCTGATCGACGCGTTCCTCGTGGTGGTCATCGGCGGGCTCGGTCAGATCAAAGGCACGGTGATCGCGGCGTTCGCGCTCGGGCTGCTCAATTCCTACATCGAATACTCGACCACCGCGTCCATCGCGAAGGTCATCGTCTTCGTCGTCATCGTGATCTTCCTGCAGGTCCGCCCGCAGGGTCTGTTCACCGTCCGGACAAGGAGCCTGGCATGACCACGCTGATACAACGGTGGCGCGCGCACTCCTCGCTCGGCGCGCTGGCCGGATTCGCCGTCGCCGCCGTTCTGTTGTTCGCGGTCGCGCCCGCCCTGCTCAGCGATTTCCGGCTCAACCTGCTTGCGAAGTTCCTGTGCTTCGCGATCGTCGCGGTCGGCATCGGATTGGCTTGGGGCCGAGGCGGAATGCTCACCCTGGGACAAGGTGTGTTCTTCGGCATCGGCGCCTACATCATGGCTATGCACCTGCAGATGGCCGACGCCGCCCGGCTGGGCAACGACGTGCCGGAGTTCATGGAGATCGCGGGCATTCGCGAATTGCCTTCGTTCTGGAAGCCGTTCGCGTCGGCTCCGGTTGCGCTGATCGGCATCCTCGTGCTGCCCGCTCTGATCGCCGCGGTGCTGGGCTACGGCGTCTTCAAGCGCCGCGTGAAGGGCGCCTACTTCGCCATCCTCAGCCAGGCGCTGGCCGCCGCGCTGGCCATCCTGCTGACCGGTCAGCAGAGCATCGGCGGGTTCACCGGCCTGTCGGATTTCCGCGCGTTCTTCGGGTTCAAGCTGTCCGACCCGGTCAACCGGCGCATGCTGTTCTTCTTCGCCGCGGCCGCGCTGCTGGTGGTGGTCGCGCTGGTGCGGCAGTTGATGCACAGCCGCTACGGCGAGTTGCTCGTCGCGGTGCGCGATCAGGAGGAACGGGTACGTTTCCTGGGCTACGATCCGGCGAACGTCAAGATCGTCGCCTACGTGGTCGCCGCGTTCTTCGCGGGCATCGCAGGCGCCCTGTTCACCCCGATCGTCGGCATCATCTCCCCCGCCGATATCGGCGTCGTCCCGTCCATCGCGTTCCTCATCGGCGTCGCGATCGGCGGCCGGACCACGCTGCTCGGGCCGGTGCTCGGCGCGATCGGCGTGGCGTGGGCGCAGACGGCGCTGTCGGAGGAGTTCCCCTCGGGGTGGACGTATCTGCAAGGCGTGCTGTTCATCGTGGTGGTCGGTTTCGTTCCGGCGGGTCTGGCCGGATTGTGGCCGATGCTGAAAGGCCTGCTGGACAGCAGGCGTTCCGCGCCCGCACCCGCGACGGTGGTGGTCGAGGCGCTGCCGGAATCCGCGACGGAGAAGGTGGAATCGCGATGACCGAGACGACGCACGAACCGAAGCTCGGCGGCAACGCCGGAATGTCCAGCGAGTACCTCGAGATCCGCGGTCTCTCGGTGAGTTTCGACGGTTTCAAGGCCGTCACCGACGTCGATCTGACGGTGTTGCAGGGCGATCTGCGCTTCCTCATCGGCCCCAACGGGGCGGGCAAGACGACGCTCATCGACGCGATCACCGGACTGGTCCCGGCGACCGGCTCCGCGCAGAAGACCGGTGTGGAATTGCTCGGCCAGAAGGTACACCGGATCGCCCGGCTCGGTGTCGGAAGAACGTTCCAGACCGCGAGCGTGTTCGAGCAGCTCAGCGTGCTGCAGAACCTCGACATCGCCGCGGGCGCCGGCCGTTCGGCGCTCACCATGCTGCGCCGCCGCAAGACGGTGCTGCCCGCGATCGAGGAGGCGCTGGAGACCACCGGCTTGGCCGACCTGCGCGACAAACCCGCAGGGGTGCTCGCACACGGGCAGAAGCAATGGCTGGAGATCGGCATGCTTCTGGTGCAGAACGCGTCGGTGCTGCTGTTGGACGAACCGGTGGCCGGGATGAGCGCCGAGGAGCGCGAGGAAACCGGCAATCTGTTACGCCGCATCGGCGGCGACCGGGTGGTCGTCGTGGTCGAGCACGACATGGATTTCATGCGCGCCTTCGCCACCTCGGTCACCGTCCTGGCCGGCGGCAAGGTGCTCAGCGAGGGAACCGTCGAACAGGTGCAGGCGGACCCGAAAGTCCAGGAGGTCTACCTCGGCACCGCAGCGGCCGTCGGGACCGAGCTGGAGGACGCGTCGATCGCGCCGAGCCCGGAGTCACCCCAGAAAGGGGACAGTGATGCTTGAACTCACCGATATCCACTCCGGTTACGGCCGCACCGAGGTGATCCACGGCGTCTCGGTGACCGTCCCGGACGACAGCGTGGTCGCCATCATGGGGCACAACGGCGCGGGGAAGACCACGTTGCTGCGCACCGCCGTCGGGCTGATCGGCACGAAGTCGGGCCGGATCGAGTTCGACGGGGAGACCATCACCAAACTGTCGCCGTCGCGCCGGGTGCGCCGCGGGATCGCGTATGTGCCGCAGGGACAGCAAAGTTTCCCGCAACTGACCACGGCGGAGAATCTGCAAGTGGTCGCCGACGGCCGCAAACGGGGCAAGGCGTTGATCGATGAATCGCTGGACCTGTTTCCCGCGCTGCGCGAGCTGCTCACCCGGAAGGCGGGCCTGCTGTCCGGTGGCCAGCGCCAGCAACTCGCCATCGCGCGGGCGCTGATCACCGAGCCGAAACTGCTCATCCTGGACGAGCCGACCGAGGGTATCCAGCCGTCGGTGGTCGCCGAGATCGAGCGCACCATCATCGATCTCACCCGGCGCGGCGGGCTGAGCGTGCTGCTGGTCGAACAGCACATCGGCTTCGCATTGCAGGCGGCGCAGCGCTACTACGTGTTGCGATCGGGCCGGGTGACCTCCACGGGCGCGGGTGGGGCGGGCGCCGAGCGCGAAGTCCGCTCGGCGATGGCGATCTGAGCGCCGCCGTGGCCCGCGACAGGGGCCGGATTCCGTTGCGCGAGCAGGTGTACGACTCGTTGCGCCGGGATCTGGCCACCGGAGCCATCGTGCCGACCGAACGGCTCGGCGAAGAACGCCTCGCCGAGGCGTACGGCGTGTCGCGCACGCCGGTGCGCGAGGCGCTGGCGCGACTGCAAGCGGACGGACTGGTCGAGCGGCTCGCCGACGGCCTCTACCCGTACCGTCCCCGGCTCGACGAACTCGATCACCTCTACGAGTTGCGGCTCGTACTGGAAGCCAGGGGCATGCAACGCGTGGCCCCGCCCGGCGAGGCGCCCACGCACGATCTGGATCTCGTGCGCACGGAACTCGACACCTGGCGCGCACTGCGCGACGCCCCACCCGAACCGGGCCCCGCGCTGGTGGCCGCCGACGAACACTTCCACACCACCCTGCTCACAGCCGCGGGCAACGCCGCGCTCGCCGACGCGCTCACCGCCGTGCACGTCCGGGTGCGTCCGGTGCGCACGCTGGACATGCCGACTCCGGAACGCATCGCCACGATGACCGCCGAGCACATCGCGATCGCCGAACACCTGGTGTCCGGGGCGGTGGACGCGGCGTTGGCGACGCTCACCGCCCATATCGACACCTCGCGAACGCATGTGCTGGCCCGAGCGCAGTACGCCATGCGCCTGACCAAACTGGGCCGCGCCGTGCGGGATTGACCGTTCAGCAGTGCTGCTGGAAGGGGTAGCACTGGGTGGGCCGGTACGCCGGCGGCGACGGCGTCGGACTCGTCGTGCCGGTCGCCGGGATCGGCTGGGCCGAGTCGTGCGCCAACGCGGTGGCGATCACGCCGAGCACGAACAGGACCCCGACAACGGCGATCACGATGACGGACCAGCCCGCATAGGCCTGGCTTTTCGTCGCGACGCCCGCCGTCGGCTCGACTCGCGGCTTCGGTGTGCGCGGGATGGTGGTGACCGGTTCCGGCGCGTTCTCCTCGAAGCCCGCCTCGAGGAGCTCCGCGCGGGACGGCGCGATTTCCGCCAGGCCGAGCGCGCCGCACGCGCCGATCACCCGGTCCGCGGTCCAGTCGCGCGGTCCCGCGGAGAAACCCTCCAGGTAGATGCGTAGTTCGGTCGCGTCGGTGACATTCCCGACGACCACGTCCAACCCCGGACGCAGATTCGTGCGCGCCGGGCGCACCACGGCGCCGCGGAAGGGGACGAGCACGACGGCGCCGCTGATGTGTCCCGGGTCCTGCAACGCGCGCTGGAGCATGTGCTTGACCGCGTAGATGCCGTGTTCCACGCGCTCGGCGGGGCTTCCGTTCTCCGGGTCGTCCAGCTCCACCGGCGCGTCGCTGATCGTCCACGGCCCTTCGGCCGGTGTGCTCAGGATGCCGCTCTGCCTGCGCTGGAACCCGTGCACCTCCAGCACGGTCAACCCGCGCGGGGTCCACACCACCGCGTCGACACGCCGGTTGTCCGGCTCGAGATCTATCACGGCGAGGCCGGTCGTCGGATACGACCTCAGGCACGCGACGAATTCCCGCTCAGCGCCGGACAGCTCCGCTCCCGGCCTGATCCTCACCAGCATCTTTTCCCCTGACGACCTGTTGTCCACACCTGACGCCGCGGAAACGCGCTGCGGCCGCGGCGACCCGCACCGGTACTGATGATGACGGGGTACCCCGCTGAAAACCACTGGAAAGCAAAAGAATGGTGGCGCGCCGGACGGGATACTGCCAAGTAGGCTCTCATCTCGGTCGGCACCGACGCCGGCCGCACAGACCACGCGGAGGTGGCAACCGGCATGGTTTCAGCGCTGCAACCACGCATCTCGCCCGGACGGCTCCGGGAACTCGGGGCGCTCAATTGGGTTGTCTGGCAGGTGCTCTCCCGCGCCGCGGGCACCCACGACGCCCATTTGTTCAGCACGCTGGGCCGCACCCGCGGCCTGTTCCGCGGTTGGCTGCACTTCTCGGGCAAGCTCATGCCAGGCGGGCGGCTGCCCCGCCACGAGTCCGAGCTGGTCATCATCCGGGTCGCACATCTGCGCGGGTGCGAGTACGAGATGGACCATCACATCCGGCTCGGCCGGCGCGCCGGGGTGACGAGCGAAATCCTGGAGCGGCTGCGCAAAGGCCCCGAGGCGGCGGAGTGGTCGGACAAGCACCGCGCGCTGCTGGCCGCCGTGGATCAGCTGGTGGAGACCCGTGACCTCGACGACGACACCTGGGCCGAGCTGGCGAAGCACTACGACGAGCGCAGTCTGATCGAGATCGTCCTGCTGATCAACCAATACGACGGGCTGGCCGCCACGATCACCGCCCTGCGCATCCAACGCGACGGCCTCTAGTCGGACCGGCCCTCGATACGGCGGGCCAGACCGTCCAGCACCAGCGTCAACCCGAACTCGTAGGCATGGTCGGCGCTGTAGGCGGCGTCGTGCGCCTGGCCCGCGGCCGTCCCGACGCGCGCGGCGAGCGGGTACCGCCGCGCGTCGAAGACCTGCGCCAGCACCGGCGCGGCCCGCTCCCACCACTGACCGTCGGACATGGCGCTGTCGGCCGCCGCCCGCGCGCTGTCGATGGCGATGCGGGCGACGGACGTGACGAAGCCGAGCACGAAGGTCAGAGCGGCGTCCATCGCCAGGTCGTCGAGGCCGAGGTCCGCGAAGGCCTCCAGCTCGTGGTCGTATTTCGCGGCGAGGCCCGGCCCGAGCGGTGGCCGGGTGGTCGGCAGATACGCCACCCACGGATGACGGGCCAGCAGGGCGCGGTTCTCGGCGGCGATCCGGGCGACCCGCTCGCGCCAGGGCAGACCGGTGAGGTCGGCGCGCTCCATCCGCGCGTACACCGTGTCCAGCATCAGGTCGATCAGTTCGGATTTGCCCGGCACATAGGTGTAGGTGGCCATGGGAGTCAGGCCGAGCCGGTTGGCGACCGCACGCATCGTGACCGCTGCGATTCCCTCCACGTCGGCGATCTCGATCGCGGCGGCGACGACCGCATCGACGCTGCTGCGCTGTTTCGGCCCCCGGCCGGTGCCCGGCTCCGACGGAATCCGCCACAGCAATTCCAGCGTGCGCACCGGGTCACCGGCGCCGCTGCGCTCCTTCGGCTGTCTCATCGCTCGCCTCCTCAACCGCCTCGCTTCCCCGATGGTATCGATGTGACGCACCTCATAATGCGCAGTGCCCATCAACTCCGTACAAAGTACAGTGTACTTAGTACGGAGTTTTTCCGCCGAGGAGGGCCCATGCACATCACCGCTTCCGCCATCTCGCTCAACGTTCCCGACCCGGCCGCCTCGGCGCGGTTCCTCATCGAGCACCTCGGCTTCGAGGAGAAGATGTCGGCCGACGGGTTCGTCTCGCTGGACCGCGACGACGCCGGACTGAACGTCATCTACCTGCGCACCGGACTGGCGAGCTTCAAACCGCGGAGCGCGGCGGGCAGCGCGGGCGAAGGCCTGCTCGTCGTCTTCGTCGTCGACGACATCGATGCCGAATACGCCCGGCTGCGAGCCGAGGGCGTGCCGATCGTGACGCCCATCGAAACCGAGGAGTGGGGCGAGCGGTACTTCCAGATGAGCGATCCGAACGGGATCATCATCCAATTGGTGCAGTGGGTCTGAGTTGTGTCCGAGCGGCTCGGATGATGTCAGGCGAGCGCAGCGCGGAAGACGTCGACGGCGGGAGTCGCCGGGCGGCCGAGCAGTCGCGCCAGGTCGCCGGAGCGGACGTCGAGGATGCCTTGTGCGATACCGGCGTCGGCGTCGGCGAGCGCCTCGGCGAACTGGGCGGGCAATCCCGCCCCGGTCAAACCAGCCGCGTAGTCGGCCTGCGGAAGGTTCTCGTAGCGCACCGGCTTGCCCGATGCCTCCGAGATCGCCTCGGCCAGTTCGGCATAGGTGAGCCGGTCGTCGCCGCCGAGTTCGTATACCCGGCCCGCGTGGCCGTCGGTGGTCAGCACCCGGGCGGCGGCTTCGGCGTAGTCTGCCCGCGCCGCGCCCGCCACGCGACCTTCACCCGCCGCGCCGTGCAGCACGCCGGACTCCACCGCGTGCGCCAGACCGCCCAGGTAGTTCTCCCAGTACCACCCGTTGCGCAGCACTGTGTGTGGCACAGCCGATTCGGCGAGCACCGCTTCGGTGCCCTTGTGTTCCTGCGCGAGAATGAGCGGATTGTCGGTCGCGCCGGGAATGCTGGTGTAGGCGAGCAATTCCACACCGGCCCGCTCAGCGGCGCGAATGACGTTGGTGTGCTGCGCCACGCGCGCGCCGAACTCGTTACCGGAGACCAGCAGCACCCGGTCGACACCCGCGAGCGCCCGGTCCAGCGCGGCCGCGTCGTCGTAGTCGGCCTGCCGGACGTCCACGCCACGTTCGGCCAGGTCGGCCACCTTCGCCGGGTCGCGCACGATCGCCACGACCGGTGTCGATCCCACCTTCAACAGCGCGTCCACTACGAGCCGGCCGAGCTGTCCACTGGCCCCGGTCACCGCGACGGTCATGACTACCTCCAAGATCGCATCTTCGAATAGCACTAACTATTCGTAAGCACTATGCACCTTGTAGACACTGCCGTCAAGTTGGGTACTATCGAAGTATGTCCACCCAGCGCATTGCCTCGGCGGACGCCGACGATCCCACGCTGGAAGCCGACGTCTTCGCCCGGAACTGCACGTCGCGGCCGGTCCTGCAGAACGTCGCCAGTCGTTGGGGCACCCTGGCGCTGGTCGCGCTGCGCGAGGGGCCGTACCGGTTCAGCGCCTTGCGGCGGCGGGTCGACGGCGTCAGCGAGCGCATGCTGTCGCAGACCCTGCAGGCCCTGGAACGCGACGGGATGGTGCACCGCGAGGTGCAGGAGACCATCCCGCCCCGGGTCGAATACACCCTCACCGACCTGGGTGTCGAGGTGGCCGACCGCTTGGAGGCGCTCATCCGGGTACTGGAAACCAACATGCCGCGCGTGCGCGAGGCGCAGGCCGCCTACCACCGCGACTGACGGGAAGAGACCAGCGTCACCACGGGTTACACGGGCATGGAACTCGCC
The DNA here is from genome assembly GCF_040681035.1 of Nocardia sp. NPDC051911. NCBI lineage: Bacteria > Bacillati > Actinomycetota > Actinomycetes > Mycobacteriales > Nocardiaceae > Nocardia > Nocardia sp. NPDC051911. The sequence goes on from NZ_JBFAXY010000001.1 coordinate 190,734, forward strand.
GCCGCAGTCGATTTCGCCCGCGACCACCGCAGGTCCGTGCTCACCACGATTCGCCGCAACGGACGACCGCAACTGTCCAACGTGCTGCACGTCGTCGGCGCGGATGGCCGCATTCGCATCTCCATCACCGCCGACAGGGCGAAGTACTACAACCTCGTCCGAGACCCGTGGGCGGCGCTGCACGTGACCCGCGACGATTTCTTCGCGTATGCCGTCCTCGAAGGCACGGTCGAACTCACCCCCGTCGCCGCCGAGCCAGACGACCCCACCGTCGACGCACTCGTCGACTACTACCGCACCGCCACCGGCGAGCACCCCGACTGGGACGAATACCGCGACGCGATGGTCACCGACCGCCGCGCCTTGGTGTTGTTCACCCCGACTCACGCCTACGGCATGCTCCCGGCCGCCGGGTAGCCGAACGAATCCTGCGCCACGAACACCGACGCTCCGGCGCATCGCCTCCGTCGGCGCCTGCGGCCGCGCGGGCATAGCCCACTTGCCCCGCACAAGGCGAAGCAGGGCGGCCCGTCCGGCTACCCGAGCCGGGCCGAGAGCGCCCACGACTGGGTGGCGAGACAGACACCGGATCGGCGCGTGGGCGCGCGTAGCAGTAGCGGATACGCCGTACCCCGCCCCACCTCGCGGCGGCTGATGTGCGCCGCCGACCGGACCTCGCCGCGCCGCCGACCGGCTCGGCTCCGCGGTCGGCGCGGGCTGCGAAATCCGCCGTCGCCCGGCAGCCCCGCGCATCGACCGCCGTCGACGACGGCCAGTGCGCCGGGCCGGTCGGATCAGCGGGACATGAGATCGGACACCGTGACGAATTGGTATCCCGCGGCACGCAATTCGGTGACGATGCGCGGGATGGCGGCGATCGAGGGCTCCGCGTTGCCGTGCATGACATGCAGCAGAACGATCGACCCGGGGCGGACCTTGCCGAGCGTCTCGGCGACGATGTCGTCCGCGGTAACGCCGGCCCGGCCGGAATCGGGCTCGACGTCCCAGGTCACGGTGACGCGGTTGTGCTCGGCGAGATAATGCGGCAGCTCCCACAACTTCTTGCCGTAAGGCGGACGGAAGGTGATCGGGCCCACGTAACCCGTCTGCATGATCTCGGTGTCCGTGCGCTCCACTTCGTCGCGGACCGTGCCGGGCGTCACGAAGACCATCCGCCGATGCGAATAGGTGTGATTGCCGATCTCGTGGCCCGCCGCGGCGATCGCCCGGCCGTACTCCGGGTGTTCGGCGAGATCACGCCCGTTCAGGTAGAAGGTCGCCGGAACCTGCGCGTCGGCGAGGACTTTCAGCACCTCGGGCGCGCGATCGGACGGCCCGTCGTCCAAGGTCAGCGCGACTACCCGCGCGTCGGTGTCCACCCGGCTGACCACGTGACCGGCCAACTGGAAGGTGCGCGCCTTCATCAGGTAGAAGGTGCCCGTCCCCAGCAGCACCACCACGACGAGCACCGGCACACTTCCGATCAGCCACCTGCGAAACATGCACGCTGTATAGCAGAACGCTCGCACCGATGCCGACCACCGACGGCCCTACCGGCGCGGAAACCCCTGCCGGATAGCGAAAAAGGGCGTGCGATCATCGACCGCACGCCCTTTCGACGCGAAGGGATCAGAAGTTGATCATGTGGCCGGCCAAGCCGTGGAAGGCTTCCTGGAGGGCCTCGCTGAGCGTCGGGTGAGTGTGGACGTTGCGGGTCAGCTCGTTGACCGTCAGGTCCCACTTCTGCGCGAGGGTGAGTTCGGGCAGCAGTTCGGAGACGTCCGGGCCGATGAGGTGCCCGCCGATCAGCTCGCCGTACTTGGCGTCGGCGACGAGCTTGACGAAACCGGTCGGGTCGCCGAGGCCGTGGGCCTTGCCGTTCGCGGTGAACGGGAAGGTCGCGACCTTCACGTCGTAGCCCTCGTCACGGGCCTGCTGCTCGGTCAGGCCGAAGCTGGCGACCTGCGGCTGGCAGAAGGTGGCGCGCGGCATCATCCGGTAGTCGCCGAGGGGAACGGTCTCCGCGCCCGCGATGGTCTCGGCCGCGACCACGCCTTGGGCCTCCGCGACGTGCGCGAGCTGCAGTTTCCCGGTGACGTCGCCGATCGCGTAGATGTGCGGCACGTTGGTGCGCATGTAGTCGTCGATCCCGATCGCGCCCCGGTCGGTGACCACGACGCCCGTGGTCTCCAGGCCGTAGCCGTCGACGCGCGGGGCGAAGCCGACGGCCTGCAGCACCTTGTCCACGGTGACGGTCTCGATCGACCCGGTCTTGTTGTCCTTGATCGCGACGGTGACCTTGGCGCCGTCGTCCTCGATGGACTGCACGGCCGCACCGGTGGTGATGGTGATGCCGAGCTTCTTGTACTGCTTGGTGATCTCCTTGGAGACGTCCGCGTCCTCGTTCGGCAGCGCGCGATCGAGGAACTCCACGATGCGCACGTCGACGCCGTAGTTCTTCAGGACGTAGCCGAACTCCATGCCGATCGCGCCGGCGCCGACGATGAGGATCGAGCCGGGCAGGTCACGGGTGAGGATCTGCTCCTCGTAGGTGACCACGTTGGCGCTGAGCTGAGTGCCGGGCAGCAGCTTGGTGACGGTACCCGCCGCGATGATCGCGTTGTCGAAGGTGATCGACTCAGTGCCGCCCTTGGTGAGCTCGACCGAGAGCGAGTTCGGGCCGGTGAAGGTGCCCTTGCCGTCGAACTCGTCGATCTTGTTCTTCTTCATCAGGAAGTGGACGCCCTTGACCCGGCCGTCGGCGACCTTGCGGCTGCGGTCGAAGGCGACCCCGAAGTCGAAGTTCACCTCACCGGAGATGCCGAAGGTCTTCGCCTCCTTGGTGAAGATGTGGGCGAGCTCGGCGTTGCGCAGCAGCGCCTTGGACGGGATGCAGCCGACGTTGAGGCACACACCACCCCAGTATTTCTGCTCGACGATCGCTGTTCGCAGGCCGAGTTGAGCGGCGCGGATAGCGGCGACGTATCCGCCGGGACCAGCGCCGAGAACGACGACATCGTAGTGGGAAGTCACGACCCGAGCCTAACTCCGCAGCGGGTAGTTCACCCACCCATCCCCCACCACAGTGAGGCGTGGGCCACACCCGTCAGCTACGCCAGACCTGACGGGCGACGCGGCGGAAGTTTTCACCGAAGATCGCGGCTCGGTCGGCGGAGGTGAAGCCACGCTGGGAGAGGGCCGCGTCGAGGGTGGGGACTTCGGAGGGGCCGAGGAGGTCTTCGGGCGGAGTCCAGTGCAGGGGCCCCCATTGGGTGTACGCCTCGGAGAAGGCCTCGGGGTTCTGCTGTAGTTCGGCGTTGAAGTCGTCGGCGTCGAAGGAGTAGTCCGAACCTATGCCGATGTGTTCGATCCCGACGAGCTCGACGCCGTACTCGATGTGGCGGGCCATCGCCGCGATCCGCTCGGCGCGCTCGTGGGGCGCGTTGCGGCCGAGGAAGATGCCGACGCCGTTGATGCCGATGACACCGCCGGTCGCGGCGCAGGCGCGCGCTTGGTCGTCGGTGATGTTGCGCGGGTGGTCCCACAGCGCGGCGAAATTGGAGTGGCTGTAGATCATCGGGACAACGCTCAGCTCGGCCAGCTCCAGCCCGGTGCGCCGGGAACAGTGCGAACCGTCGGCGAACATGCCGACTTCGTTCAACGCGTGAACGAGATCGCGCCCGTAACCGGTCAGCCCGGTGTCCACGGTGTCCAGGCAGCCGCAGCCCGCGGCGTTGGCGTGGTTGTAGGCGGGCAGCAACGACCGCACGCCGAGGTCGTAGAAGCGAGCGACGTTGTCCAGGTCGCCGCCCAGCGGCCCGGCGTCCTCCAGATCGAAGGCCAGCGCGATGGTGTCCGCGGCCCCGATGTCCGCCACGGTCTCGACGAGGCGGAACCGACCGTCCGCCATGGCATCCCGGCGGAATCGATCCAGCAGCGCCATGGAGTCCGCGGTCGATTGCCGGGAGTAGCCGACGTTCACCGACAGATACGATCCGGCCGGGTAGCGCGCGAGGTCGCCGATGCGCGCGGCGGGCGACAGCGGCAGACAGCAGTGCTGTTCCCAGAGAAAGGGCGGCAACCTCGAACCTCCTGGTCGGATCCAGCCTCGGAGCAGCGATCCTACTGTTGGCGCCGAGCGAGCACAGGCGCGCAGCGAACGCCGGGCCGCCGAGCCGCCGTGCCGTGACCGAGTTGCCGCGACCGCCAACACTTTTCGCCCTCACCCACCGGTAACGAGGCATCCACCTGGACCGATGCATGTTATACATCAATCCCTCCTGTGCCCGAAGGCGGTGCGACCATGCGTCGCTTGCTTCTCCTGTTCGTCTCCTTCGTGACCCTCGCCGGTCTTTTCGTCGCCCCCGCCCCGGCTTCCGCCGCCCCGGCGTGCGCCTCCGGCTGGGGTTCGATACCCAAGGTGAGCCGAGCCCGGATGCTCACGCAGCTGACCGGGATCCGCGCCGGACGGCACGACTGCTTCGACCGCCTGGTGCTCGACATCGCCGGTCCGGTGACCGGTTATCACGTCGGCTACGTCGAGCGAGTGGTCATGGACGGCTCCGGCGCACCCGTCACGCTGCGCGGCGGCGCGTTCCTGAGCATCGCCGTCTACGCCCCGGCCTACGACGACGCGTTCAACCCCACCTACACCCCCGCGAATCGGGCCGAACTCGCCGACGTGCGGGACTACCGGACCTTCCGCCAGGTGGCCTGGGCCGGTTCCTTCGAAGGTCAGACCAACGTCGGATTGGGCACGCGCGCGCGATTGCCGTTCCAGGTGTCCACCCTGGCCGGGCCGGGCAGCGGATCGCGCATCGTGATCGATGTAGCGCACTCCTGGTGACCCCGCGCCGCGCGGCTCGGCAACAATGTGGGGATGAGCGGCGTTGAGCGGAATGTGACCGATCCCTACCTCTGGCTGGAAGAAGTGACCGGCGAGCGCGCTCTGGACTGGGCTCGCGCGCACAACACGGTCGTGCGCGCCCGGTTCGCCGACTCCGATCGCTTCCGCGACCTGGAGCGACGCATCCTCGACATGCTCGACACCGACACCAAGATCGCCTACCCATCCCGCCGCGGGCCCTGGCTCTACAACTTCTGGCGGGATGCCCAGCATCCGCGCGGCCTCTGGCGGCGCACCACGTTCGCCGAGTACGCCGAGGACGCGCCGGACTGGGACGTGCTGATCGACCTGGACGCGGTGGCCGCCGACGAGGACGAGAACTGGGTGTGGGGCGGCGCGGCGGTGCTGCGCCCGGAACAGTCCCGCGCGCTGATCAGCCTGTCGCGCGGCGGCGCGGACGCGAAGGTCGTCCGCGAGTTCGACATGGAGCGCAGGGTGTTCCTCGATCCGGCCGATGGCGGGTTCTTCCTGCCCGAGGCCAAGTCGGAGATCCGCTGGATCGACATCGACTCGGTGTACGTGGGCACCGACTTCGGCCCTGGCACACTGACCGATTCGGGATATCCGCGCATCGCGAAACGCTGGCGGCGCGGTACCGCGCTGGAGGAGGCGACCACCGTCTTCGAGGGCGAGAGCGGCGATGTCGCGGTCTCGGCGGGTTACGACCGCACGCCGGGTTACGAACGGCACTACGTCGGCCGCGCCACCGACTTCTTCAACGAAGAGGTCTACCTGTTGGAGGACGACGGCGCCCTGCGGCACCTCGACATCCCCACCGACGCCAGTGAGTCCTGGTACAAGGACTGGCTGCTGGTGCGGCTGAAGTCGCCGTGGGAGGTCGGCGGCACGAGCTATCCCGCGGGCGCGCTGCTGGCCATCGACTTCGAGAAGTTCCTCTCCGGCGCACGGGAATTCGAGGTGATCTTCACCCCGGACGCGCACACCTCGCTGCACGGCTACGGCTGGACCGAGAACCACCTGCTGCTGGTCACGCTCGAGGACGTGCAGACCAAGCTCTACGTGCTGACGCCGGGATCCGACGGCTGGCGCCGCGAGCCGCTTGCCGATACCCCACCGATGGCCACCACCAGCGTCCTGAATCTCGACCCGCTGGAGAGCGGCGACGAGTTCATGCTCAACACCAGCGGCTTCACCACCCCGGCGACGCTGCTGGCCAGTGCCGTCGGTGGGCGCACCGAGCGGCTCAAACAGGAACCCGGATTCTTCGACGCCGACGGGGTGGAGACCGAGCAGTTCTTCGCCACATCCGACGACGGCACGCCGGTGCCGTACTTCGTGATCCGCCATCGTGACCGGAAGGCCGCGCCGGGGCCGACGGTGATTTCCGGCTACGGCGGTTTCGAAGTGTCCCGAACCCCCGCATACAGCGGCGCGTCCGGCATGGGCTGGTTGGAGCGCGGCGGGACGTGGGTGATGACGAACATCCGTGGCGGCGGCGAGTACGGACCGCAGTGGCACACCTCGGTGCAGAAAGCGAACCGGCACAAGGTGTACGAGGACTTCTCCTCGATCGCGAAAGACCTCGTCGCGCGCGGCATCACCACCGCGGACCAGCTCGGCGCGGTGGGCGGCAGCAACGGCGGACTGCTCATGGGTGTGATGCTGACCCGCTACCCCGAATTGTTCGGCGCCATCGTCTGCCAGGTGCCGCTGCTGGATATGAAGCGCTACCACCTGCTGCTCGCGGGCGCTTCGTGGATGGCCGAGTACGGTGACCCGGACAAACCGGAGGAATGGGAGTACATCGGCAAGTACTCGCCCTACCAGAACGCGCACGCCGACCGCGCCTATCCGCCGATCCTGCTCACTACCTCGACCAGGGACGACCGGGTGCACCCCGGCCATGCCCGCAAGATGGCCGCCCTGCTCGAGGAGCAGGGCCACGAGTTCTGGTACCACGAGAACATCGAAGGCGGCCACGGCGGCGCGGCCGACAACAAGCAGTCGGCCTTCCAGGCGGCGCTGATCTACGAGTTCTTCACCCAGATGCTGATCGAACGACGCGGCTGACGGATCGACGCGGAGCAACGCTCAGCGGTCGCGCAACCACTTCTCGATCTGGTCGACGGTGCTGGTGTACTGCCGGATCCAGCCGTTGTGGCCCAGTGGTTCCGGCTGGCGCCAGCGCGTCACCTCCGCGTTGGGCAGCTTCTCCAGCAGATGCTCGGCGGAGCTGGGCGGGGTGAGGTCGTCGCCGGTGATCGTGATGGACAGCACCGGGAGTTTCAGCCGCGCGATGCGCTCCTCGTAGTCGATGTCCGCGCCGACCGGAACGAACCGGCCGGTGCGCGCCAGCCGGGCCCAGTCGGAGATCAGCACCTTGGACTGGCGGCCGAAACCCATCGAGACACGGTCACCGGGCCAGAAGCCGGCCAGGTTGGCCGTCAGCGAGATCGCCGCGGTGCCGACCAGCATGCCCGGACCCGAAAGTCCCCGATAGCCACGGTAATAGGGGGTGCCGGAGGCGACCAGGATCAGCCCGCCGAGCCTGCCACGGACGCGCGCGGCGTACATGACGCCGAGCTGGCCGCCCATGCTGTGACCGAGCAGGTACGGCGTGCTGTCCGGAAACTGCTCGCGGACCACCTCGAAGATCGCCGGGAAGTCCACCGAGACCAGTTCGTGGTAGCCGAAGGTGCTGGCGGAGCTCGGCTTCGGCCTGCTGTCGCCGTTGCCGCGCAGCTCGCCGATGGCCACGTCGAACCCGCGCGCGGCCAGTCCCGAGGCGAACAGTTCGTAGTAGCCCCCCGGAACGCCGAGCCCGGGCACGATCACCAGCACCGGTCGCGGCGTGTCCGGACCCACCGCGTGCCGGTGCGGCCCCCCGGCGGGGATCAACCGCACCGGGACCGTTGTGCCGTCCGGCATCTGGATCGGAACTGTTTGCATCCCCGCACGTTACCGCGCTCATCGCGCCCGATCCCGCAGGCCGGGACGCTATGCGCGGACCGCGCCGATGATCACCCTGCTGAGCACCCGGATCACGTCATCGAGCGGCGGGCGCGGCTCCGCGCCGCTCCACGAGTCGACCACATAGTTGACACCGCCGATGATGGCGAGCATCCGCATTTCGTAGTCGCCCGCGGGTATCTCACCGTGCAGGGCGGCGTCTTCGGCAGCGCCGGCCAGCAGCGAACCCCACTCCCGGCGCACCGCGAGACGGAACTTTTCCACCTTCGGGCCCGCGCCGACCACTTCCACCAGGGCGACGCGTGCCTTGCGCGGATCGGAACCGATGGATTCGACGTAGGCGCGAACCGCGGCGTCGATGACGTCCAGGGCCTTCGCGCCGGACTTCGCGTCCAACGCTTTCTTCACGGCGTCCCGCGACTCCCGGTCGATCTGCTCGTACAGCTCTAGGAGCAGGGACTCGCGCCCGGTGAACTCCTCGTAGAACTGTCGCGAGGAGAGTCCGGCGTCCTTGCATATGGCGCCGACCGAACTGTTGGCGTAGCCGTCCCGCGCGAAGACCGTCAGGCCTGACTCCAGAAAACGCGCACGCCGCTGACGTTGCCGGTCCTCCACGGGTTGCCCGGCATACATTCGACCCGTATTCGCATCCTGTGACATTGGGGCAGACAATACAGAAGGGCCCGAACTCATCGTCACGGATCGGGCCCTTCGTTACAACCCTCGACCAATCTACGGTTAGCCGAAAGTTGGCTGAGCAGTTGCTACCTCATCAAATGGTCGCCGGACAGAAGCCCGGCGACCATAGTAGCTTGCGCACAAGCACTCTTTTCCACGGATCGAGCATTCGGCAACTCCGATCTGGGCCGTAGGAGATTTCTTGTCACTGGCTATTTGCCGGAACAGACGATACCTAGCAGCGTCGCGCTTGCGGGCAATTTTAGAGGGAAACTGTAGAATTTTTTGTTTCATTCCGATTCGTCGGTTACGGCGAGTTCGCCGGCTCCCACCGAACCGCCCAGCAATTCCGGCAGATCGACCACGGAATCGATGACGTGATCCGGCGCGCGGTCGGCCGACGCCAGCACGCCCGGCCGGAATTTGCCGGTGCGCACCAGCACGCCGGTCAACCCGACGTCCTGCGCCGCAAGCACATCCGAGTACAGATCGTCACCGATCATCACGACCTCCGCCGGCTCGAGGCGCATCAGCCCCGCGGCGGTCCGGAAACCGGGGGCCGCGGGCTTGCCCACCACCTCGATGCGGGCATTGCCCGCCGCCTCCAAGCCGGGCAGATACGCCCCCGCGTCGATACGCAATCCGTCCGCGGTCGCCCAGGTCAGTCCGCTGTGCATGGCGACGACGGGCACGCCGTCCAGCATCAGTTCCGCCACTCGACTCAGTGCGGCATGGGTGAATTCCGCTCCCGCGCCGCCGATCACGACCACGTCCGGATGTTCCTCGTCGAGCCGGAGACCGGCGAGGTCGGCATCGATGTCGCCGTGGTTGAGCACCCAGACGGCGGCGCCGGGGTAGCGCCCGCGCACGAACTCGGCGGTGAGTCTTGCGGCGGTGACGATCTCGGCGGGTTCGACCTCGATACCCGCGCCGCACAGGCGTTCCGCGATCTCGGCGCAGGTACGCGAAGTGGTGTTGGTCAGAAACGCCCGGCGCAGTCCGCTCTCCCGGATCCGGCGCACCGCTGCGGCGGCGCCCGCGATCTCCCGCCAGGAGGTCACCAGGACGCCGTCGATGTCGTAGAGCACGCCTCGGATCCGGACGCGGTCAGGCATGGTTTCAGCGTACGACCGACCCGATGGCCCGGCATGCCGACTTAGGGTGTTCCCATGATGAAGGCGCTGCTCTACGGACTCGGCACGGCCGTGCCGCTGGTCTTGGGCGCTGCCATCGGGTCGCGGTGGCAACTGCCCAAGGCGGTGCTCGCCTCCCTGATGGCCTTCGGCGCGGGCACGATGATCGCGGCGGTGTCCACCGAGCTGTTCGAGCCCGCCTTTCGCCAGAACGCGACGATCGCCGCGATCGCGCTGCTCGCGGGCGCGGGGGTCTACGTGGTAGCCGATCACCTCATCGAGAACAAGCTCGGTCCCCGCGCGCTCGGCTGGGCGCTGATGCTGGGCGCGGTGCTGGACGGCGTCCCGGAGAACACGGCGCTCGGCGTCACACTGACCGGTGGCGGCGGACTGGTGCTGCTGGTGGCAGTGGCCGTGGGTAACGTGCCCGAGGCGATCAGCGGAGCCGCGCTGATGCGCGACCAGCACGGCGTGGCGCGGCACCGCGCCCTCTGGCTGTGGACGGCGACCGGCGCGGTGCTCGTACTGGTCACGATGCTCGGAAACGCGTTGTCGGACAACTTGTCCGAGACCCACATCGGCGCGGTGCAAGCGTTCGCCGGCGGTGCCACGATCGCGGTACTGGCCGACTCACTGATGCCGGAGGCCTACCGAGAAGGCGGCTGGTGGGTCGGAATGGCCACGGCGGCCGGGTTTCTCGTGGCTTTCATCTTGCGCTGACCGGCGGCGGTCGTCAGCGCCGCGCGCCGCTGATGACCGCGTCCAGCAGGCCGGGGAAGCGCTGATTCAAATCTTCGCGCCGTAGCGCGACCAGCCGATTGCGGCCGGAGACGAACGTCATCGTGACGCCCGCGTCCCGCAGCACCTTCCAGTGGTGCGAGGCGGTGGCCGCCGTGATCTCCACATCGAACTCTCGGACATTGCAGCTCAACGGTTCCCGTTCCCCGGCGAGCGCGCGCACCAGTTCCAGGCGCACCGGGTCGGCGAGCGCGCTCAGCACGCGGACCAGATCGATGTCGGCGGTACTCGGCTGCGGCAGCGTACGCATCTCCATTCCCCGATCATTTGACAACAATCGAATTGTATCTCACGCTCATCCTATGATGTTTCGACAACCATCAAATAATCTCTACCGGTCGCTCCTCCCGCTCGCCGTGGGCACTTTCGTGCTCGGCACCGACGGCTTCGTACTCAGCGGCCTGCTTCCGCTGATCGCCGCCGATCTGCACGTCTCCGTGTCCACCGCCGGGCAGCTGACCACGATCTTCGCCTGGACCTACGCCATCGCCGCACCGCTGATCGCGGCGGCGACCGGGTCCTGGGATCGCCGCGTGCTGCTCGGTGGCGGCACCGCGCTCTTCGTGGTCGGCATGATCGGGCAGGCCGCCGGGGAGAGCTTCGGCGTCATGGCCGCGGCGCGCGTCGTCGCGGCCATCGGGGCGGCGGCCTTCCAGGCCAACGCGTACGCCGTCGCCGGCGTCGTCGCCGATGAAGCCCATCGGGGGCGGGCACTGGCGATCGTGACGGCGGGCATCACGCTGTCCAGCGTCGCGGGCGTGCCGATCGGCATCTTCGCCGAGCGCTGGATCGGCTGGCGCGGCGTGCTGTGGGGCATCGCGCTCGGCGGAGCCATCGCCGCGCTGCTGGTATTGCTACTGCCACGGGTGACCCTGCCGAGCACGGGACTGCGCGCCCGGATCGGCGTGCTGACCCGTCCGCCGGTGCTGCGGGTGCTGATCGTGACGACAACGCAGATCACCGCCGTCTACACCACCATCGTCTACCTGCCCGTGGTGGTCGCGGCATCGGTGCCGCAGAACATGCTCGCCTGGCTGTTGCTGGCCATGGGCATCGGCCAGGTGATCGGCAACGCTCAGGCCGGGCGGGCGGTCGACCGCTACGGCCCGCAGCGCACGCTGACGGTGGGACTCGCGGGCGCGCTGGTCGGCCTCGCACTGCTCGGCGTGGCCGTACATGCCGCGTGGGCGGTGTTCGTGGTGCTCGCCATCACCGGACTGTTCGGTTCGGCGATCCTGGTTCCGCAACAGCATCGGCTGTTCGGCATCGCCCATGACGCGCCCACCGTCGCCCTCGGCTTGAACGGATCGGCCATCTACCTCGGCGCGGGAATCGGGTCGATCATCGGTGCGACCGTGCTGGATTCCTCCGGCAGCCAGTGGCTCCCGTGGACCTCCACGCTCATCGCATGCCTCGCCCTCGCCCTCGCGCTCCAGAAGACCCAATCCCCCACCAGGGCTCCAGTTCCGGCATGAGCTACCCGTCGCCGGGATCGGGCGGGGCACTCGCCATACCGCGTGCCCCGCTACCGGCGACTAAGCGGCAGGGCCGGGGCGGATCGAGTCCAATCGGTCGGCACAGCGAGTCAGCAAGTCCTGCAAAGAGGCTCGCTCGGCGTCGGTGAATTCTTCGGCCAAGGCGCGTTCGACTCGGACGGCGCGGGCGTCCGCGTCGCGCATGACCGCCGCGCCCTTCTCGGTCAACGTGGTCTCCAGGACGTTCTTGTGCCACGGGTGCGGGGTGCGCTCGATGAGCCCGCGGTCCTGCAGATTGCCCAGCACGGTGTTCATCGAGGGCGGGGTGACGCCGCAGAGCCGGGCCAGGGCGGCGGCGGAGATACCGGGATTCTCGGCGAGGAACAGCAGCGCGGCGTATTGGGGCACGGTGACGCCCGCCGGTTTCAACGCGGCGTTCTTGGCCGTGTTGAGGGACTGCTCGGCCCGTTTGAGGTACGAGCCGATCCGTTCGGCGGCGGGCATCGACGTCATAAGCGCATGGTATCCGCACGTCTTCTTGTTTCAGTCTTGACTGATATTAGAGTTCTAACTTAGATTCGAGCAAGATAATTGATGTGAGCACATTTGCATGCATGATCTCTAAGAGGTAATCGATGCCCCACGCACTACCCCTCCGCCTGCTGTCGATCCTGGCCGCAGTCAGCGCCTGCCTCCCGCTCGTCGCCTGCGGCACCAGCGACGAACCGAACACTGCCGTCCACACCGCCTACGAACTGCCGGGCGACCGGGCCTACCCCGAGGGCATCGCGGTGGACGCGCGGACGGGAGACAGCTACGTCGGCTCCTACACCACCGGCGCCGTCTATCGCGCGACGCAAAACGCGCACCGAGCCGAGATCTTCCTCCCCGAAGGCGCGAACAACCACAAGACCGCCAACGGGTTGAAAGTCGACACGGCCGGACGGCTGTGGGTGACCGACTCGACAACCGGCGTCGCGGTGTACGACATCGCGACCCGCGCGCTGCTCGCCGACTTCACCGTGCCCGGAAGCGAGCCCCGCTTCGTGAACGATCTCGCCATCACCCCGGACGGCACGGCGTATCTGACCGACAGCACACGCGCGCTCGTCTATCGCGTGACACCCGATCAACTGGCCGCCGCCAGAGCGCAGGGTGGGCGAGCCGAACTGACCCCACGGTTCGACCTGCACTCCGCGCTGCCGCCGATCGAGCCGGGCGGCTTCAGCCTCAACGGCATCGTCGCCGATCCGGCAGGCCGCTATCTGCTCACGGTCGACATGCCGCGCGGCGACTTGTACCGCATCGCGTTGACTCCGGACCCGAATCCGATCCGCAAGGTGGCCTTGCGCGGTGGCGATCTGCGTCAGGGCGACGGACTGGAACTGCGCGACGACACCCTGTGGGCCGCGCACAACACGACCAACACCATCAGCCGCTGGACCCTCTCCGACGACGGCGCCACGGCCACGCTCGCGCAGCAACGCACCGACGAAGCCCTGTCCATCCCCACCACCCTGGCCCGCGCCGGTGACCGGATCCTGATCGTCTCCTCCCAATTCGACAAGGGCGGCCCGATGGCCCCCGGCACCCCGAAGACGCCTTTCACCGTCGTCACTCTCGACGGAATCTGACCCGGAACGCCGGAAGCCGGCCCACCTCGCGGTGGACCGGCTTCCGGTTCGAAATGTGTTGCCGGGTGGCCGGACTCAGAAGTCCATGCCGCCCATGCCACCGGTCGGGTCGCCGGCGGGAGCGGCGGCCTTCTCCGGCTTGTCGGCGACAACGGCCTCCGTGGTCAGGAACAGAGCCGCGATCGAGGCCGCGTTCTGCAGCGCCGAACGGGTGACCTTGACCGGGTCGGCGACACCGGCGGCCAGCAGGTCCTCGTACTCGCCCGAGTCGGCGTTCAGGCCGTGACCCGCGGGCAGGTTGGCGACCTTCTCGGCGACCACGCCGGGCTCGAGGCCCGCGTTGAACGCGATCTGCTTCAGCGGAGCCGACAGCGCGACCTTCACGATGTTCGCGCCGGTGGCCTCGTCACCGGCGAGCTTCAGCTCCTCCAGCGCCGGAGCCGACTGCAGCAGGGCCACGCCACCACCGGCGACGATGCCCTCCTCCACGGCAGCCTTCGCGTTGCGGACGGCGTCCTCGATGCGGTGCTTGCGCTCCTTGAGCTCCACCTCGGTGGCCGCGCCCGCCTTGATCACCGCGACACCGCCGGCCAGCTTGGCCAGACGCTCCTGCAGCTTCTCCCGGTCGTAGTCCGAGTCGGAGTTCTCGATCTCGGTACGGATCTGCGCGACCCGGCCCTTGATCGCCTCCGCGTCGCCCGCGCCCTCGACGATGGTGGTCTCGTCCTTGGTGACGACGACCTTGCGCGCCTGGCCGAGCAGCTCGACGCCGGCGTTCTCCAGCGACAGGCCGACCTCTTCGCTGATGACCTCGCCACCGGTCAGGATGGCGATGTCGGCCAGCTGAGCCTTGCGGCGGTCACCGAAGCCGGGAGCCTTCACGGCGACCGACTTGAAGGTGCCGCGGATCTTGTTGACCACCAGGGTGGACAGGGCCTCGCCCTCGACGTCCTCGGCGATGATCAGCAGCGGCTTGCCCGCCTGGATGACCTTCTCCAGCAGCGGCAGCAGGTCCTTGACGGTGGAGACCTTCGAGCCGACCAGCAGGATGTACGGGTCCTCGAGGACCGCTTCCTGACGCTCCGGGTCGGTGACGAAGTAGCCGGAGATGTAGCCCTTGTCGAAGCGCATGCCCTCGGTGAGCTCCAGCTGGAGACCGAAGGTGTTGCTCTCCTCGACGGTGATGACGCCTTCCTTGCCGACCTTGTCCATGGCCTCGGCGATCAGCTCACCGATGGACGCGTCGCCTGCCGAGATACCGGCGGTGGCGGCGATCTGCTCCTTGGTCTCGACCTCCTTGGCGGTGTCGAGCAGCTTGGCGGTGACGGCCTCGACGGCCTTCTCGATGCCGCGCTTCAGGCCCAGCGGGTTCGCGCCGGCCGCGACGTTGCGCAGGCCCTCGCGCACCAGCGCCTGGGCGAGCACGGTCGCGGTGGTGGTGCCGTCGCCCGCGACGTCGTCGGTCTTCTTGGCGACTTCCTTGACCAGCTCGGCGCCGATCTTCTCGTACGGGTCCTCCAGCTCGATCTCCTTGGCGATGGACACACCATCGTTGGTGATCGTGGGGGCGCCCCACTTCTTCTCCAGGACAACGTTGCGACCCTTGGGGCCCAGCGTCACCTTGACCGCGTCGGCGAGGCTGTTCAGACCCCGCTCGAGGCCGCGGCGGGCCTCTTCGTCATACGCAATTGTCTTGGCCATGGCGTTGTTGAGATCCTCCATGTGTATGGCTGACACACAGGACGACCGCCGGTTGGGTCGCCCCAGTTACGCTGGCCAGGTTCGGTGCCCGCGACGGACGACCGAGGGTGTCTAGGGAACCCGGTCTCACCGTCCCGACCTGGCACTCACAGGTCGAGAGTGCCAAAAGCATTTTTAGCACTCAGGGGTGCCGAGTGCAAGGTCCGCGCGGGCTAGGGGCGGTCGTCGACACGGAGCACCAGCGCGACGAACGCGTCGGTACGGCGTTCCTCCGGGGTGCGGGGCTCGCCGTCCTCGACGGTGACGAGCTCGGCGTCGTGCAGCAGCAACTCCGCCTCCACCCGCATGATCGCGCGAATGAACGGCGGGGCGACGTCGGGCGGCAGGTCGCCGTTCACCACGTAGCTGCCGTCCGGTTGGGACTCGGTGGACACATACGAAAGCGCGCGCAGCAGATCTGCGCGCCGTTCCCCCGCTATTAGGTCGGAATCCGTTTCATCCGCCATTGCTATAGCTTAGCCGCCAGTGGTTCACATCTTCGGCCGGACGATTCGCGCCGCCCGGCGCCGACGATGAAAGAGCAGGTCACACCACCCCTCCTGGGGACAGGGTGAACCAGGCACCGCGCCGAGGCGGCCGGGGCGGCGTAGATTCCGGGTGGACCATGATCAACCTCAGCCCGGAAGGGGACGCGGGTGGACGACCTGCCGTTCGATTCGCTCTACCGGCACGGCTTCGCCCGGGTGGCGGTCGCGGTACCCCGGATCCGGGTGGCCGACCCCGCCTACAACGTGGAACAGACCGTCGAGCTGGCCACGCAAGCCGCGGCGGCCGGGGCGGTGCTCACGGTGTTCCCCGAGCTGGGCCTCTCCTCCTACACCGCCGACGACCTGTTCCACCAGGACGCGCTGGACGCGGCGGTGGAGGCGGCGCTCGCCAGGGTGGTCGCGGCGAGTACGGACATCGACACGGTGCTCGTGGTGGGCGCGCCGCTGCGGGTGCACCACCGGTTGTTCAACTGCGCGATCGTGATCTGCCGGGGCATCGTGCTCGGCGTGGCGCCGAAGAGCTACCTGCCGAACTATCGGGAGTTCTACGAGAAGCGTCAGTTCGCGGCGGCGCGGGAGGCGCTGGAGGATCACGTCACCGTCGCCGGGCACCGGGCGCCGTTCGGATCCGACCTGTTGTTCCGCGCGAGCAATCTGGACGACTTCGTCTTCCACCTGGAGATCTGTGAGGACGGCTGGGTTCCGTTGCCGCCCAGCGGCTTCGCCGCGCTGGCCGGGGCGACCGTGCTGATCAACCTGTCCGCGAGCAACATCGTGATCGGCAAGGCGGACTACCGGCGGTCGCTGTGCACCTCGCATTCGGCGCGCTATCTCGCGGCATACCTGTACTCCGCCGCGGGGACCGGCGAGTCGACCACCGACCTCGCCTGGGACGGCCAGGCACTGATCTGCGAGAACGGCGACCTGCTCGCGGAGGGCGAGCGGTTCTCCGATCATCCCCAGCTGGTCACCGCCGACCTGGACCTGCGCCGCCTCGCCGCGGACCGGCTGCGCACCACCAGCTTCGCCGACAACGTGCACGACCACCGCGACCGGCTGACCTCGCTGCGGCACATCGACGTGCGGCTGCCCGTCCCCGAGGCCCCGGTGGCGCTGGAGCGCGAGCTCGCGCGCTTCCCCTACGTCCCCGCCGACCCCGCCTTGCGCAACGAGCGCTGCGCCGAGGTGCACCACATCCAGGTTGAGGGCTTGAGCACGCGATTGCGCGCCACCGGCACGCAGCGCGTGGTGATCGGGGTCTCCGGCGGCTTGGACTCCACGCAGGCGCTGATCGTGGCGGCCAAGACGATGGACCGGCTCGGCCTGCCCCGGGAGAACGTGCTCGCCTACACCATGCCCGGCTTCGCGACCAGCACCAGGACCAGGACCGACGCGCACCGCCTGATGGCCGCCCTCGGCGTCACGGCGCGCGAGATCGACATCACCCCATCGGCGACGCAGATGCTGCGCGACCTCGGCCATCCGGCCGCCGACGGCGCGCCGGTGTACGACATCACCTACGAGAACGTGCAGGCGGGCGAGCGGACCTCGCACCTGTTCCGGCTGGCCAATATGCACGGCGCGCTGGTGGTCGGCACCGGCGACCTCAGCGAACTCGCGCTGGGCTGGTGCACGTTCGGAGTCGGCGACCACATGGCGCACTACAGCGTGAACGCGTCGGTGCCCAAGACGCTGATCAAGTACCTGATCGCCTGGGCGGTGGACACCGAGCAGTTCGGCGCCGAAGCGAACGAGGTGCTCTCGTCGATCCTGCGCACCGAGATCTCGCCGGAGCTGATTCCGCACGAGGACTCCTCCGCGCCGGCCCAGAGTTCCGAGGCGACCGTCGGCCCGTACGAATTGCAGGACTTCCACCTCTATTACCTGTTGCGCTTCGGCTACCTGCCCAGCCGTATCGCCTACCTGGCCTGGCACGCCTGGTCCGATCCGGCGACCGGCCGCTGGCCCGATCTGGTCCCCGCCGACCAGCGCAACGCCTACGACCTCGCCACCGTCAAGCACTGGCTGGGCGAGTTCCTGCGCCGCTTCGTGCAGACCAGCCAGTTCAAGCGCTCGACGCTGCCGAACGCGCCGAAGGTCGGCTCCGGCGGCTCGCTCTCGCCGCGCGGCGACTGGCGCGCGCCGAGCGACGCGTCCGCGGCTGCCTGGCTGGACGAGCTCGCCCGCAACGTGCCGGATGCCTGACCGGCGCGGTGTCCGACGCCCCGGATAGGGCCCGACGCACCCCTGCCTATGGTGGCTGCGTGAGTGAGAGATCCGGCTGGGATGCCATCGACGGTGCGTTGCGGCCGCTGTACGGCGACATCGAACCCTTCCATTGGGCCTCCGACCACCCGTGGTCGCTGGGCGGGTCCGACCCTCTCGACGGGATCAGCGCCTACTCACGCACCGATCCGATGCCGCACTGGCACTACGTCAGTTATGGGATGACCGAGCTGTACGAGAAGGAGTGGGACAACCCGGCGGAGTCCGGCTGGGGCTTCGAGTTCACCTTCCGCTTGGCGCGCGGGCCCGAGGACACCGAGCCGCCCGTGTGGCCGACGAGCTTCATGCAGAACCTCGCCCACTACGTCTTCCAGTCCGGCAAGTGGTTCGAACCGGGGCACACCATCAAGACGAACGGGCCGATCGCGGCCGGCCACGCGGACTGCACCAATCACGCGGTCTGCTTCACGACGGACCCGGAACTGGGCGCCATCGACAGCCCGCACGGCCGCGTGTTGTTCCTGCAGATCGTCGGGTTGACCATGCGGGAATACCGCGCGGCGCAAGGCGGGCGCGCCCTCGCACTGCTCGCCGAGCTGGAACCGCGACTACCCCTGTTCGTCACCGACATCCATCGCGAACCGTTGGTTCCCGAGCCGAAACCGCAAGCCCTCTGGCCCCGATGGGGCGGCGGCCTGGCCGGACGAGGGTGATCACGCCGCCTGCGTCGCGCGGTGTGCGATCGGAACGGCCGGGCGTGGTCCGCGGATACCGGCTCCCCGCGTGCGCAGCGCCCTGCGATGGCGCGCCCGCGCGGCGTGCGCGCACCGCAATCCGTTGACGACGTTGCGAATCTCGTGCGCGGCAACCGATCGCCGGGCCACGCCGATCACCAGCAAGAGCACCGCGAGGGCGAGCGCGGTCCGCGCACGGAACTTCCCGTCGCCCATCGGAATCAGGACTTCTCGGTCTTGATAACCGCGAGCAGCTCGCCCAGATGCGCTTCGGCGCTCGCCTTGTCGACGCCGAGATCACTGAGCAGACCGGCGCCGTTCTCCTGTTCCAGCAGCGCCAGCAGCATGTGCTCGGTGCCGATGTAGTTGTGCCCCAGCCGAAGCGCCTCACGGAAGGTGAGTTCCAGGACCTTCTTGGCCTCCGCGCCGAACGGGATCAGCGCGGGGACGTCCCCCTCGGCCTGCGGCAACGACGCGGAAGCGGCGGCGGAGATCACGTCGACGGACACGCCCTGGTGGACGAGTTCGTGCACCGCGAGACCTTGGGGTTCGGTGAGCAACCCCAGCACCATGTGCCCGAGGGAGATCTCCCGATTGCCCGCGGTACGCGCGGCCTCCTGCGCCGCCATCACGACCGCCCGCGCTCGCGGGGTGAAACGGGCGAAGCCCGCGTTCGGGTCCATGGCCGCCGCGGCGGCCGGATCGGGCACCTTGGGCACGAACCGCTTCTGCGCCGCCTGCTTGGTGACGCCCATGCTTGCGCCGATATCGGTCCACGAGGCGCCGGAGCGCCTGGCCTGGTCCACGAAGTGGCCGATCAGGTGGTCGGCCACTTCACCCAGGTGATTCGCCACGACGACGGCATCGGACAGTTGTTCGAGCACATTGTCGGGACGGGCTTTCTTGATGCCGTCGATCAGGTCGTCGAGGCGGAATTGTTCGGTCATGCGTCAACCATAAGTTGACGATGCCTTACCGTCAACCGTTAGTTGACGATGCGACTCACGGGCGCGCAGACCAGGCCGCGCCGCGCACGATGCGTTCCTTCACCCACGCGGCCGTGCGCCCGGTCAGCACCGTCCTGGCCGGTGCGTCGTCGGCGCGCACCGCTTGGACGACCCCGTCGCCGCGACCCAGGCTGAGGCACTGGAGCACATAGCGGAACCGCAGCTCCTTCGGCTCACGACCACGCATCAGGGCGATGGCGGCGTCCGCCGCGTGCTTGCCGGTCGGCAGCGCGG
Organism: Nocardia sp. NPDC051911; assembly: GCF_040681035.1. Classification (NCBI taxonomy): domain Bacteria; kingdom Bacillati; phylum Actinomycetota; class Actinomycetes; order Mycobacteriales; family Nocardiaceae; genus Nocardia; species Nocardia sp. NPDC051911. The sequence goes on from NZ_JBFAXY010000001.1 coordinate 210,739, forward strand.
TGGCACACGCCATGCGCAGTTCGCGTCCGCCCGGCCCCGCGACCACGGCGGCGTCACCTGCGGCGAAAACGTCCGGGTGCGACACCGAACGCAAGGTCGCGTCGGTGAGCACCCGACCGTCGGAATTCACCGCCAGACCGGAGCGGGCGGCGAGGTCGGGCACCCGGAAACCGGTGGTCCACACCGTCGCGGCGGCCGCAACCAGTGAGCCGTCGGCCAAGCGCGGCCCCTCGGCTGTCACCTCGATCACCTTGGCGCCGGACCGGATCTCGACTCCGAGTCGCTCCAGCGTCCGCGTGATGTGCGCCTGCGCCCGCGCCGACAGCCAGGCGCCCGGCTCCTCCGACCCGAGCAGCATCACCCGGGACTCCGGATGCGATTCGGCCAGTTCCGCCGCCAGCTCGATGCCGGTGGCTCCGGCGCCGACGATCGCCACCGGTCCGCTCGCCACGGCCAGACCGCGCACGTCTTCCTGCGTGGCGACCGAAAAGGCGTGTTCGGCGACGCCGGGGACGCTCGCGAGATCGGCGACGCTACCGAGGGCGTAGATCAAAGTGTCGTAATCGAGTGCGGGCGCAGTGTCGAGCACCACCCGACGCGCGACCGTATCGATCTCCGTCGCCAGGGCTTGCACGAAGGCGATGCCCTTGCTTTCCAGCGATTCCCGCAGATCCCATGCCGCGATCCGCTGCCCGGCCGCCTGCTGATGCAGCCGTACCCGCTCGACGAAGAACGCGTGCGCGTCCACCACGGTGATCCGAGCGTCCCGCGCCGTGCGAGCGAGCCTGCGGGCCGCCGCCAATCCCGCGTACCCCGCGCCGAGAACGACGATCCGATGCTGTCCGGTCATTGCTGAGGCTCCTTTCGATCGGCCATCAACACTCAGACCGGACAGGGCCCCGATCCCTGACAGACCGGTGCCGTGAAGCGCGTCACAGCGGACGGCGAAGCCGGTCCGGCATTGTGTCCACCGCGCCCGCCGACCCGCTCGCCCCGGCGAAATAGGCGAGCTTGTCCGGATTCACGATCAACCGCAGCGCGGTGACCGCGCCGTCGGCCACGTCCACCGCGACCACGAGCAGTGGCGCACCGTTCACCCGTGCGACCGCGGCGGGCGCGCCGTTGACCTCCTCCACGACAAGCCGCATGCCGGGCACCTCCCAGCGCATGAGCCCGACGAGGTACCGCGCCACCTGCGCCGCACCTCGCACGGGACGGCGCGCCGCGTTCACCTTGCCGCCGCCGTCGGCCGTCGCGCTCACGTCGGCGGCGAGCATCTGCTCCAGCGACGCGACGTCGCCGTCGCGCGCCGCCTTCAGGAACCGCTCGACCAACTCGCGGGCATGGTCGGGCGTGATACCGAAGCGGGGGCGGTCCTCTCGTACCCGCAGGCCCGCCCTGCGGAAGATCTGCTGCGAGTTCGCCTCGGTGATATCGAGCATGTCGGCGATCTCGCGGTGCGCGTATCCGAACGCCTCGCGCAAGACAAAGACCGCGCGTTCGAGCGGGGTCAGCCGCTCCAGCGCGGTCAGCAGCGCGAGCGAGACCTGTTCGCGCTCCTCGACGGTCTCCAGCGGTCCGAGCTCGCCTCGCGCGGTCGGCACCGGTTCGGGCAGCCACGGCCCGACGTAGCTCTCCCGCCGGGCCCGCGCCGAAACGAGCCAGGTGCGGCACAGATTCACCAGCGCCGTGGTCAGCCAGGCCTCGGCGGAGCGGATACCGCCGCGGTCGGCGCCGTCCCAGCGCAGATAGGTCTCCTGCACCGCGTCCTCGGCCTCACCTGCCGAGCCGAGCATCCGATAGGCGAGCGCGAACAAGCGCGGTCGATGCCCCTCGAATTCCCGCAAACCGTCCGGCTCCATACGCACCTTCCTCCACCCGCCCGACGGACATGACCGTACCGCTCCCAGCGCAGCGCGCGGAGGTGCCGATGCGCCGATCCGGCGACACGGCGCATTGGCACGGCGAAGTGGAAGCGGCCGCTCCGGAAGCCGCCGCTAGAGCTCCGCGCGGGGCGGCCCATCACCGTTCTGGCGTTGCTTCGCCCCAGGTCGGCGCAGCCGCAGCCGGGCCGAGCCGCGGATCGCCGGACGCGGGATGGTCGGACGCGGAATCGCCGGACGACGGATGCCTGGCAGCCGCCGGTCCGCCCGTCGTTGCGCACGCCGCTCGGCGGGTTTGTGCGTCCAGGTCTCCGGACGCGCGGCCACCCAGCGCTGGGAATGCCAGGCGAACGGGATGTGGCCCAGATACAACGCAACCAGCACCAGCAGCAGCACGATCGGATACGTGACCAGCGCCGCGGCGGCGAGCGCGACCAGCACCAGCAGCCCGGCCGCGGCCTGCGGCGCCACCGACACCGATTTCATGGCCAGCGTCGGGATGGTGCTGACGCACAGCGCGGCCGAGAACACCGTCCACGCCGCGACCTCGTAGAAGCCGACCCACCAGCCGTCGCCGAACTGCACGAACAGGGCCACCGGCACCATCGCGATGAGCGCGCCCGCCGGAGCGGGCACACCGACGAAGTACTCCCGCGACCAATCCGGCCGGGTGTCGTCGTCCATCAGTGTGTTGAACCGGGCCAGGCGCAGCACGATGCTGACGGCGAACAGCAGCGCGACGATCCAGCCGACGCTGTTGCTGCTGAGCAGGGTCACGTACAGCACCAACGCGGGGGCGACGCCGAAGGAGATGGCATCCGACAACGAGTCGAGCTCGGCGCCCATCTTCGTGGTTGCGTCGAGCATTCTGGCCAGCCTGCCGTCGAGGGTGTCCAGCACGGCCGCCGCGCCGATCATGGCCAGCGCGATACCGAGTTTGCCGTCGAGGCCGAACTTCACCGCCGACAGCCCGGCGCACAGCGCCAGGATGGTGACGATGCTCGGCAGCAGGCGGACGGACCGCCGCCTGCGCCGCTGGGTGGATACCGCCGCTTCCATCACGCGTCAGCGGATGTGCCGAGCACGGCGAGCACTGTCTCGCCGCCGATGGTGCGCTGGCCGGGCTGCACGAGCAGTTCGGTGCCCGCCGGGAAGTAGGTGTCGACCCGCGAGCCGAAGCGGATCAGGCCGTAGGTGTCGGCGATGGTCAGCACGTCGCCGACCTGGGCGTCGCAGACGATCCGGCGCGCGAGCAGCCCGGCGATCTGCACCACGACGACCTGGTCGCCCTCCGGCGTCTGGAGCACCATGCTGTTGCGCTCGTTCACCGAGCTCGCCTCGGGCAGGTCAGCGGAGCGGAACTGGCCGGGCTGGTGCAGCACGGTGCGCACGACTCCGGAGACCGGTGTGCGCTGCACGTGGACGTCGAGCACGGACAGGAAGATGCTCACGCGCGGCAGCGGCGCGTCGCCGAGACCCAGCTCGGCGGGGGGAGCGGCCGTGTCGACCAAGGCGATCTCGCCATCCGCCGGGGCGACCACGACGCCCGGTCGGTTCGGCGGCACGCGACGCGGGTGACGGAAGAAGGTCGCACAGGCCGCGGCGGCGAAGAGTCCGGTGCGCCGCACCCATTTGCGCTTGCCGCCGACCACGGCGACCGCCAAGGGTGCGGCGACGAACGGAAGCCCGGCGGGATGCAACGGAGGGATCGCGTTGCGGACCAGATCGACGACGTGGCCGACTCCGGTGCGTTCAGGCGTGCCGGGCGGGGTGGGACGGCGGGCCACAGGCTCCTCTTTCGTGCTCGATGCAGACGGTTTGCGCCATATCGACGATAGGACCGGCGCAAGCGTTCACACCTTACGGGAAAGGAGCCCGTGGCACGCGGGGTCAGGACCTGACTCGGGCGCCGGTGACCAGTCGAACCAGGAACAACAGGATGACGGCACCGCCCAGACAGGTGAAGAAGCTGAACCAAAGGCCGCCACCCTCGACGTCGACTCCGAGCAGCTTCAGCAGGAACCCACCGAGCAGACCGCCGACCACCCCGACGACAATATTGAGCAAGATGCCCTGTTGGGCGTCCGTCTTCATGAACTTGCTCGCGATCCATCCGGCAAGACCGCCGATGATGATCCATCCGATAATCCCGAGACCGAGCATGGTGTCCTCGCATTCAGTTGGGCCACGCCTCGTGCAGCAGTGGCGTGCTTCGACGTGATACCCACCGATTGTCGGAATACGCGCGGCAGATGAGCGACTTTCAAGCTAATATGAGGAAGCCTCATGTCTGTTCGCCAATGGACAGTGGCTGATGAGGGACCGATTTCGATGCTTCGGGGCACCCCCGGCGGCGTCGCCGCAGGTACATAGGAGACGCAGATGGCTGCTCGAATCGCCCAGACCACCGGCGCTGAGCACACGGCGATCCTCGGGCTCGGCGTTTACCGCCCTGCTCGAGTGGTCACCAACGACGAGGTGGCCGGCCCGATCAACTCCAGCGACGAGTGGATCAGGACCAGGTCGGGAATCAGAACCCGCCGGTTCGCCGACGATTCGGAGACGATCCAGAGCATGAGCGTCGCGGCCGCGCGCGGCGCGCTGGAATCCTCCGGTATCGCGGTCGACCAAGTCGATTGCGTGATCGTTGCTACATCCACCCACCTGTTGCTGACGCCGGCCGCCGCCCCGCGCATCGCCACCGAACTCGGCATGAACGGCTCCGCCGCCTTCGACGTCTCGGCCGGGTGCGCGGGCTTTTGCCACTCGATCGCGCTGGCGTCGGATCTGGTCCGGGCGGGCACCGCTTCGCACGTCCTCGTGATCGGCGTGGAGAAGCTGACGAACACGGTCAACCCGAAGGACCGTTCCACCGCCTTCCTCTTCGCCGACGGCGCGGGCGCGGTGATCGTCGGCCCCTCCGACGAGCCGGGCATCGGCCCCACCGTATGGGGCTCGGACGGCACCCAGCACCACGCCATCCGGCAGGACAAGGACTGGATGGAGTTCTTCCACGAGATCGACGAGAAGGGCCTGGACGCGGTGCGGCCCTATCTGGCCATGGAGGGCACCGCGGTGTTCCGGTGGGCCGCGCACTCGCTGGAGAAGGTGTGCCGCGACGCCATCGACCGCGCGGGCCTGTCTCCCGAGGACCTGGACGCGATGATCCCGCACCAGGCCAACGGCCGGATCATCGAGATCATGGCCAGGGTGCTGAAGCTGCCCGAGCACTGCGCGCTCGCCAACGACATCGAGGAGGCGGGCAACACCTCGGCCGCCTCGATCCCGCTGGCCATGGAGGCGTTGCTGCGCAAGGGTGAGTCGAAGCCGGGCGACACGGCGCTGCTCATCGCGTTCGGCGCGGGCCTGTCCTACGCCGCTCAGGTCGTGAACCTGCCGAACTGGAAGTAACCGCTCCCACTCGCCGCGGCCGGGTCACGACATCTCGTGCACCGGCCGCGGCGAGCACCGCGCGCGGCGCCCCGTGCTCAGACGCCGGATTCGACCGCTGTCTTGACTTTGCCCAGAGTCTCGTTCATGCCGCGCACCAACGCCTCCTCGAACGGGATCTCGCCGCCCAGCGCGGCCTCGATCGCCTTACGGGAGAACCAGGTGGTGCCGTTGGGCACATCCCGCCGCTCGATCAGCCGCGTGCCGGACTCGGTCGGCTCCAAGGTGTAGCTCCACACGGTCCGGTTCTCGGTGACCCGGAACGCGAACGCCTTGTTCGGCTCGAACCGCACGATGCGTGAGGTGGTCGGCCAGAACTTCTTGCCGTCGCGATTGAGATTGAGCGTCCAGGTGCCCGCCTTGAGCGAGCCGAGCGCCACCATCCGCACGCACTGCGGACTGAACTCCCGCATCCGCTTCAGATCGGAGATCACCGCCCACACCTGCTCCGGGGGCGCGGAGATGTCGATGCTGGCTTCGAGATTTTTCGGCAACGCTGCCTCCGGGATACGAGCGACGGACCGACGACCATCCGTCCGAACGCGATGTGACGAGTCGCGCACATTTTAAACGCGCCGACAGTTGCGTCACATTTTCGCTACTCGCGCACCGGCCGGTGTAATGATCGGCGCACAATAACGGATACATGAAGCACAGACACCGCCTCCAACATTTCGGCGTCCAACGTGAGGTGATCGGCCGTGAAACTGCGCTCCCTGCTCCATCGTCGTCCGGCGGACCCGGTTCCGCTGCTTCCCGCCATCGAGCCGGAGGACGGGCGAAAAGCGCACGGCGCGTCGGTCTTTCCGCCACGTAGTGTTCGCGGGGCCGTGCAGGAAGAACGTCTGGAGCGTCTGCTCACCCCGCGTGAGCTCAATCTCGTCTTGCACCATCGCCTCTGAGCCCTCGGCGAACGCCCACGACAGACCGCGCCGCGAGGCTCCATACTCGACAGGTGACTTCACCCGCTGCCACGAAACCGGCCATCCTGAGCGTCGACGACGACCCGGGCGTCTCCCGGGCGGTCGTCCGCGACCTGCGCCGCCGCTACGGCGCCGATTACCGGATTCTGCGCGCGGAATCGGGTCCGCAGGCCCTGGACGCGCTGCGTGAGATGAAGCTGCGCGGGCAGCCGGTCGCCGTGTTGATCGCCGACTATCGGATGCCGGGCATGGACGGCATCGAATTCCTCGAGCAGGCGATGGACCTGCACCCCTACGCGCGCCGCGTGCTGCTGACCGCCTACGCCGACACCAATGCCGCGATCGACGCGATCAACGTCATCGACCTCGACCACTATCTGCTCAAACCGTGGGACCCGCCGGAGGAGAAGCTCTATCCCGTGCTCGACGGGCTGATCGACGCTTGGCGCAGCAGCGAGCATCGGCCCGTCACCGAGACCAAGGTGGTCGGCAATCGCTGGTCGCCGCGGTCGTCGCAGGTGCGGGAATTCCTCGCCCGCAACCAGCTCCCCTACCGGTGGTACCTGGCCGACGAGCCCGAGGGCGCGCGCCTGCTGGAAGCGGCGGGCGCCGACCCGGAGCGCTGTCCGGTGGTGATCACTTCCGCGGGCGACGCGCTCGTGCAGCCCACCGACAGCGAACTGGCCCAGAACGTCGGCCTGACCGTCGACCCGGCGGGCGAGTTCTACGACCTGATCGTGGTGGGCGGCGGTCCCGCCGGTCTCGGTGCGGCGGTCTACGGCGCGTCCGAGGGTCTGCGCACCGTGCTCGTCGAGCGGACCGCCACCGGCGGCCAAGCGGGGCAGAGTTCGCGCATCGAGAACTACCTCGGCTTCCCCGACGGCTTGTCCGGGGCGCAACTGGCCGACCGGGCCCGGCGACAGGCGGCGAAATTCGGCGCCGAAGTGATCACCACGCGCGAGGTAGTGGGGCTGGAGGTGAACGGGTCCGCGCGCACCGTGCGGTTCGCCGACGGCGGCAGACTGTGCGCGCACACCGTGATCATCGCGACCGGCGTCGACTACCGCCGCCACCCGGCGCCGGGCGTCGACGACTTCACCGGGCGCGGCGTCTACTACGGATCGGCGATGACCGAAGCGTCCGAGTGCGCCGATCACGAGGTCTACATCGTCGGCGGGGCGAACTCCGCCGGTCAGGCCGCGGTGTTCCTGTCCCGCAACGCGCGCACCGTGCACCTGGTGGTCCGGGCCGATTCGCTGGAACAGTCCATGTCGCACTACCTCATCCAGCAGATCGCGCAGATCGCGAACATCGAGGTGCACACCAACACCGAGGTGATCGCCGCCGACGGTGACGATCACCTCCAGCAGATCGTGCTGCGCAACAACAAGTCCGGCGCCGAGGAGAAGGCCGACGCGGAGCGGCTGTTCCTGTTCATCGGCGCGGCGCCGCAGACCGATTGGCTCGACGGCGTCGTCATCCGTGACGACGCAGGTTACGTGCTCGCCGGGCCCGACCTGATGGTCGAGAGCGCGCGCCCCGCGGGCTGGGAGCTATCCCGGCCACCGCATCACCTCGAAACCAGCGTGCCCGGCGTGTTCGTGGCGGGCGACGTGCACGCCGAGTCGGCCAAGCGCGTCGCCTCCGCCGTCGGCGAGGGCGCCATGGCCGTCATGCTCGTGCACCGCTATCTCGCGTAACCAGGAGGCCGCAGATGACTTCGAACCAGACCGCGGACCGCAGCAGCAGGTCGGTGTGCGACCCCGCCGAGCTGCGCACCCTGTTCCTGTTCGAGAAGCTGAACGACGAGCAGCTGGAATGGCTGTGCGCCGACGGCCGGATCGAGACAATCGAACCCGGTGTCGTCTTCCGCGAAGGCGAACCGGCCACCTGTTTCTACGTGTTGATGGATGGCGAGCTGATCCTCACCAAGCAGTCCGGCGGCGCGGAGATCGAATTGGTGCGCACCGAGCATCACGGCGCCTACGCGGGCGCTTGGATGTCCTACATCGGCGACAAGGTCGACCAGACCTACAGCGGGACGATGCAGGTGACGCGGCCGGCGCGGTTCTTCGTGCTGGACGCCGAGATCTTCGCCAGGATGATGCACGAGTGGTTCCCGATGGCCGTGCACCTGCTCGAAGGGGTGTTCTTCGGCAACCGCAACACCAACGCGCGCATCGGTGAGCGCGAACGACTGCTCGCGCTGGGTTCGCTGTCGGCCGGCCTCACCCACGAGCTCAACAACCCGGCCGCCGCCGCGGTGCGCGCCACCGCGGGCCTGCGCGAGCGGGTCGCGGGCATGCGGCACAAGCTCGCCATGATGGCGGAGGGCAAGTTCGATCCGTCATCCTTGGGTTCCTTGGTGCGCCTGCAGGAGGAGGCCGCCGCCCAGGTCGCGAAGGCTCCGGAGCTGACGCCGATGGAAGCCGCCGATCGCGAGGACGTGCTCGGCGAATGGCTGGAGGACCACGGGATCGCCGACGGCTGGAACCTCGCGCCGAACTTCGTGCAGGCCGGGTTCGACACCGACTGGCTGGAGCGGGTGGCCGCCACCCTGGACGGCTCGCCGGAGCAGGTGTTCCAAGGGGCCATCCGCTGGCTGAACTACACCATCGAGACCGAGCTGCTGATGAACGAGATCGCCGACTCGACGACGCGCATCTCCGCGCTGGTGGGCGCCGCGAAGCAGTACTCGCAGATGGACCGCGCCCCGTTCCAGGTGGTCGACATCCACGAGCTGCTGGACAGCACCTTGGTGATGCTCAGCCGCAAGATCGGCGACGGCGTGCACGTAGTCAAGGAGTACGACCGGACGCTGCCGGAAGTGCCGTGCTACGCGGCCGAACTCAACCAGGTGTGGACCAATCTCATCGACAACGCGGTGTACGCGATGAACGGTGAGGGCACGCTGACCATTCGCACCAGGAAAGAGAACGACTGCGCGGTCGTGGAGATCGGCGACACCGGGCCTGGCATCGCGCCGGAGGCCCGCAACCGGATCTTCGAGCCGTTCTTCACCACCAAGCCGATGGGCGAGGGCACCGGACTGGGGCTGGACATCTCGTTCCGCATCGTGGTCAAGAAACACAACGGCGACATCAGGGTGGACTCGGAGCCGGGCGACACCAGGTTCACCGTCTGGCTGCCGCTGCACCGCCCAGAACAGGATCGAGCCGGAATCGACACGGAAGGGCAGTCATGACCGAGCAGCTCGCGGGCATCGATCCCGCGGTACCGCCCAGTGGGCCGGGTTGCGCGGAGTGCGAGCAGCACTCCGGCTGGTGGGTGCATCTGCGCCGGTGCGCCCAGTGCGGGCATATCGGCTGCTGTGACACCTCCCCCGCGCAGCACGCCACCGCGCACGCGAAGAGCACCGGTCACCCGTTCATCCAGAGCTTCGAGCCGGGTGAGGACTGGTACTACAACTTCGAAACCGAAGAGATGTTCAGCGGCGGACCGGAATTGGCGCCACCGCACAGTCATCCCGCCGATCAGGGCGTCCCCGGCCCGCGCGAGCGGGTTCCCGCGGATTGGCAGGCACACATCCACTGATGCCGCCGGAACCGGTACGCTGCTGCCGACGCCGGGGCCTCCGGCGCCACGATCCACCCGGGAAAGCATCGGTATGAAACGAACTTCCGCCATCGTCCTGATCGCCGGGACGGTGGGTTTCCTGCTGGCAGGCTGCGGCGGAGGGGACGAGTCCACCGACGCGAACGGATTGCGCCAGGGCTCCGTGACCGCGACCGCGGCCGCCTCGGCCGCCCGCACGACGACCGCTCCCGGCACCGCGACGCCGAGCGGCCCGGCGGATACGGACGCCCCCGCCACGACGAAGCAGCGCGACCCGGCGCTCGGTCCGGCGTCGAGCACCACCTGCGGTGAGTTCCGCAAGCTCGACACCGACGAAGAGAAGGTCCTGATCGAGCAGATCCTGGCGGAGAACCCGGGCGGCCCGTTCGACGGCAGCCCGAATGTCGCGCTCGGCACGGCCAAACTGGTGTGCCTGGCGCCGAGCGTCGCCGACAAGTCGGTCGCGACCGCCGCGGGACTCGTCAAGAAATAGCCGAAAGCGTCGTCGTCCACCATTCCCGGACGGCGGACCGTGACCGAACGCGGGGCCGCGCGGCAGAATGGCACAGTGGCAGAACTGGCACTCACCGCCCGTCTGAACCCTTCGGCCGCCGATGCCCGGCGCGGGGTGGTCCGGCTGCATCCGGAGGCGCTGACGGCGCTGGGGTTGCGGGAATGGGACGGGATCATGCTGGTTGGCTCCCGGCGCACGGCCGCGGTGGTCGGCGTCGCGCGCCAGGGCACGCCCGCCGGGGTAGCCCTGCTCGATGACGTCACGCTGTCCAACGCCGGGCTGCGCGAGGATGCGACGGTGGTGGTCTCCCCCGCGACCGTCTACGGCGCGAGACAGATCACGGTGAGCGGTTCGGTGCACGCCACCCGCACGATCCCGGCCGCGACACTGCGGCAGGCGCTGCTGGGGAAGGTCGTCACCGTCGGTGACGCCGTCTCCCTGCTGCCGCGCGATCTCGGCCCCGACATCAGCTCCACGGCGGCCACCCAGGCACTGTCGCGCACCTTCGGCATCGCCTGGACCACGGAATTGCTCACCGTCACCGGCACCGATCCGCGCGGACCGGTGAGCGTGCAACCGAATACCGCGGTGAGCTGGGGCGCGGGCGCGGTCGCCGCGCGGGACGCCGCCGATCTGGCCTGGGCCGGAACCCCGATCCCGGTGGGCGAGGCCTCGCGGGCCGCCACCGAAGCCGCCGCGTTCGACACGGCCGCGGGTAACAACGGCGCCGCGATGGTCCGGGCCACGGCGGCCGTCGACATGCAGAGCGTCTCGGTCGAAGTCCTGGCGGGCGGGCGCAGCCAGGCCGCGAAGCTCGAGGAGTGGCTCAGCCTGGCGTTGGACGAGCCCGAGCTGTTGCGCACGCTGGGCGCACGACCTCATCTCGGCGTGCTGATCACCGGCCCGGCCGGCGTCGGCAAAGCCACGCTGGCACGTGCGGTCGCGGGATCGCGGCGACTGGTGGAGCTGGACGGCCCCAGCATCGGCGCGGCCGAGAGCGGTGCGCGACTGCGCGAGGTCGCCGAGGCGGTGGCCGATATCGGCTGCGGCAGGGGCGGCGTCCTGCTGATCACCGACATCGACGCGCTGCTGCCCGCCGACCCCGAACCCGTCGCCACACTCATCCTCGACCAGCTGCGCGCCGCGATCGCGGGTCCCTGCGTCGCGTTCCTGGCGACCACCGCGCACCCGGCAGGCGTCGACCAGCGCCTGCGCGCCCCCGACCTGTGCGATCGCGAACTCGCGCTGCCGCTGCCCACCGCGGGCGTGCGCAAGGCGCTGCTGGAGTACCTGCTGCGCCGGGTGCCGACCGCGGAGCTGGAACTCGACGAGATCGCCTCGCGCACACCCGGATTCGTGGTGTCCGATCTGGCGGCGCTGTGCCGGGAGGCGGCGTTGCGCGCGGCGTCGCGGGCCAGAGAGCACGGCGAGCCGCAACTCACCCAATCCGACCTGCTCGGCGCGCTCGAGGTCATCCGGCCGCTGTCACGCTCGGGCATGGAGGAACTCGCCATCGGCAGCCTGAGCCTCGATGACGTCGGCGATATGGCGGAAACCAAGCAGGCGCTCACCGAGGCGGTGCTGTGGCCGCTGAAGCACCCGGACTCCTTCGCCCGCCTCGGCATCGAGCCGCCGCGCGGGGTGCTGCTCTACGGCCCGCCCGGCTGCGGCAAGACCTTCCTGGTGCGCGCGCTGGCCGGTACCGGTCAGCTCAGCGTGCACGCGGTCAAGGGCGCCGAACTGCTGGACCGATGGGTCGGCTCGTCGGAGCGCGCGGTGCGCGAATTGTTCCAGCGGGCGCGGGATTCCGCACCCTCGCTGATCTTCCTCGATGAGGTGGACGCGCTGGCCCCGCGCCGCGGCCAGAGCGCCGACGCGGGCGTGGGCGATCGGGTGGTCGCGGCACTGCTCACCGAACTCGACGGCGTGGAGCCGCTGCGCGACGTGGTGGTGCTGGGCGCGACCAACCGGCCGGAGCTGATCGATCCGGCGCTGCTGCGCCCGGGCAGGCTCGAACGGCTGGTGTTCGTGCCGCCGCCGGATGCCGCCGCCCGCCGGGAGATCCTGCGCACCGCGGGCCGCGCGGTGCCGCTGGCCGACGATGTCGACCTCGACGCGCTCGCGGAGGAACTGGACGGCTACTCCGCCGCCGACTGCGCCGCGCTGCTGCGCGAGTCCGCGCTCGCGGCGATGCGCCGGGACGTACACGCGGCCGACGTCACCGCCGCCGATGTGCTGGCCGCCAAGACGGTGGTGCGGCCCTCGCTGGATCCGTCGCAGATCGACACACTGCGCCGCTACGCCGACAGCCGCGGGTAGGTCGCGGGCGACCCGCTTCGGACAATCTCCGGCAAACCGGCTCTTGTTGCCTTTTTCGCACCGGAGACATTTTCGGGCGAATCGTCGGCAATCACAAGATCACGTCGCCACCACGGGTATGTTCGACAACCGTGCGCAGGGTCGGCGACATTGTCGACGCGACCACGGCCTTCACCGGAGCCGCGGTCGCGGGCGTGACGCTGTTCCTGCCGGTCACCGTCAACACACAGGGGCAAGCCACGTCGTACCGGATCGCCGGGCTGCTCAACAGCGTGCCGCGCAGCGCGGCACTGGGCGTGATCGTCGCCGTGGCGGTCGCCGTGCTGGTCGCCACCACCTCGCGACCGCTGACCGGGTGGGCGACGGCCACTGCCGCCGCGCTGGCGCAGCTGATCAACCACTTCACCGGACGCCACGTGGCCACGGCCGAGATACTGACCACGCAGAACTACATCGACTCGATCTGCGCCGCCGTGCTGCTCGGCGGGCTCGGCGCGGTGGTGCTGCGCAGACCCTTGCCCGCCGCGGCGTTCGCGGTGGGCGGCGTCGGCTTCTTCGGCTTCGGCGATCTCGCCGGCCTGCTGAACATCAACGCGGATCCGTACGCGGTCCTGGAGACCCCGACGCGCTGGATGATCGGCGTGAGCTTGATCCTGCTGATGATCAGCACCTTGCACAACTGGAAGCGAACCGAGGACGCGAAGGAGCCGCACATGGCGATCGCGCTGCCGGTGACGCCGATCCTCGCCGCCATGGTGCTCGCGCTGGTGGTCCTGGCCGGCACCGAATGGCTGGGCAGGCAGTACAGCAAACTGCCGGGGGAGAGTCACGCGGTCGAGATCGTCATCGTCGTCGCGGCGACGATCGTCAGCGCGACCGCGGCCGCCATGCTGCTGCCCGGCCGCGACGGCACCGGCGTGTACCTGGCCGTGAGCCTGACCGCGGCGGTCGACGCGGTCGGCTACGCGGTGCGGCCCGGCTGGACCGCGCCGGTGCTCATCGCGCTGACCGCGGCCGGACTCGTCATCGGCGCCCGGATGCCATCGACCGCCCTCGCCATCCTGCTGCTGCTGGGCATCACGGTCTTCGCCCTCGTCACCTCGACGTCCGCGAGCACCGTCGCGTTCGCCGTGATCAGCGGGGTCATCGCGTTGACGGCGGGATACTGCTGCGGCACCGCGCGGCCGCACTACGCGCCCAGCGGCGTACTCGCGCTCAGCGCGCTGTATCTGCCGTCGGCGGTCTCGGTGATGCCTGACCGCGTCAAGGACTGGCGCGAGGACGTGGCGGCGCACGACGCGACCCCGGGCGGCACCGCGCTCGCCATCGTCATCGGCAGCGCCGTCGGGCTCGTCATGCTGCGTAAATTACGGCCACGCAGCAGGCCGCAAACAAATGGGCAACCAGAGAGCGAATCATTAGCGGACATATAGCTTCGGTTCGGGCGGATGACGGACACCATACTCAGCCCTTCCACGGAAAAAGCACGCTTTCCGTAGGCTTGTGCCGGACACCCCGCCGCCCCTACCCGACGGAGTGAAGTTTGCTCGCAATCCTGCTCGCTCATGCCGCGGCCGCCCTGCTGGCTCCGCTGTGGGTGCGGGCACTGGGGCGCAACGCATTCTTTCTACTGGCTGTGGTCCCGCTCGGCGGCTTCGCCTGGGTGATCGCGAATTGGTCCGAGCCGCAGCGAGTTCGGCTGACCTGGGCGCCGAGCATCGCCCTGAACATCGATCTGCGCTTCGACACCCTCGCGGCGGTATTGTGCGCGCTCGTACTGGGCATCGGGGCGCTGGTGCTGATCTACTGCGCCCGGTACTTCGAGGATGACGAACCGCGGCTCGGGGTGTTCGCCGCCGAGCTGGTCGCGTTCGCCGGCGCCATGTTCGGGCTGGTCACCAGCGACAACATGCTCCTGCTCTATGTGTTCTGGGAAGCGACAACGGTGCTGTCGTTCTTGCTGATCGGTCACAACGCCGAGCAGGCGGCCAGCCGAAGGGCCGCGATCCAGGCGCTGCTGGTGACCGGAGCGGGCGGACTGGCGATGCTGACGGGCATCGTCGTGCTCGGCACCGTGAACGGCAGCTATCTGCTGTCGGATCTCCTTTCCGGGACCAACCCGAGCGGGACCGCGGTGAATGTCGCGGTGGCCCTGATCCTGGTGGGCGCGCTCACCAAATCCGCCGTGGTGCCCTTGCATTTCTGGCTGCCCGGCGCGATGGCCGCACCCACCCCGGTGAGCGCGTACTTGCATGCCGCGGCGATGGTGAAAGCCGGCGTGTACCTGATCGCGCGCCTGGCACCGGCGTTCGCGCAGAACCCCGTGTGGCATCCGCTGGTGCTGACCCTCGGCCTCGCCTCGATGCTGCTGGCCGGGCTGCGCTCGCTCCAGGTGGTGGATCTGAAACTGGTGCTGGCCTTCGGCACGGTGAGCCAGCTGGGATTCCTGATCGTGCTGGTCGGCATCGGCACACCCGATGCCGCGCTGGCCGGAGTCGCGCTGGTCGTCGCGCACGCGCTGTTCAAGGCGTGCCTGTTCCTGGTGGTCGGGATCATCGACCACGGTGCGGGCACGCGCGATCTGCGCCGCTTGTCCGGGCTCGGCCGTCGGGCTCCCGTGCTGTGCGCCACCGCGGTCCTGGCCGCGCTCAGCATGGCGGGCATACCGCCGCTGCTCGGCTTCGTCGGCAAAGAAAGCGCGCTGAACGCCGTACTGGACGCGGACGTGCTCACCGCGCCCGTACGCGGCGCGGTGTTCACCGGAGTGGTGCTCGGGTCGATGCTGACCGTCGGCTACAGCATCAGGTTCGTCTGGGGCGCTTTCGCGGACAAGGACCGCGAGCCGGAACCCGCGGCAGGCGCCACGCCCGTCGCACACCACCCGAGCGAAGTACCCGTCGCCGAAGATCAGCCGGAAGCCGAGCGTCGTCTCCGCTGGCATCCGCCGGGTGCTCTGTTCCTCGCGGCACCGGTGATCCTCGCCGTCGCGAGCCTCGCGGCCGGTCTCGCCCCGTCCTGGCTCGACGCACGATTGCGCCCCTACGCCGAAACGCTGGCCGCCGTTCCGTTTTCGCATCTGGCGCTGTGGCACGGTTTCGATGCCGCGCTCGCGTCGACACTGTTGATCGTCGCGGTCGGCGTCGTGTTGTGGCGGCTGCGCGGCCGCTTCGCCGAATCGGCGCACCCGCGCCTCGGCAACGCCGACCGCGCCTACGACGCCACGCTGCGCGCGATGGACACCCTCTCGCTGCGGATGACCGGCGCGGTGCAGCGCGGGTCGCTGCCGCTGAGCCAAGCCGCGATCCTGGTCACGCTCATCGTCCTGCCGACCGTCCTGCTCGCCCTCGGCACCCGCACCGGAGTCACGCTGCGGTTGTGGGACTCGCCGCTGCAAGCGGCCATCGGCGCGATCATGGCGGTGAGCGCGCTCGCCGCGACGGTGCTGCGCAACCGGCTCGCGAGCGTGCTGGTCGTCGGGGTGACCGGATACGGCAGCGGCGTGATCTTCGCGCTGCACGGCGCGCCCGACCTCGCGCTGACCCAATTCCTGGTGGAGACGCTCACGCTGGTCATCTTCGTGCTGGTGCTGCGCGCTTTCCCCGCGACGATCGAGCCGAGCCGGACGGCCGCGTTCAAGCTGCGCAGAGCGGTCCTGGCCGTCGGGACCGGGACGGTGGTCGCGGTCCTGGCCGGGTTCGCCGTGGCGGCCCGCACCGCCGAACCCATCTGGCTCAGAATTCCCGATGCCGCCTACGAATTCGGCGGGGGGAAGAACGCCGTCAACGTCCTGCTCGTCGACCTGCGGGCGTGGGACACCCTCGGTGAGATCTCGGTGCTCGTCGTCGCCGCGACGGGGGTGGCCTCTTTGGTGTTCCGCAGCAGGCGCTTCGGCAGCGCGCCGCGCGCGACGGACTCCCCCGACTACGATCCGGAGCTGGTCAGCTGGCTGCCCGCGGGCCGATTGGTGGCCCGGGCCGAACGCTCGATGGTCCTGCAGATCACCACGCGGCTGGTGTTCCCGACCATCATGGTGCTGTCGGTCTACTTCTTCTTCTCCGGCCACAACGCGCCCGGCGGCGGGTTCGCGGGCGGGCTCACCGCTGGGCTCGCGCTGACCCTGCGGTACCTCGCGGGCGGCCGCTACGAATTGGGTGAGGCACTGCCCGTCGACGCGGGCCACATCCTCGGCGCCGGCCTCACCTTGGCCGCGGGCACTGCCGTCTCGTCGCTGCTGCTCGGCGCGCCGCCGCTGTCCTCGGCGATCATCGAGGTTTCGCTGCCGGTGATCGGGCACGTCAAGGTGGTCACCGCGCTGCTGTTCGATCTCGGCGTCTACCTCATCGTGGTCGGCCTGGTGCTGGACGTGCTGCGCAGTCTCGGCGCGCGCCTGGACAGCGAGCTGGCCGACGCCGAGACCCCCTCGGCGAACGGAGGTTCCGCGACGTGACCGCGAATCTGACCCTATTGGTGGTGATCGGCATCCTCGTCGCGTGCGGGGTATACCTGCTCCTGGAACGCGCCGTGTCGAAGATGCTGCTCGGGCTGATCCTGTTCGGCAACGCGGTGAACCTGCTGATCCTCACCGCGGGCGGCGGTCGCGGCAAACCGCCCATCCGCGGCACGGCCGACACCGAGGAGATGGCCGACCCGCTCGCCCAGGCGATGGTGCTCACCGCCATCGTGATCACCATGGGCATCGCGGCATTCGTGCTCGCCCTCGCCTACCGCGCCTACATGCTCACCACCAGCGACGACGTCGCCAACGACCAAGAGGACGTGGATGTCGCCCGGCGTCGCGCCGGAGAGGACCCGGAGACGTGAACCTCTCGCCCGGCCTGCTGCCGGTTCTCACGCCGCTGCCGGTGCTCGTCCCCCTGCTCGGCGCGGCGGCCACGCTCGTCTTCGGGCGCAGGCCGCGCATCCAGAGCGCGGTCAGCGTCGGGGCGCTCACCGCTGTCGTGGTGATCTGCGGGTTGCTGCTTTTCCTGGTCGACCGGGACGGCACCACCGCGTTGCAGGTGGGCGACTGGGCAGCGCCGATCGGCATCACGCTGGTGGTGGACCGGCTGTCGGCGGCGATGCTGCTGGTCTCGTCCATCGTGCTGCTGTCGGTCAACCTCTACGGCGCGGGTCAGAACATCCGCGACGGCGACGAGCGGCAGCCCACCTCGATCTACCGGCCCACGTATCTGGTGCTCACCGCCGGTGTTTCGGCCGCGTTCCTGGCCGGTGACCTGTTCAACCTCTTCGTCGGCTTCGAGATCCTGCTCGCGGCGTCGTTCGTGCTGCTCACCGTGGGCGCGACCACCGAACGCATCCGCGCGGGCGTGGCCTACGTGATGGTCTCGTCGGTCTCGTCGCTGATCTTCCTCGCCGGCATCGGGCTCACCTACGCGGCCACCGGAACGCTGAATCTCGCCCAGCTCGCGGTCCGGTTCGGCGCCGTGCCGGAGGGCACGCGCACGGCGATCTTCGCAGTGCTGCTGGTGGCGTTCGGTATCAAGGCGGCCGTCTTCCCGCTGTCGAACTGGCTGCCCGACTCCTATCCGACCGCCCCGGCGCCGGTCACCGCCGTGTTCGCCGGTCTGCTCACCAAAGTCGGCGTGTACGCGATCATCCGGACCCACTCGCTGCTGTTCCCCGACGGCGGCTTCGACTCGGTGCTGCTGGTGGCGGGCCTGCTCACCATGCTCATCGGCATCCTCGGCGCCATCGCGCAGAGCGACATCCGCCGTCTGCTGTCGTTCACGCTGGTCAGTCACATCGGCTACATGGTGTTCGGCGTCGGCCTCGCCAACGCGGCCGGGCTGTCGGGCGCGGTGTTCTACGTGGCGCACCACATTCTGGTGCAGACCACGCTGTTCCTGGTGGCGGGACTGATCGAGCGGCAAGCCGGATCCACCTCGCTGCGCAGGCTGGGCGGGCTCGCCGCGGCCAGCCCCCTGCTGGCCGTGCTGTTCCTCGTCCCGGCGCTGAATCTCGGTGGGATACCGCCGTTCTCCGGGTTCATCGGCAAGGTCGCGCTGTTGCGGGCCGGCGCCGAACGCGGCAGCGTGCTGGCCTGGGTGCTGGTCGGCGGCGCCGTGCTCACCAGCCTGCTCACGCTTTACACCGTCGCCAGGGTATGGAGCAAAGCGTTCTGGCGGCCCCGCGAGGACGCGCCGGAGGGCCATCTCACCGCGGCCAGGCCGCCGACGCTGATCGAGGAAGCGACCGACGTGCACTACGACGAGCGCACCGATCCCGGCCGCATGCCGCCGCTGATGGTGCTGTCCACCGCGGCCCTGGTGACGGTGGGGCTGTGCCTGACGGTGCTGGCCGGGCCGATCCTCATGATCGCCGACCGCGCCGCGGTGGACCTGCGCGATCCCGGCGTGTACATCGGTGCGGTGCTGGGCGAATCGCCGGGAAGCCGACGATGAGCGCCGAGCGGGGCCCGGTGCGCGACACGACCGTCCGCGTCGGCATCCTCGTATGGCTCACCGTGGTCTGGCTCGCCCTGTGGGGCGATCTGAGCATCGCGAATGTACTGGGCGGGCTGGCGGTCGCCGCGCTGATCATGGTGGCACTGCCGCTGCCGCGCGTGCCGGTGTCCGGGCGGCTGAACCCGTTTCCCCTGCCCGAGCTGATCGTGGCGAGCGCGTATTACGCGCTGGAGTCGAGTCTTCAGGTCGCCTGGCTCGCGATCCGCCCCAAGCAGACCCCGGTGTCCGGCGTGTTGCGCGTGTACTCCGGCACGAGATCGGATCTGGTGCTGGTGCTGTGGGCCGACCTGCTCAACCTGATCCCCGGCACCATGGTGCTGGAGATCGACCGCAGGCGCTGCGTCGTCTACGTGCACGTTCTCGATGTCGGCAGCGATGCGGCGGTGGACAAGTTCTTCCGGACCACCCGGCGGCTGGAACGCCTGCTGATCGAAACGTTCGAACGCCCGACCGGATGGCCGTACTCCCGGCCGCCCTCTCCCCCGGAGGTGACATCGTGACCGTCGTCGCCGTCCTCGCCGCCGTCATCCTGACCGCGGCGGCACTGATCACCACGTATCGCGTCGTCATGGGGCCGAGCACGCTGGACCGGGTGGTCGGCATCGACTCGCTGATCGCCATCGCCGCCTCCGGGCTGGCCGTCTGGGCGGCCTACAGCGCCGACACCACCGTGGTGCCCGCGATCGTCGCGCTGGCGCTGGTCGGGTTCCTCGGCTCGGCCGCGGTGTCCCGATTCCGAGTGCGGGACGACACATGAACCTCTGGCACGTGCTCGCGGGCACCCTGATCCTGTTCGGCTCGACGCTGGCGCTCACGGCGGCGATCGGGATCGTGCGCTTTCCCGACACGCTGACCCGGATGCACGCCGCCACCAAGCCACAGGTCATCGGGCTGATCCTGGTGCTGGCGGGCGCCGCGATCCAGCTGGGCGGACACGGCAACGTCTGGGCGCTGGTGCTGGTCGGGCTGTTCACCCTGCTGACCGCCCCGGTGATCGCCCACCTGATCGGCCGCACCGCCTACCGCGAGCAGCGCCACCGCGACGGCCTGTTGCGCGTCAACGAGATGCGCGACGACGACGTCGATTAGCCGCGTGACCGGCCTCAGCGCGCGACGGGCTCGACCTCGCGGACGGCCTGCTCCGGCTGCCGCGCGGTCGCGAACCACGTCGCGTGGAACGCCGCGGCCAGTCCGGCCAGCAGTCCCAGCACGACCGTGCCCGCGAGCACCGGATACTCGGCCATCGGCACGGCGAGGTACCGGTAGGACAGCAGCAGCGTGGCCAGCACGACCGCGCCTGCGCCGACCAACCGGATCCGGAACCATCCCCAGCCGCGCTCCGGTGCGCGCAGCGCCGATTCGACGGTGAGGCACAGCACCGCGCCCGCGACCAGGTCGACGCCGTAGTGGTAGCCGAAACCGAGGGTGGCGGTGAGGGTGGCCAGCAGCCAGAACGCGCCGCCCCAGCGCAGCCAGCCCGGAGCGGGCTCGCCGTCGCCGTCGCGGCGGGTGTGCAGGAACACCGACAGCGCCCAGGCGGTGTGCATCGAGGGCATGCAGTTGCGTGGAACCGCCGCGTCGAACGGCAGCGGCAGCGGGTTGCGATCGATCGGCGGCACCACCCCCGGCCAGTAGTTGCCCAATTGCAGCCCGTTGCCGTCCGGGCCGTACGCGAACATCGGACCGACCACCGGGAAGAGGACGTACACCAAGGGACCGATCAAGCCGAGCACCAGGAAGGTGCGCACCAGGTAATGCGATGGCCACCGGCCCGACGACACCACTCGGCGCAGCTGCCACACGGCCACGACGATCGCCGCCACGGGCAGCTCGATGTAGACCCAGTGCAGCACCGCGTAGACCACCGGCCCGAGCGTGTCCACGGCCCGCCCGAGCACCCACGACGGATCGCCCAGCGCATGGTCGGCCAGGATCACGTATTCGTCGAGCACCGTCGGTCTGCCGATCACGGTGACGTGCAACCAGACATCGCCGACTTTGGTGGCCAGGACGAGCAGCGCGCCGAGCGCGGCGGCGTGCAGCGCGTCCCGCCGTTCGGTTCCGGACCAGCGCAGCCAGGCCACCAGCGCCAAGCCGGTCAGCACGATCACGGGGCCGTTCCCGATCGCGAACGGCTCTCCCGCCAGCAAGCGGACACCGGCCCACGCCACATCGATGGCAGCCGCGACACCCACCGCGACCAGCCTGCGACGGGCCGAAATACCCACCAGCGCAAGGACCAGTCCGGCCCACGGCACCGACATCGATTTCGGTGTGCCGATGTAGTCCCGCCCCAAGCTCTCCAGGGGGCCTTCGAATCCCTGCCAGATGGCTACGCCCTGCAACACGATCAGCAGGACCGGCACCGCGGCCACCGCCGCGACGACCCGGATCCGAGTCCGCGGTACGCGACGGCGCGAGACCGCGCTTCCTGCTCTGGAACCCGGGTATTCGACAAGCATCCGACCATAGTAAACGTGGGGTGAACGTCATCCCCCTGGCCAGCTGAACAGCAACCGACCTATACGCGGCCGATCGCTACTGTTTCAGCTCCTCGACCAGCGCGTCCACCACCGCGACCAGATCTCCCTGCGACGCTGCGGCAACCCGGCGCTGCCGCTGGTAGGAGGCTCCCCGCTTGGGGATCTCGGCGACCAGGGCGAGTTCGTCCGCGCAGCCCAGCCGCGCCGCCGTCGGCTCCAGCCGGTTCAGCAGATCCGCCAGGTCGTCGGTGACCAACCGCTCGTTGCTGTCGGCGTCGGTGATGATGATCGCATCCAGCCCGTAACGTGCGGCGCGCCACTTGTTCTCCTGCACGTGCCACGGCGGCAGGGTGGGCAGTTCCTCGCCGTTCTCGACGCGGCGGTCGAGGTCGACGATGAGGCAATGGATGAGCGCGGCCATCGCGGCGAGCTCGGCGCGCGTGGAGATCCCGTCGCACACCCGGACCTCGATGGTGCCCCACTTCGGCGCCGGGCGGATGTCCCAGTGCATGCCCCCGAGCTGCGTGAAGACACCGGTCTTGATCTGATCGTGCACGAAATGCTCGAACTGGGTCCAGTTCTCGAACTGGAACGGCAGGCCCGCGGTCGGCAACTGCTGGAACATGAGCGTCCGGTTGCTCGCGTAGCCGGTGTCCGATCCCGACCACATCGGCGAGCCCGCCGACAGCGCGAGCAGATGCGGATACGACAGCAGCAACGAGTTGAGGATCGGAAAAACCTTGTCGCGGTGGGAGACTCCGACGTGCACGTGCACGCCCCAGATCATCATCTGGCGACCCCACCACTGGGTGCGCTCGATCAGCTCGTCGTAGTGCTCCGATCGGGTCAGCTGCTGGGCCGACCATTGCGCGAACGGATGGGTGCCCGCGCAGAACAAGTCGACACCGAGCTGCTCGGCCGCACGGCGCACCGTGTTCATCGTGCCGGTGAGGTCCTCCACCGCCGCGCCGACGGTCTCGTGCACCCCGGTGACGAGTTCGACGGTGTTGCGCAGCAATTCCTTGGTGACCTGGGGTGTGCCGTCGTGGGCACGGAGCTCACCGAGTGAATCGAATACCGCCGCGGCGGTATTCGACAGGTCGCGGGTCACCTTGTCGACCAAGGCGATCTCCCATTCGACCCCGATGGTGGGCCGGGGCGAACCATCGAAGGGAACGTGTTCGATTCCTGCCCCGGCCATATGCCACCGCGCTATTGGATCACGCCACAAGCGACACGGCCGCCCGCGTCGCCCGTCGCTAGGGTCGTCTCATCGGGACCCGCGACGCCATCGGCACGGGAGTAACGGTTGGGAATGTTGCCGAAGTTGTCGGCGTCGGCGTGGATGATGAGGGCCTTGCCCTTCACGTCGTCCAGCGTCACCGCGTCGGTGGTGGTGATCAGCTTGGCGACGCCGTCGCCGCGCACCTCGAGCGAGGTCAGATCGCCGCTGGCCGGATGCGCGTTGGCGCTGCCGACCTGCAGGTGACCACCGGCGGACAGGAAGTCGCCCGCCGGGCCGCCGGTCGGCGCGACGGAGTTCGGCTCGCACTTGCCGACCTGGTGCACGTGCAGGCCGTGGAAGCCGGGGCGCAGGCCGTGCGCCTCGACGGTGAGCTGCAGGTGGTTGCCGTCCTTGGCGAAGTTCGCGGTGCCGACCGAGGCGCCCGAGGGGTCCTTCAGCTGCACGTTCACGCCCTGCTCGGCGTTCGGCGAGCCACCGTGCTCGGTGCTCGACTGCCCGGCCGGAGCGGGCGACCCGCTCCACACCGGCGGGGTCGTTCCCTGGACGTCACTCGACTCCTGGCTGTTCGAGCATGCGGCGAGGCCGAAGACCGCGACCGCGAGCACCGGGGTCACAGTCCGCCAGGACGGGCGTCGAGTTGTGGACGGGGCCATCGGGGAACTCCTTTACGAGTACCGAGTTTACGAGTAAGGGCGGGTGGACACGTTCGTTACCGGACAAGATGATGCCACGCCGTCCCGCCGTGCCCCCGACAGGGCGGCGCGCCCTCACGCGTGTTCGCTGGTCCGGGCGTGCGGCCAGCGGCCACATATGGGTCAGTTACCCGTGACGATCACCGTTACACCCGGCGCGGTATCCCCGATCGCACTCGACTTCGGTGCCACCGACGCGCCGAGCTGGTCCGCGATGGCCTGCGCGGCCTCCTTGTCGCCGGACGAATCGCCGTAGTACACCGTGGTTTTGGCGATGTTCGAGCCCGGGTAGTTGCCCGTTTCCGCGATCGTCCAGCCGCTCGCCTCCAGCTGGCCTGCCGTTTTCGCCGCGAGTCCGGCCACCATGCTGTTGTTGAGCACGCGCACCGGGACCGAACGCGCCGCCGTGGTGGTGGTGGTCGACGCGGCGGCACTGGTCGGCGTCACGGTCGCCACCGCGGTGGACGAGGTCGGCGCCTTGGGCGCGGTGGTGCTCGCCGGGACCTGCGGCGCGGCGCTCGCGCTCGAGGTCGGCGATGCGCTGGTCCCCGAGGCGTCGGTGTCGGCGTCGGAACTCGACAGCGACATCGCCCCGAGACCGGCGAAGACGATGGCCAACGCGATCAGCACCATCGCCAGGGCACGCAACGGTGGCCCACCGGAGGTGGGGTTCGGGTAGCTCACCTTCGCGAGCCTAGTCGCACGGGACGGGTCCGGGTCCGCATCGCCGGGTCAGACCTGGAATCCGAGCCGCCGCGCCGCGCGCGCCTTCTGCCTGCTCGCTCGCAGCCTGCGCAGCCGCTTGACCAGCATCGGGTCGGCCGCCAGCGCCTCCTGCCGATCGACCACCGCGTTCAGCACCTGGTAGTACCGGGTCGGCGACATGGCGAACAGCTCGCGGATCGCCTCTTCCTTGGCTCCGGCGTACTTCCACCACTGCCGCTCGAAGGCCAGGATGTCGAGTTCGCGACGGCTCAGTCCGTCGCCGTCGGCCTGTTCGGCCGAAGCGTGCTCCGTCGTGCCATCTTCGCTCGCGGAAGGGCCGTTGTGGGTCGCGGAAAGATTCCGTGCCGCTGCGCCGTCCATCTCGCTCCTCGCCGAGTGACCACCAGACGAAAATGGTGCTTGTACGTCGCGGAACATTCAACCACGCGGGCGAGGAATCGCCGGGCCCGCAGCGCGGCGTGTTCCCTACCGGCCGGTAGTCGCGGTCTCCACTTCGGCACCCGGGAAGCTGTGACGTGGCGCCCACGGCAATAATTGGCCCATGGCAATCCTCCCGATCGTGATCGTCGGCGACCCGGTTCTGCACAACCCGACCGAGCGGGTCACTCGATCGCCGGAGGAATTGGCTCCGCTCATCGCGGACATGTACGAAACGCTCGACGCCGCGCACGGCGTCGGGCTCGCCGCCAACCAGGTCGGCGTTCCGCTTCGCCTGTTCGTCTACGACTGCCCCGACCTCGGCGCGGACGGCACCGCGACCCGACGACGCGGGGTGGTGGTCAATCCGGTGCTGGAGACCTCGGAGATCCCGGAGACCATGCCCGACCCGGACGACGACGAGGAAGGCTGTCTGTCGGTGCCCGGGGAGCAGTTCCCCACCGGTCGCGCCGAATGGGCGAAGGTGACCGGCACCGACGAGAACGGCGAGCCGGTGGAGGTGGAGGGCAAGGGCTTCTTCGCCCGCATGCTCCAGCACGAGGTCGGGCATCTGGACGGGTTCCTCTACGTGGACGTGCTGATCGGACGGAACGCGCGGGCCGCCAAGAAGGCGATCAAACGCAACGGCTGGGGCACACCGGGTCTGAGCTGGCTGCCCGGCACCGACCCCGACCCGTTCGGGCATGACGACTGACCCCGCCGCCGGCCTGCCCGATATCCCGCTCGGCCGCCGCGTGGTGCTGCGCTATCAGCTGCCCGCGGGTTATCCACAACCGCTGACCGACGTGATCGGCGAACTCGTCTCCCTGGACCCGCCGACCGTGCGCGGCGCGGGCGGCGAGCTCGTCTCGGTGGCGCCGGAGCGCGTCGTCGCGCTGAAAGCCGTCGGGCCGAGGCCGATTCGCATCAGAGAGATCCGCGCGCTGGAGGCCGCGGCCGCCTATGGCTGGCCGGGCGTCGAACACGCGTGGATCGACGGCTGGCTGGCGCGCGCGGGCAACGGATACACCGGGCGCGCGAATTCCGCTGTGCCGCTGGGCAGCTCCGAGGGACCCGCCACCGTGTCGGCGGATACGCTGCACCGGATCGGCGAGTGGTACACCGCGCAGGGCCTGCCTGTGCAGCTCGCGCTGCCCGATCGGCTGGCCCCGGTGCCGCCCGGCTGGCACAGCTGGCGAGAGACGGCCATGCTGGCTCTCGATATCGACAATTTCGTGCTGCCCCAAGGCCCTTCGATGGTGCGGATCGCGCCCGCTCCCGACGCCGACTGGCTGGAGACGCACCGCTACGACGGCGAGGAACCCGGCGCGCGGACGATTCCCGCGCCCGATCCCGAGGTGCTGACCGCGGTCCTGAACGGTGAACTCGGCTTCGCCTCGCTCGGCCTGCCGCGTCCCATCGCGATCGGCCGCGGCGCACTCACCACCGCCCCGGACGGACGCCGCTGGATCGGCCTCACCTGCGTGGCCGTGGCCGCCGCGCACCGCAGGCACGGGCTCGGCTCGCTGGTCTGCGCCGAACTGATCCGCTGGGGCCGCGACCGCGGCGCGACGCACGCCTATCTCCAGGTGGAAGCCACCAACGAGCCGGCCCGCGCGATGTACCGCGAACTGGGCTTCATCGAACACCACACCTATCGCTACGCCGCGCCGGAACCGCTCGCCGGGCCCGGCGGCCTGCGGTAGAACAGACCTGTCACCCCCGAAGGAAGGCCGCAGTGCGTCTCGCCACCTGGAATGTCAACTCCATTCGCTCCCGGCTCGACCGCGTCGCGGACTGGCTCGACCGCCAGGACATCGACGTGCTGGCCATCCAGGAGACCAAGTGCCGCGACGACCAGTTCCCGTTCGAGCGCTTCGACGAACTGGGCTACGAAGTCGCCCACCTGGGGATCAACCAGTGGAATGGGGTGGCGATCGTCTCCCGCGTCGGTCTCTCCGACGTCGAGCTCGCCTTTCCCGGCCAGCCCGGCTTCGACAAGGACGCGGGTGAGTCGCTGATCAGCACGCCGGTCGTCGAGTCCCGCGCGATCGGGGCGACCTGTGGCGGCGTGCGGGTGTGGAGCCTTTACGTGCCCAACGGCCGTATGCTGGGCGACCCGCACTACGCCTACAAACTGGAATGGCTTGCCGCGCTGCGTGACAACGGCGCGCGCTGGCTGGCCGACGACCCGCAGGCCAAGATCGCGCTGGTGGGCGACTGGAACATCGCGCCGACCGACGACGATGTGTGGTCCGTGGAGTACTTCGCCGAGAAGACGCACACGTCGCAGCCGGAGCGCGATGCCTTCCAGGCCGTCGTGGACGCCGGATTCGCGGATGTCATGCGTCCGTTCGCGCCAGGACCGGGCGTCTACACCTACTGGGACTACACCCAGCTGCGCTTCCCGCGAAAAGAGGGGATGCGCATCGATTTCATCCTCGCCTCTCCCGCGCTCGCCGCCACCGTATCGGACGCGACGGTCGATCGTGAGGCGCGAAAGGGCAAGGGCGCCAGCGACCACGCCCCGGTGATCGCCGAGTTCGCCGACGAACCCGGGCGCTCATGACCCGCCCGGCGCAGCCGCCTTTCCCCCGCCGCAGCAGCGGTAACCGGGCCACCGGCGGCAGGCTGGGCGGTATGGGCGCCGACCCGGCCGTGCGGCAACGGCAGCGCGCACAGCATCTCGGCCCGGAGCGCCGCCGTCCGCAGGTGCTCGACACCGCGCTCGCCATCGCCGTGGAGAACGGCATCGCCGCGGTCACCATGGCCGCCATCGCGGAGCGGATGAAGGTGACCAGGCCGGTGGTCTACGCCTGCTTCGCCGATCGCGTCGAGCTGATCGAGGCGCTGATTCAGCGCGAGGAGGGCTACCTGGTCAGCGGCGTGCTCGAGGTGATGAAGCCACGGGACGTCGACGCCGACGAAACCGTGTTCGTCCAGGGATTCCGCGCCCTGCTGACGAAGGCCGCGAGCCGGCCGGACGCCTGGCGGCTGGTCTACGGCAATCCCGACCCCGCCGTCGCGAATTCCTTCGGGCGCGGGCGCGCGCTCGTCATCGAGCGCTGTACCAAACTCCTGCGCCCGACGCTGCGCGCCTGGGGCACGGCGGACGCCGAGCACAAGTTGCCGGTGCTGGTGGAGCAGTGGGTGTCCGCGGGCGAGGCCGCCGTACGCGCGCTGCTCGCGGACCAGGACGGCTGGACACCGGCGGATCTCGGCGCGTTCGTCGGGGCCGCGGTCTACCGAGCCATGCGAAACGCCTGATCGGGGATTCGGCCGCACTACGATGGTGATCAACTACCCGACCACCGGCTGGCGGAGGAACGGTCATGGCGTTCTATCGGCAAGTGGGTGCGGTACCGCCGAAGCGGCACACCCAGCATCGTGACGAGCAGGGGCGGCTCTACTACGAGGAGCTGATGGGCGAGGAGGGCTTCTCCGGCGACTCCTCCCTGCTCTATCACCGTGGCCTGCCGCCGGCACTGGTCGATTCGACGGTCTGGGAGCTGCCCGATCAGCGGACCACGCCGAACCATCCGCTGCGTCACCGCCATCTGCGCCTGCACACGCTGTTCCCCGGCGACACCCCGGCGGAGACCGATCCGGTGACCGGGCGCCGCCTGCTGCTGGGCAACGCGGACGTGCGCATCTCCTATGTGGTCGCGAAAGGCGGTTCGCCGCTGTACCGCAACGCGATCGGCGACGAGCTGGTCTATGTGGAGTCGGGCGCGGCGGTGGTGGAGACCGTGTTCGGCGCGCTGCCCGCACGGCAGGGCGATCAGGTGCTCATCCCGCGTGCCACCACACACCGCTGGCGGCCCACCGGCCCGGAACCTTTGCGGGCGTACGCGATCGAAGCGACAGGTCACATCACGCCGCCCAAGCGCTATCTGTCGAAGTTCGGCCAGCTGCTCGAAAACGCCCCGTATTGCGAGCGCGACCTGCACGGACCCACCGAGACCATCAGTGCGACCGGCACCGAAGTGGAAGTGCTGGTCAAGCACCGCCCCGGCGGCCAGGTCGTCGGCACTCGGATGGTCTACGCCGCGCACCCGTTCGACGTGGTCGGCTGGGACGGCTGCCTGTATCCGTTCACCTTCAATATCGCCGACTTCGAACCGATCACCGGCCGTATCCATCAGCCGCCGCCGGTACATCAGGCGTTCGAAGGCGGCAACTTCGTCGTCTGCAATTTCGTTCCGCGCAAAGTGGACTACCACCCGCTGTCGATCCCGGTGCCGTACTACCACTCCAACGTCGATTCCGACGAGGTCATGTTCTATTGCGGCGGCAATTACGAAGCGCGCAAAGGCTCCGGAATCACGCAAGGCTCGGTGTCGGTGCACCCCGGCGGTTACGCACACGGTCCACAGCCCGGCGCGTACGAGAACAGCATCGGCATCGAGTACTTCGACGAGCTGGCCGTCATGGTGGACACCTTTCGCCCGCTGGAGCTCGGCGAAGGCGCGCTGGCCTGCGAGGACCCGACCTATGCGTGGAGCTGGTCGGGGCGGGGCCCCGCGTGAGGACCGAGGTGGAGGTAGCGCCGGAGTCGCTGTTCGGTCCGGACAACCTGCCCTACGGGGTGTTCGCGCCGACCGGAGAAGGCCCCCGCGTGGGGGTGCGGCTCGGCGAACATGTCATCGATTTGGCTGTGCTGCTCGATGATTCGGTTTTCGCCGAACCGAGCCTGAACGCCTTCCTTGCGCAGGGCCCCGTGCGCTGGCGGACGGTGCGCGACCGGATTCGTGCGGCGGTCGACGGCGAACTGGACCACGCCGCGGTGCATCGGCTGTCCGACGTGGTGTTGCGGCTGCCCGTGCGTGTCGGCGATTACGTGGACTTCTACGCCAGCATCGACCACGCGACGAACCTCGGCCGCCTGTTCCGGCCGGACGGCGACCCGCTGCTGCCGAATTGGCGCCATCTGCCGGTCGGTTATCACGGGCGGGCGGGCACCGTGGTGGTGTCCGGCACCGATGTGGCACGCCCCTGTGGGCAGCGCGGAACAGACTCCGGCGCACCGGATTTCGGCCCGTCGCGGCGGCTGGACATCGAAGCCGAGCTCGGATTCGTGATCGGCGTCGGATCGCGGCTCGGCGTACCGGTGGAGATCGATGAGTTCGCCGACCGGGTCTTCGGCGTCGCGCTGGTCAACGATTGGTCCGCCCGCGACATCCAGGCCTGGGAGTACCAGCCGCTCGGCCCGTTCCTCGGCAAGTCGTTCGCGACCTCGATATCGCCGTGGATCACGCCGCTGGCTGCCTTGGAGTCGGCGCGGATACCGCTGCCCGAGCAGTCACCCGCGCCCCTGCCCTACCTGCTCGGCACCGAGCACTGGGGCCTGGACATCGAACTCACCGTGACGTGGAACGGACAACCGGTCACTTACCCGCCCTACTCCCGGATGTACTGGTCACCGGCGCAGATGCTGGCTCATCTCACCGCGAACGGCGCGTCGACGCGTACCGGGGACCTGTACGCCTCTGGCACCATCTCCGGTCCCGAACCCGGCCAGCGCGGATCGTTCATCGAGGTGTCCTGGGGCGGCAGCAGGCCGGTATCGGTCAACGATCAGCAACGCACTTTCCTCGAGGACGGCGACGCGGTGACGATCACGGCATCGGCCCCGGGCCCGGGTTCGGCCAGGATCGGATTGGGCGAGGTCACCGGCCGGATCCTGCCAGCACACCCGCGCTGAACACGTTCGGTCTCGTTCCCACCGCATACCGGGTTCGACGACAGCCGCGCTTGAGAACGGCGTTCTCCGGGTACGCCGCTACCCGAGCGCCTCGATCTCCGCTGCCCGGCCGGACCGCGGAGTTCACGGCCGCACCCATCCTCCGGACAAGGAGCGAGGTCATGACCGATCGCCCGGCCGCTCAACACCGTCGCCCCGATGGCGTCGACGACGGCACCGTCGCCGCCACCGGCAAACTCTCGGAGGCCCTGGAGATCGTCGAACGCGCCCGCGGCCACCTGTACTCCTTCCACCAACTGACCGGCGGGGCCGATCTGGCGCTCGACATAGCGGTGGAGCTGTTCCGCGCGGCGGGTCACGCGCACATCGCCGATCGGATCTCCGCCGAGTTGATCGGTCGCAACGTGTTGGCCGGACGCTGGACATTCCAGATCATCGAGGAATACGACGACAATTACTACGACCTGTTCCGCGACATCGAGCGCGCCGCCCGCGACGAACTGCTCGACGGCCGCCGCCACATCTACGAGGCCGAGATGAAAGAAGCTCGCCGCACCCACGGCGCGCCGGGACATTCGGCCACCCCGCAGCCAGCGGAAGACGCCTGATCCCAATGCCGCTGCCTGCGTCTTCACTCGATCCACCGAATCGCCGGGCAGACGCTCGGCGGGTCCAGGTATGGTCGGGCGGGAAAATTTCACAACCAACGGGGGCTCGCACCAGCGGGCTGAGAGGACGGCTAGCCGAGAGGCGTCAGGGCCGTCGACCGTATGAACCTGACCGGGTAATGCCGGCGTAGGGAGGAAAAATGGCACGCGCCGCTGCGTCCGACGGCGGATCCGCACCCGTCGACAGCGTCACCACCGGCCCCATCGAGGGCAGCGTCAAGCACTATCTCGAGGTCGATGACCTGCGCATTCCGGTGCGCCGGATCAATCTGACCAATGGCGAGCACTTCGACGTCTACGACACGTCGGGCCCGTACACCGACGAGTCGGCGACGATCGATCTCGAAGGCGGTCTACCGAAACTGCGCGACACGTGGAACAGACCCGAGGGGAAGGGCCCGCGTACCCAGCTCGCCTGGGCCCGCGAGGGCATCGTCACGCCGGAGATGCGTTTCATCGCCGCACGGGAAGGCGTCTCGCCGGAATCGGTGCGCGAGGAGGTCGCCGCGGGCCGCGCGGTGATCCCGGCCAACCACAAGCATCCGGAGCTCGAGCCGACCATCATCGGCAAGAAGTTCCTGGTCAAGATCAATGCGAACATCGGCAACTCGGCCGTGTCCTCCTCGATCGCGGAGGAGGTGGAGAAGATGGTGTGGGCCACCCGCTGGGGCGCGGACACCATCATGGACCTGTCCACCGGCAAGAACATCCACGAGACCCGCGAGTGGATTCTGCGCAACTCCCCCGTCCCGGTCGGCACCGTGCCGATCTACCAGGCGCTGGAGAAGGTGAACGGCGACCCGACCGCGCTGACCTGGGAAATCTACCGGGACACCGTGATCGAGCAGTGCGAACAGGGCGTCGACTACATGACCGTCCACGCGGGCGTGCTGCTGCGCTACATTCCGCTGACCGCCAAGCGGGTGACCGGCATCGTCTCGCGCGGCGGATCCATCATGGCGGCCTGGTGCCTCGCGCATCACCAGGAATCGTTCCTCTACACGCACTTCGCGGAGCTCTGCGAGATCCTGGCCCGCTACGACGTCACGTTCTCCCTCGGTGACGGCCTGCGGCCCGGCTCCATCGCCGACGCCAACGACGAGGCGCAGTTCGCGGAACTGCGCACCCTTGGCGAACTGACCAAGATCGCGAAATCCCATGGCGTGCAGGTGATGATCGAGGGTCCGGGGCACGTGCCCATGCACAAGATCGTGGAGAACGTGCGGCTCGAGGAGGAGCTGTGCGAGGAGGCCCCGTTCTACACCCTCGGCCCGCTCGCCACCGACATCGCCCCCGCCTACGACCACATCACCTCCGCGATCGGCGCCGCCATCATCGCGCAGGCGGGCACCGCCATGCTCTGCTACGTCACGCCGAAGGAACACCTCGGCCTGCCCAACCGCGACGACGTGAAGGTCGGCGTGATCACCTACAAGATCGCCGCACACGCCGCCGACCTGGCCAAGGGCCATCCGCACGCACAGCAGCGCGACGACGCGCTGTCCCAGGCCCGCTTCGAATTCCGCTGGCGCGACCAGTTCGCGCTGTCCCTCGATCCGGACACCGCGCGCGAATACCACGACGAGACCCTGCCCGCCGAACCCGCCAAGACCGCACACTTCTGCTCCATGTGCGGCCCCAAGTTCTGCTCGATGCGGATCTCCGCGGACGTGCGCGAATACGCCGAGCGCCAGGGCTTGAACGACGCGGAGGCACTGCAGGCGGGCATGGCGGAGAAGTCCGCCGAGTTCGCCAGCCACGGCAACGCTGTCTACCTGCCCGTGGTCTCGTAGTCACCGCCCCGCCCGCCGCATCGCGACGATGCGGCGGGCGGTGGGACGACAAAAGCCGGCTGAATTTCGACGCTGGATCTCATCTGCTCAGAAGTTCCAGGTAGAGACGTTCGCATGGCAAGCACTCTCGGGCTGGCGAGGATTGGGGCCGAGTAGCGCGCCTAGAGTCGACGCGTCGTCGGACCCCTAGCGCTGCTGGTGTCTGTAAGCCTGGCGTCGCCCTTGCACTTATAAGTGCAAGCGCCTACGGTAAGTAGTACCTGCGAGAGCAGAAAGGAGTTCGAGTCGATGAGTCCGTCACTGATTCACGACGAGAAAGCGGTCGTGTCGATCACCGCAAGCGAAATCGAGCAGGCTCGGGCGTTCCAGGCCCACGTCGAGCAGGCTCGCGGCGTCGCGTCGGATGATGCAGAGGAGACCATTACTGTCGGTCTCCGAAGTGGGGACTCCGTGGAGATGCCCGCCCAGCTGACGGCGCTGATCTCTCAGATTCTCGACTTCATCAGCCGTGGTTGCACCGTGACTGTCGGCAGTGTCCCGAACGAGGTGACAACCACCGTCGCCGCAAAGATGCTGAGCATCTCACGTCCGACACTGATGAAGCTGGTCAACGAAGGCACGTTGCCCGCGCACAAGGTCGGCTCGCACACTCGACTTTTCAGCAGGGATGTTCTCGCGCACAGGGAATCCCAGCGGGCTGCGCAGCGTCAGGCTTTCGATGACCTGCGCGCTCTCGAAGACGAACTCGGCGTAGTCGACTGACTGCTCACGATGCCTGTTTGATCCGGTAAGTGGTGCCCCGTCCGCTTGTACCATGTCCGTCATGGTCAGCGGGTGGGGTACGAATGTGCTTGTCGATGCGAACGTCTTGTACTCCCGTACGCTCCGGGATTGGCTCGCACTGCTCTATCTCGAGCCGGACAATGAGATGTTCGAGGTCATGTGGACTGACGACATCATGGCGGAGTTCCATTACCACCTGAGGAAAAACAACCCGCTGCTGGATGACGCCCAGGTC
Organism: Nocardia sp. NPDC051911; assembly: GCF_040681035.1. NCBI lineage: Bacteria > Bacillati > Actinomycetota > Actinomycetes > Mycobacteriales > Nocardiaceae > Nocardia > Nocardia sp. NPDC051911. Next base: position 244,636 of record NZ_JBFAXY010000001.1, read on the forward strand.
GGAGGCATTCGCCGCAGACTCGAGCACACGTTCGAGACGGGCCACATAACCGGCTACACGATCGATAAGTCGGCGACTTACCCCGACGTGGGCGATGCCCACGTCCACTGCGCGGCGGTTTACGCCGCCATCAACATCCTGCTCACCGACAATGATAAGCACTTCACTCAGATGGATGAGCTTCCCTACGAGATCTACACAGCCGATGAATTCTTCGAGCTTGTCGATGACTCGGCCCCCCATATGGTTCGAGCCGTCACCGCGAAGCAACTCGTCTACCACGTTCGCAATAGCGATACCAGCAGCGCCGCACTCCCCGAACGACTGAAGGCGGCTGGAGCGCCCGCTTTCGCAGAGCGCGTCCGAAAGCATCTGCTGACACTTGATATCAACGCTCTTCTGCGCGAACCGGACTTGTAAAGTACAACGCCTGATACTCCGGTAGGCACCGGTTGGCGTACGGGTGCGGCATGGAATCGTCGAACTACCTGGCGGTCAATAGGACTGGAGTTCGATGAGCGTGCCCTCCGGGTCGCGCAGGTGGGCGGTGCGCAGTCCGGGGCCCCACTGCGGGCGGTCGGTTGGGCCCGCGACAACGGTCGCGCCGTGGTCGGCGCACAGCTTCGCGCCCGCGTCGACGTCGGGCACTCGGCAGACGAACATCACCGTGTCCTGCGACGGTGCGGCAGGCAGCGTAGACGTGCCGATGACCTCCGCCATCGCGGCGCGATCGAAGAGCACTAATACGCCTTGGTCCGCCACGTCCCAGTTCGCGTATGGACCGGCGGCGGTTCCCTTGACGAGGGTCGCCCCGATCAGCTCGGGTAGCACCGCCGCGTAGAACCCGAAGCATTCGGCGAAGCGGGTGACCAGGAGTCTCGGGTGAAGTGCGTCCACTGTGGTCTCCAAATAGTTGGTTCCGACCTACTTTAGGCCCGCACCTACAATAAGCCGATGGACGACACCCGCGCACTCCCACCGAGCCTGCTCGGCCTCGACATCTACCTCCTGTCACGGGTCGGCAAGGCCGCGCGCAGCGGGTTCGCCGACCGCCTCGCCGCTCGCGGCCTGCGCCTGTGGCACATGGCGATTCTCGCGGCGCTCGCCGATTTCGGCCCGCACGCGCAGCGGGACTTGGCCGAGCGCCTGGCCATCCACCCCAGCGACGTGGCCAAGATCGTCGACGAACTCGAAGCCGCCGGTAGGGTGGAACGGGCGCGGGACGAGCGCGACCGTCGCCGCATCACCGTGCGCCTCACCCGGACCGGACGTACCGCGTTGCGTTCCCTCGATCGCGAAGCCGGTCGGGTCGGCGACGAGATCCTCGCCCCGCTCGACCCTGCGGAACGAGAGCAGCTGCATGCGATGCTCGAACGCCTCTTCGCGCATGCGTACCCGGAGTCCCGGCCCGAGTGATCGCCTCCGCGCGAGACCATCCGGGCACTACGATTGCCCCGCCCTCGTCGCAGAGCGAGTCGCACATGTGGGGCCACGGCCGTGCCGAGCAGCAGCGCCGCAAGCGTGGATACCCACGATTCCGCCTGTCCCGAGGTCACGGTCCAGCAGCGGCCGATCCGTTCGACTCACGATCGCCCCCGCCGTCACGGAACATTCAGCGCAGCCCGACGAACCGCAACAGCGTCGCTACCGGATTCCGCCGTCACCGGCCGCACCACCGCCCGGACGCCACTCACTGCCGATGCGCCGACAAACTGTTCAGAGCACCGTCTGTTCGATCAGGCGGCGGGCCGCGCGATCGGTGCGCTCGACCTCGCCGGTGATCAGCCGGTCTTGCAGAATTCCGCGCAGACCCGAAATCAGCAGTGTGGCGACAATTTCCGGGTCATCAATGGAATCGATGACGCGCAGCCCGTCGGCCAGCGCCGATACGAAGATCGCGATGGCCGAGTTGGCGTAATCGGCATACGGACTGCGCGGCGCACAAGCCGCGCCGAGCACCTGAAGCATCACCCTGACACTGGTGCGGCCCTCGCCCGAGGCGTTCGCGGTCCAGAAATCCCACAACCGGTCGCGCAGTTCCGCAGCGTCACCGATATCGGCGAACATCGCCGCGATGTCGGGGCGCTGCGTCGCCAGCGCTTGGACCAGCAATTCCTCCTTGGTCGTGAAGTAGTAGATCAGCATGCGGGAGCTGGTGCCGAGTTCGGTGGCCAGCGGGCGCAGCGACAGGTCCGCGAGGCCGTGATCGGCGATGTAGCGCACGACGGCGGCGAGCAGTTCGGCGCGTTTGGCGTGGTCGAGAGGGCGGGCCATGGGTTGACTGTAGCGATCGGTACAGGTATTCATGACATCGTGACTGTAACAATCGCTTCAGAAACTCGGAATTCGGTCGTGGTCACCGGATACGCGGCGACCACGTCGCTGGCCGACGACATGGATACGACCTGGTCCGGTTTGCTGGCGGGGCACAGCGGGATCGGCGCGTTGGATGACGATTTCGTGGCCGAGTACGACCTGCCGGTCCGCATCGGCGGCAAGTTGAAGTCACAGCCCGGCGGGGAACTGTCCCGGCTCGAACAGCGCAGGCATTCCTACGTCGAGCAGATGGCCCTGGTGCTCGGCCGCCGGGTCTGGCGCGCGGCGGGCGCGCCCGAGGTGGACGGCGACCGTTTGGCGGTGGCGATCGGCACCGGGCTCGGCGGTGGTGACGCGCTGATCTCCGCGGTCGACGCGATGCGCGCGGGCGGCTACCGCAAGGTGTCGCCGATGTCGGTGCCGATGGTGATGCCGAACGGTCCCGCCGCCACCGTCGGGCTCGAAATCGGTGCCAGAGCAGGAGTTTTCGCTCCGGTCTCGGCATGTTCGTCGGGTTCGGAGGCGATCGCGCACGCCTGGCGGCTGATCACCACCGGCGAGGCGGACGTAGTGGTGGCGGGCGGGGTCGAAGGACACATCGACGCCGTGCCCATCGCGAGCTTCGCCATGATGCGCGCCATGAGCACCCGCAACGACGAACCGGAACGCGCGTCCCGCCCGTTCGACCGGGACCGCGACGGGTTCGTCTTCGGCGAGGCGGGCGCGCTGCTGGTGCTCGAATCGGAGCGGCACGCACGCGCGCGCGGCGCGACCGTGCACGGGCGGGTGCTCGGCGCGGGCATCACCTCCGACGCCTATCACATCGTCGCCTCCGAGCCGGAAGGGCTCGGCGCTGCCCGCGCGATGCGCAAGGCCATCGAAACCGCGGGACTGCGGGCTTCGGATATCCAGCATGTGAACGCCCACGCCACGTCGACCTCCATCGGCGACGCCTCGGAAGCCAACGCGATCACCTCCGTCGCGCCCGACGCCTCGGTCTACGCTCCGGAATCCGCGCTGGGTCACTCGATCGGGGCGGTCGGCGCGTTGGAATCGCTCGTCACCATGCTCACCCTGCGGGATCAGGTCGTCCCGCCGACGTTGAACCTCGACAACCTCGATCCGGAGATCGATCTCGACGTCGTCGCGGGCGCGCCACGGACTCAACACATCGATTTCGCACTGAACAACTCGTTCGGTTTCGGCGGGCACAACGTCGCGCTCGCGTTCGGCCGGGTCTGATCCCGAGCCCGTTCCGGGGCGGGTTACCGTCGTTGTGCAAGCGACCGATCGGCCCGAAGGATGGACAGCGACGTGAGCGAGCGTCAGCGAAGCAGCCGAGGACACCGTGCGCGGGCGCGCACTGAGCCGAGCGCGGGCGAGGCACGGTCATGACTGACGCCTTCTACCTACCCGATCCCGATCGGCCGGACCGATTCATCTCGACCGAGTTCACCCGTGGCCCCTGGTCGCCGGACGCCCAGCACGCCGGTCCACCGTCGGCGCTGCTCGGACACGTGATCGAGCGGTGCGAGCCACGGCCCGGGTTCCAGGTCGGCCGAGTCGCCGTCGAGATCCTCGGCCCGGTGCCGCTGGAACCGCTCACCGCGCAGGCGCGCGTCGCGCGTCCCGGTCGCAGCGTCGAACTCATCGAGGCGACACTGTCGACCGAGCGCGGGCCGGTGATGCGGGCGAATGCCTGGCGATTCAAGCTGGCCGAACCGGAATTGCCGCTGCCGGAACGCTTCTTGCCGACGGGCTCGCGCCCCGGCCCGGAGCACGCGGACGCGCCCGAGCCGTTCCCGTCCACCCAGCCGATCGGGTTCCACACGGCCATCGATTACCGCTTCGTCAGCGGATCCTTCTCCGAACCAGGCCCGGCGATCTGCTGGATCAGGATCAAGCACCCGATCGTCGCCGGCACCGACCCGAGCCCGCTGGAGCGCACCCTCGCGGCCGCGGATTCCGGCAACGGCGTGAGCGCGGTCCTGGACTGGTCGAAGTACCTCTTCATCAACACCGACCTGACCGTCACCCTGTACCGCCAGCCGGCGGGCGAATGGGTCTGCCTCGACGCCGTCACCTACCCCCAACCCCATGGCATAGGTATGGCGGAATCAGCGCTCTACGACGAAAAGGGTCCCTTGGGCCGCAGCACGCAAACCCTCTTCCTCGGCAACCGATAACCGAGGCAGACCCACTCGGCGTTCGTCACCGCCGCGTTCACGGACGGGTCGAGATCTGTTGGACGGCCCAGCCGTTGCCGTCCGGGTCGGTGAAGAAGAAGAATCCGACGTTGTCCAAGGGGTCGGGCATGGGGGTCGGGTTTTCGCCGAGGACTTGGATTTCGGTGAGCTCGACGCCGCGGGAAGTCAGTTCCTCATGGGCTTTGCGCAGGTCGTTGACTACCAACTGGAGGCCTTGTTGGGATCCGGGGCGCATGTCCGGCACCGCGCCCTTGCCGATCACGATCGAGCAGCCCGAGCCGGGCGGGGTGAGCTGCACTATGCGCACCTCCTCGGCGATCTTCGTGTCATGGTCGACGGCGAAGCCCAGTTGCTCCGCGTAGAACCGCTTGGCTCGGTCGATGTCCGACACGGGCACGATCACGACCTCGAGTGTCCAGTTCACGGCACTTCCTTTCGGCGGACTGCGGTATTCGTACCAGTGCGGACCGGTTCACTCCGGGAAATTCATCGCCGTGCCCACCGCCAGGAGAACTCGTCCGGCGCGGGCGGTGGGCCGGGGAGCTCGCCGTCGGAGCTCAGTCCGGCGACGAGCATCGCGAGCACGCGGCGGCGCAACTGGACCGTGCGCTCGGGGTCGGGCACCGCGACCGCCGCGCAGGATTCCAGGATCAGGCCGAGGTCCTGCGGAGTGACGTCGAGACGCAACTTGCCGGTGGCGTGGGCGCGGCGCACGAGCTCCTCGGTGGCCTCGCCGGAGCGCAGGACGTCGGGGAGGATCGATTCGTCGGGGGTGAACGTGCCCGCGAGGTGCACGGCGAGGGAATGCACGTCCGCGTCCACCACGCGCTCCAAGAAGCCGACGAGTCCGCGCCATCCGTCCGAATCCTCCAGCGCCGCTTCGGCCTCCTCGTTGTATCGGCGCAGACCGTCATGGCAGAGCGTGCGCAGCAGCACTTCCTTGCTCGGATAGCGGCGGTAGAGCGCGCTGATCCCCACGCCCGCGCGTTCGGCGACGGCGGAGATCGGGGCCGTCGCGTCGGCGAGGAAGACCACGCGGGCGGCCTCCAGGATCAAGCCGTCGTTGCGGGCCGCCTGCGCCTTGCGGCCGGGCAGACCCTTCTGCGCTGGGGCGTCGGATGTTCTCGGCATGAATTCAGCGTAGCACTTGAAACGGAATGATCCGTTCTGTTACGGTTGAAACAGAACAGAGCATTCCGTTTCAATAGGAGCAGGACATGACCGCGATCACCCCCTTCCGCATCGACATCGCCCAGGCCGAGCTGGACGACCTGCGCGACCGGCTCGCACGTACCCGGTGGGCTCAGCAGATCCCAGGCTCGGGCGACACCTACGGGGTGAGCGTCGAGCGCGTCCGCCACCTGGTCGATTACTGGCGCGACGGGTTCGACTGGCGCGCGGTCGAGAACGCGCTGAACGCCTACCCGCAGTTCACCACCGAGATCGACGGTCAGAACATCCATTTCCTGCACGTGAAATCCGCACAGGAGGACGCGTTCCCGCTGATCCTCACGCACGGCTGGCCCGGCACTTTCGTCGAGTTCGTCGGCGTCATCGAGCCGCTCACCACGGCCGGATTCGATCTGGTGATCCCTTCGGTACCGGGATACGGCTTCTCCGGCCCCACCACCGAGGCGGGCTGGAACGACGCTCGCATCGCCCGCGCCTGGGCCGAGTTGATGCGGCGGCTCGGCTACGCCCGCTACGGCGCGGTGGGCAACGACGGCGGATCGCAGATCTCGCCGGAACTCGGGCGGGTGGCTCCGGAGAACGTCGTCGGCGTGCACGTCGCGCAGGTGTACTCGTTCCCGTCCGGCGACCCGGCCGAACTGGCCGATCTCGACGAGGACGAGCAGCGGTCGCTGGCCACCCTGGACTGGTTCGTGAAGAACAAGATGGGCTTCAACGTGCTGCAATCCCAGCAGCCGCAGACGCTGGCGCACGCGATCACGGATTCGCCCGCCGGATTGGTCGGCTGGAACGGCCAACTGCTCGGCCCGGATCTGGACGACGACTTCGTGCTGACCAATATCGCGATCCACTGGCTCACCGGCACCGCGGGCTCGGCGATCCGGCACTACTTCGAGAAGGACAAGGCCGAGCACCCCACCGCGCCGACCACGGTTCCGCTCGCGCTGTGCGGCTCCTCCGGCGATTTCCACGGCATCCGGCGCTTCGCCGAGCGCGATCACAACGTTGTCTCGTGGCGCACGCACGATGTGTTCACTCACTACCTGCACCATGTGGCGCCCGCGCTCATGACGGAGGAGATCACGGAGTTCTTCGCGAAGCTGCGCTGAGACAGTCGCTTATGGCATCGAGAGCCGCGGCCATGGTTCGTCTCGATTCCCGCTGATGTACTGGATTCATCAACAGCACAACAGCTTTCGAACAAGGAGAGAAACCATGCGAATCGCGGTCTTCGGAGCCACCGGTACCGTCGGGCGTCTCGTCGTCGAGCGGGCGCTGCGGGAGGGCCACGAGGTGACGGCCTTCACCCGCAGCGCCGTGAGCGTCACGCAGCGGCACGAGCGGCTGCGCGTCGTGGAAGGCGATGTGCTGGACACCGATTCGGTGCAACGCGCGGTGGAGGGACAGGAGGCGGTGCTGATCTCGCTCGGCAACGGCCGCAAGGGCGTGGTCCGGGCGGGCGGCACCAAAGCGATCATCGACGCGATGCGGCGCACGGGCGTGAAACGGCTGATCTGCCAGACGACGCTCGGCGTGGGCGACAGCAAGGGCAACCTGAACTTCCTGTGGAAGTACGTGATGTTCGGCTTGCTGCTGCGCCCGGCCTATGCCGACCACGTCGAGCAGGAGGAGTACGTCCTGGCCAGCGACCTGGACTGGACGATCGTGCGGCCGAGCGCGTTCACCGACGGACCGGCCACCGGCGGCTACCGGCGCGGGTTCCGGGCGGACGAGCCCGGACTCACCCTGAAAATCTCCCGCGCCGACATCGCCGACTTCATGATCGAGCAACTGACCGACACGACCTACCTGCGCCAGGCACCCGGAATCTCGAACTGAGCACGTCATCCGGCGACGCCGAGGCGGCCTGGAGCGACACAGCCATCAGGCGTGCTCGTGCAGTTCACCCCACACCGGGAAGGGATCGGGATACTCGGCCCAAGCGCCCGGGCCCGCGGCGAACTCCGCGTCGGTGAGCAGGGCTTCGTCCAACAACGCGCGCACCTTCGCGCAATCCAGCTTCACCCCGATGAACACGATCTCCTGCCGCGTCCGCGCCGCCTGCACCGCCACGCCAACTGGACATGAGCGCATACACCTCCGCCGAGGCCGAGCGAAGTCCGCTGATGAGGTTGGTGGCGGTCTGCTGCACGTAGAGCGCCCGGCATCGGACACTTCGTCCGGGACCACGGCGAAATGCGTCGCGCGGTGGCGGTGTCGGTCTCGCCCCGCACCGGCGGCTGGCCGTGCGCACCGTCGACGCCGCCATCCGCGCCGTCGGCGCCGACGCCGGCCTCGACATCTTCCCCGGCACGCTGCGCGCCACCGCCGAACAACGCATGCTGCGGGAAGGCCTCCCACCCGCGGTCGTCGCCGCCCGCCTCGGGCAGCAAGCACCCGACCGCGACCTGCTCGGCGGCGCCGCGGCGCCCGCGTAACCGCCTCGCGCTCACCGGCAGTGAGCAGCTCGACCTGTTCGGCGACATCGCCATGTAGCTCCTGAGCCGCGGGGCCAGGCAAACATGGTCCAGATCACTCAGAATCTCGAGCAGTGGTGGAACCGTTGTCCCGGCCGTGCCGTCCAAACTTATTGACGGACAACGACTCCGGGTTCTTCTAGTCGGGGCTGGGATTCGACGGCCGTCGCCATATCAGGACAGATCGCCGTCCGGTGGAGGGGTTTCCGCTGGATGAGGGTCGAGAGCAGACGGGGGATTACATGACAAGCACACGACTGGCATCGACGATCGCTTTCGCGGTGGCTGTGCCGTTCACCGCCGGTTTCGCGGACACCGCGGTAGCGGCTGCCGCGCCCACGGCCTACCAACTGCCCGCCACGACCGCCGCCACGCAGGTTCAACTGATCACGGAGGGGCTTTAGCCGGGGCAGCGCAAACCGAAGAAGGTCACGGTCACGGTGCGCTGCGACAAGGTCAAGAACGGCACGCCGGCCAACGGGCACTCCGAAGAGAAGATCGAGGGAACCGGCCGGGCCTACAACCGCAAAGACGCCGAGAAGCTCGCCGAGCAAGACGTCGTGGTCAAGGCGCATTTTAGGCTTCTCGATCGGCCTCTTTTGCACCCGTAGCAGGAGGAGCCGTGACCAGGGCTTCCACCTCGTCGTTTGCCGCGGAACCTCAAATCCGCCCGAAGTTCGGCGAGTCGGGAACCCGGAACCCACACTTCGACGGCGGTGGGACCGGATCGGTTCCACCGATTCGCTGTGAGCTATGCGACACCCGAGCATCGCGTTCAAGTGGAACCGATCAGGCCGACACCGCGTCCAACCGTGCATAGACAACAGTGCGGCCGACAACCATTCGTAGCATTTGTGGATCGGAATCTACTGCTGTACAGCAGATTCCGACTCACAGTTACCGCCGTTGTCGTTCGATGGTGAGAGGGGACACGAAGTGTGGGTAGATCCTGAACAACTGCGGGTGTTGGCCGGTTCGATGAGCGATATCGGTGTCGGGATCGAGGCGATCCGAACACAGGCCGACACTTCCGACATCGATGTGGCGCTTCCCGGCTCGGTCCTGGCACAGGCCGGGCTCACCGCGGGGTGTGTCGCGGCGCAGGTCTGGTCACAGATGGCCGCGGGGTGGACCGAAGTGGCGACACTCGTGGAGGCGAGCGCTTCGAGGTTGCAGGTGGTCGATGGCGTGTTCGCCGACGGAATCGGCGCTCTCGGTGGTGTCTCGTGAGGTCAGGGTCCACACCGACACCGACACTGTCGCAGGTCCGGTCGTGGCAGCTGGGCGAGGCCGGTAATGAAATGCAGCGTCGCAGTACCGAATGTGTGGCCTTGGTCGAGTACGCCGTCACCCGGATCCGTGACGCAGGCAGTTACTGGCAGGGCGATGCCTACTACGCGGCCTACGATCGCGTCGCCGGGGACCGCGACCAAGCCACGAAAGCCGCCCAGCAGATCGAAGCACTCGCGCAAACCTTGACCGACGGCGGTGACCTGCTGACTGGCTATCGGAAAACGTTGCGGGACAAGGTCACCGACGCCGCTACCGCCGGCTTCACCGTCGCGGAGGACTGGGCGGTCACCGGCACCGGCAGCCCCGAACAGTTACGCACCCACCAAAGCGCGGTGTCGACCGCGCTCAACGAGATGCTCGATGTCCAGACCACCGCCCTGACCAAGATCGAGCAGGCCAACACCGACGTCTCGGCCCTCGCAGCCGCGTCGGCGCCTGCGTCTCCGATATCCCAGCTGACCGGGAGCGCCCAAGCCGCCCCGAACAAGACGACCACGCCCGCGGCGACTTCACCCACATCGACACCGATGTCGACGGACACGAAAGCCGCCGACGCCAGCAAATCGAACAACGGCGCATCTAACACGGGCGACTCCAACACAGGCGCCGCAGCGCAGACCTCCGACAAAGGCAAGCCCGGGGAATGGCGGCCCGGTGATATCAGCGACCTGATCAAAGCGGTCGGCAGTATCACCGGCACCATCCCGAACCTGATCGAGAGCGGCGGGGAGTTCCTCAAGGACGCCGGCGAGCTGGTCAAAGACGGAGGCGAAGCCGTCGCCGAGGTCACCGACTCGGTCACCAAACTCGTCACCACCGTCGATCAAGTCACCCACCACACCAGCGCCATCTCGGACCAACCCGCCACGAACGATCCCGCAGGCAAAACCGGCGCAGCAACTGCCTCCCCCGACAAGAACACAGCAGCCCCCGCCTCGACACCATCGGACGGGACCGCCACTGCCGCACCAACCACCCCGACACCCGACAAAACCCACGCCGCGGACTGGAACCCCGAACAACAACCACCACCGCCAGCCCATCGGTCGCGCACACCACCAACACCCCGGCTCCGACCAGCGGTCAACCGATGTTCGCCACCAGCCTTCCAACAGCCACCACGCGCCGCAATCCCAGCAGCGAACGCACACGCCCCGCCTGGACCCTGGACCTCCCGAACCCAGCCCTACAGGAGCAGCAGCAACCACCACTCCTCGCAGGCGTCAGTGCCAATGGGGAACCACGCGAACGCTAGGGTGTTTTACAAGCCCTCTTCCACCTCGCCGTTCGCCACGAAAGCTCAAATCCGCCCGAAATTCGGCGAGTTCTACGGGAACCCCTATTCGGCACGATCACCACAGATTTCGGATCTTGGCCCGAGTTGTTCCGGCATCGTGAACATCGTTTCGCGGAGCGGATCAGCGGTTCTTCAACGTCCTCACGGTCAAAAAATTACCGCCTTGCTCAATGTTCATGATTGGGTCCAAGTGAGTTTTGGCGAGGGGCCTGACAGGCTACACACCGCGACCATTCGAGTGTTGTCGATTGCTGCGGATCGGACCACGAAGTCGCGGTGGGTGATTTCCATACCAGGGTAGGTGACGTTGTCGATAGTGAGCGCAGCCTCGACGGCGATTGCTTTTGCTGATATTTGGTCGAGGTAGTCCAATCCGGCGTCGGGGGCAAATCTGCTCAACGCACGCGCGGCGAAATCCGCCACCGTGTCGCTGTCGTCGATGAGGTAGGTTTCGACGAATACAGATGACAGGCTGCTGCGGATGGTAACTGACCGCGGCATCTGATTTCGTCCGTATATGCTTATTGAGAAGGGCTCGGGCCTCGCCGGTAGGGCGATGGGTACCCCCAATTGTGCTGCTGCGTGTTGTGGGCTTTGCGGGCCGGAACGACGCGAGGGCGGGTTGGGTGATATGTACATAGGTCCGCTGAATTCCGGCATGTCAAATACTTCCTTCGTGTTGTTTCTGCCGTGTCGAGCATCCACGATAGGCCCTGACTCACGTTTCGGTAAAGGCGAGCGCTCGTGGGCGTGGACCGAGCGTGGCACCTGAGTTAGTTACGAAGCAAGCCACAGCCAGCGCGGTGAACACCACGGTCAGATACGCTCGTCGGATTCGAGTCTGCGATGGTAGGTCGGCCGAACGGATGCGTCTGCACCGTAACCCACGATATGCCACAATCCGATTCAGCGGGTCAACCCGAAAGGGTTACGACTTTGGCCCAGCCCTGGAGTCGGCCCGGCGGACGACACAGGCATAAGGTGTGATGCAGATTACGAATTTACGTGGAACCTGTTGCGTCGCAAGTGCATCTAAACAAATGACAGAATCTCTCGTGCTCTCGCACCCAAAGGGGGACGTCGAATGCGGGGGATTCGCGTTTAGTTGATGTACCGACACGGACACAGAGGGACACACCATGTACAACAAATTCGCTACTCTGGCGCTCAGCTCTGCCAAATTCAGGCGGATCGCCGCAGTAGCTGTTATCTCGGCTGCAACCTTGGCATCAGGAACTGGAATTTCGGCCGCAGCCCCAGCGAAATGTGGACAGGCAACGTGGTCGGCCGTCGATCAGGGAAATGGTCGCGTCACGTTCAAATTTCAGTTCGTTTCAAGTATGGGGCCAATCACCGGGGGTGTGATGAAGTTCGGCTGGCAGAATCTGCACAATGGCCTGAGTGGCAGCCATACGTTTGATCACGCCGTACCGGTGTTTGCCCCCGATACCACATGGAAGGACTCATTTACCGATACGACCGGCTCCGGTGAAGTAATGGGATCTCTGACCGGCACGATGTATCTCGGAAAGACTGATTGCGAAACGCCCGCTGTCACGGGATCGTTCAAAGTCGGGTAAGGAGCCAGTCCAGTGCCCCATTCACTTTCAGAGTATGAATGGGGCACTGAGGCCCGTACAACCCCCTTGAGGGACCGGCGTAAGGGGGTCCCGGTAGTAATCGCGCGAAAAACAACACCAATCCGCCGATACGCGCCGTCACTGCGTGCAGATGCGCCAGATCCACGCCGAACGCGGCCGTCACGGCAGATCCAGCGAAGACGTGGCCGCGGTGGTGGCCCCCACTCGGGGGGTCTCGACCTCGGCCACGTTCGCGACCGAGACACCCAGTAGTTCGCCCATGCCGTCCAGCGCCTCGAGGATGCGTATCGCGCCCTGGCGGGTCTCCCCCCATGCCGCGGAGTAGGCGTCGGCGGCCGGGCCGCGCCACGTCGCCATCAGACCGGCTACTTCGGTGTCGGCCGAGCGGATTCCGTCGATAAGCGTTTGCGCGGCTTGCTGGATGTAGCGGCCCGCGTCGGACACTTCGGTCGGGACCATCGCGAAATCTGTTCCGGCGCTGGCTGTGTCGGTCATGCAATCCCCTGTCTGCGCAATGTGTCATGCGTTCTCGCATCTGTGATCTTGCAGGGTTGGACGCAGCGCCTACCGTTTCGGTTCCAATCGAGCCGATCTCGAAACCACTACTCGCCGCGAGCAAATTTCGGGCGTACTTCCGCCGGGCGGCATCGATCACAGGATCGATCCGGCCGGGCCGGGCGTAAGGGTGCCGCGCATGGCCTCTCCCTACAGCGACGCCGGTCTACCGGCTGAGCACGGCCTGGACCGGAGTGCGCCCGACCCAGCGCGGCCAGCGCCACGATTGTGAACGCCAGCGCGGCGGGCGCTGCGGGAGGGCTACGACGTGGACGGACCGGCCACCGGTGGCTACCGGCGCGGGTTCCGGGCGGGCGAGCCCGGACTCACCCTGAAAATCTCCCGCGCCGCCATCGCCGACTTCATGATCGAGCAACTGACCGACCCCACCTACCTGCACCAGGCGCCCGGTATCTCGAACTGAGCGCGTGATGCGGCGGCACAGAGACGTGTGGGTCGACGCAGCGCTCACATGTGCTCGTGCAGTTCATCCCAGGCCGGGAGAGGATCTGGATACTCGGCCCAAGCGCCAGGGCCCGCGGCGAACTCCGCGTCGGTGAGCAGGGCTTCGTCCAACAACGCGCGCACCTTCGCGCAATCCAGCTTCACCCCGATGAACACGATCTCCTGCCCTGGCGGCACCTCCAGCGACGACCACCAGGCGGCGGGTTCGAACACCAGGTTCGGTCCCGCTTGCGACCACACGGCGGCCAGCGTCGAGCGGCTCGCGATCCAGCAGAATCCTTTGCTGCGCAACAGGCCGCGCAACCGCTCCAGCGCATCGGCCAGACGCAGCGGATGGAACGGCCGGTCGGCGGTGTAGGTGAGGCTGCGAATGCCGTACTCCTCGGTCTCCGGAGTGTGGCCGCCTGCGAGTTCCTCCGCCCAACCCTCGGCCGCCGCGGCGACCAGCGGGTTGTAGCGGCCGGTGTCGAGCACCTCGCGCAGGTCGACCACACCGTTGATGGTCCGCAGCACGTGAGCGCGCGGATTGAGCCTGCGCACCGTGGCCTCCACCGCGCCCACCGCCGCGGCGCCGACCAGGTCGGTCTTGTTGACCAGCACGACGTCGGCGAACTCGACCTGATCCACCAGGAGGTCGGCGATGGTGCGCGCGTCGCCCTCCCCCGCTTCCAGATTCCGCTCGGCCAGCGCTTGGCCGCGCGCCACTTCCGCGAGGAAGGTCGAGGCATCGACCACGGTCACCATGGTGTCCAGCCGGGCGATGTCGCCGAGCCGGAACCCGTCCTCGAACTCCCAGTCGAAGGTCGCGGCCACAGGCATCGGCTCGGAGATGCCGGTCGACTCGATCACCAGCTGATCGAACCGTCCTTCCCGCGCGAGCCGGGCCACCACCTCGATCAGGTCCTCGCGCAGGGTGCAGCAGATGCAGCCGTTGGTCAGTTCGACCAGCTTCTCTTCGGTGCGGTCGAGGTGGCCTTGGCCCGCGACCAGCGCGGCGTCGATGTTCACCTCACTCATGTCGTTGACGATGACCGCGACCCGGCGGCCCTCCCGGTTGGCGAGGATGTGGTTGAGCAGCGTCGTCTTGCCCGCACCGAGGAAGCCGGACAGCACGGTGACGGGAAGCAGGTCGGAGTCCATGAAGTTAATGATAACGATTTTCATTTTATGTCTACGGGCGGGTCCGGTTGCCCGTAGCGGGAGAACGACGTCGCCGTAGGGTTTGGGTCGTGAAATTGCTGCCATTGCCCGCCGAGGGGCAGACCCCCGTCCGGGCGCTCACCATTGCCGGTACCGATTCCGGCGGAGGCGCCGGAATCCAAGCCGATACCCGCACCATGGCGCTGTGCGGCGTGCACGCCCTGGTCGCGGTCGCGGCGGTCACCGTGCAGAACACGGTGGGCGTCAGCGGTTTCCACGAGATTCCGCCGCAGGTCGTGGCCGCTCAGGTGCGCTCGGTCGCCGGGGACATCGGCGTCGGCGCCGCGAAGACCGGCATGCTGGCCTCGACCGCGATCATCGAGGCGGTCGCGGAGGTGTGCCGGGAGGTCGGCATCGGCCGCGATGGCGAGATTCCGCTGGTCGTCGATCCGGTGGCGGCCTCGATGCACGGCGACCCGCTGCTGCACGCCGAAGCGCTGGACGCGCTGCGCAACACCCTGATTCCGCTCGCGACCGTGGTGACGCCGAACCTGGACGAGGTCCGCCTGCTCACGGGCATCGAGGTAGCGGACGACGATTCGGCGCGGCGCGCGGCCGAGGCGCTGCACAAGCTGGGACCGCGGTGGGCGATCGTCAAGGGCGGGCACCTGCGTTCCTCCGAATACAGCGCCGACCTGCTGTTCGACGGCGAGCAATTCCTCGAATTCACCGCGCCGCGCATCGCGACCGGCAATGACCACGGCGGCGGCGACACGCTGGCCGCCGCGATCGCCTGTGCGCTCGCCCACGGCTATCCGGTGCCCGAAGCGGTCGAGTTCGCCAAGGAGTGGACCTACCGCTGCTTGGCCGCGTCCTACGATCTCGGCGCTGGCCATGGGCCGGTGTCCCCGCTGTGGCGGTTGCACCGGAGCTGATCGGCGCCATTTCTTGTCGGTGGGCGCTGCGATACTGAAGACGTCGCCGACACGGATGGCTTCAACGGCGAGGCGATCGGAACAATGACGTTCGGCGTGGACGCGGCACGACCTCGGCGCCCGGCCCGGGGGGCGCTCCGGTCACAACGTGGAAAAGGCGAGGTGCAGCGGACGATCGGCCGCGATGGCGATGCCGTGCAGCCGAGCGCTCGCCGCCACCAGCGCGAAGATGGTCTCGCTCAGATAGTCGGCGAGCTGCTCGGCCGTCATGGCGGGCGGCTCCAGCCGGTTCACTCCCAGCCACCAATCGGTGGCCGAGGCCACCGCGCCGAAGATCGAATAGATCACCAGCTGCACGTTTTCGACCCGCACCGACTCGTCGTCCACGACGCCTGCGAACAGCTCGGCGGCGCGCCGGGCGGACTGCCTGGCCGATTGCAGCGCGCGATCGGCGTCGTCGGACCGTTGCGTGAAGTGGCTGTGCAGCATGAACCGGAAGACGTTCGGCTGCCGCGACACCACCAGCACGTATTCGGACGCGGCGCGGCGCACCAGGTCACCGGCCGAGTCGCCGGTGAGGTCGAAGCTGGTCATGACCTGTTCCCAGAGCAGGTCGCGGACCCGGTCCACGATCGCGTTGTAGAGGTCGGTCTTGTCCTCGAAATGGCGATACAGCTTCGGCTTGGCCGCGCCCGCCTCTTTGGCGATGTCGCCCATGCTGACGGCGGGGCCGAATTTGTCGAGGGCGCGGAACGCCGCGTCCACGAACTCCTCGCGCACCTTTCTGCGATGCTCGCGCCAGCGCTCGGTGCGGGCGTCCACGCGTTTCGGCGGCTGGTCGTCTTCCGTCCGGCCGCGCAGCATCACGAATCCGGATGCTACCTGCACCGAGCAGCCCCGATAACCGGGCGTCCGCCAGGCATCCACCCGGCGATCCCGAGCTACCAGGAACCTCACAGCTGAGGCCCAGCCCGGTGGCAGTGTGGCCGTCGAGTCTGGTTCGCATGACCGAGACTTCCACCGTCGCGGCGACGGTACGGACCGAGACCACGGGCGCGCCCGTGCTGGACGTGGTGATACCCGTCTACAACGAAGAGACCGACCTCGGCGTGTGCGTGCGCAGACTGCACGCCCACCTGCGCGAGGGGTTCCCGTTCCCGGCGCGCATCACGGTCGCCGACAACGCGAGCACCGACGCCACGCTCCAGGTCGCCCAGCTGCTCGCGGAGGAACTGGACGATGTGCGCGTCGTCCATCTGTCCGCCAAGGGGCGCGGTCGGGCGCTGCGCGCGGTGTGGGAACACTCGGACGCGCAGGTGGTCGCCTACATGGACGTCGACCTGTCCACCGACCTGAACGCCTTGCTCCCGCTGGTCGCGCCGCTGATCACCGGGCATTCCGACCTGGCCATCGGCACCCGGCTCGACGCCGCGTCCCGCGTGGTGCGCGGACCCAAGCGCGAGATCATCTCGCGCTGCTACAACCTGCTGCTGAAGGCCTCGCTGCGCGCGCACTTCTCCGACGCGCAGTGCGGCTTCAAGGCGATGCGCACCGAGGTGGCGCGCCGCCTGCTACCGCTGGTGCACGACGGGGAATGGTTTTTCGACACCGAATTGCTGGTGCTCGCCGAGCGGGCGGGTCTGCGGATTCACGAGGTCCCGGTGGACTGGATCGATGACCCGGACAGCCGCGTCGACATCATCGACACCGCCCGCAAGGACCTGCTCGGCATCTGGCGGCTTGGTCGGGCGCTGGCGACCGGCGCGCTGCCGCTGGAGGAACTGCGCCGCTCGGTGGGCCGGGAACCGCTGGTGCCCGGGGTGCCGCTCGGCATGGTGGGTCAGCTGGTGCGGTTCGCGATCGTCGGTGTGTTGAGCACGCTGGCCTACCTGCTGCTCTACGTGGCGCTGCAACCATTGACCGGCGCGCAAGTGGCGAACTTCGCCGCCCTGCTGATCACGGCGGTGGGCAACACGGCGGCCAACCGGGCCTTCACCTTCGGCGTGCGCGGCTCGAACGGGGCCGTGTCGCACCAGTTCCAGGGTTTGGTGATCTTCGGCATCGGGCTGGCGCTCACCAGCGGTTCGTTGTTCGCGCTGCATCGGTGGGCGCCGGACTCCTCGGTGCATCTGGAACTGTTCGTGCTGGTGGTGGCCAATCTGGTGGCGACGCTGCTGCGGTTCGTCGGGCTGCGCTGGGTGTTCCGCGACAGCGGAGGCGATCGTGCGTCGAACGCATCGGGGCTCGCCGCGGAGGTTCGTCGATGACGGCGACTCTGACGACGCAACCGGTCGCGGCCGAACCGCGGCCTCGGACCAGAAGGAACTGGGAGTTTCCGGCGCTGGCGGCGCTGCTACTCGGCACGGCGGTGGCCTATCTGTGCAACCTGAGCGCCAACGGGTGGGCGAATTCGTTCTATTCCGCCGCGGTGCAGGCGGGCTCGGTGTCGTGGAAGGCGTTCTTCTTCGGGTCCTCCGACGCGGCCAACTCGATCACCGTGGACAAGCCACCCGCCTCGCTGTGGTTGATGGAACTTTCGGTGCGGGCTTTCGGCCTGAACAGCTGGAGCATCCTGGTGCCGGAGGTGCTGCTCGGCGTGGCGAGCGTGGCACTGCTGTGGGCGACGGTGCGCAGGCCGTTCGGGCCCGCGGCCGGATTGCTCGCCGGGTTGGCGCTGGCGGTGACGCCGGTCGCGGCGTTGATGTTCCGCTTCAACAATCCCGAAGCGCTCTTGGTGTTCTTGATGATCGCCGCCGCTTGGGCGATGACCCGGGCGGTGGAGGACGGCCGCTGGCGGTGGCTGGTGCTGACCGGCGCGCTGATCGGATTCGGCTTCCTCACCAAGCAATTGCAGGTGCTGCTGGCGGTTCCGGCGCTCGCGCTGACCTATCTGCTCGCGGGCCCGCCGAAACTCGGCAAGCGCATCCTGCAACTTTTCGCGGCCGGGGCCGCGATGGTGGTGGCCGCGGGCTGGTGGCTGCTCGCGGTGGAGTTGTGGCCCGCCTCATCCCGTCCGTGGATCGGCGGCTCGCACGAGAACTCCATCCTGGAACTCACCCTCGGCTACAACGGGCTCGGCCGGCTCAACGGCAACGAGCGCGGCAGTGTCGTACCGGGCGGCGGTGAGCTGCCGCGGGGCGGCAACGGCATGTGGGGGGAAACCGGCATCACGCGGATGTTCGAGCCGGCACAGGGCGGTCAGATCGCGTGGTTGATCCCCGCCGCGCTGGTCGCGCTGGTCGTCGGAATCCTCCTGCGCGGCAAAGCGGCTCGCACCGACCGGCAGCGCGCTTCGCTCGTCCTCTGGGGCGGATGGCTGCTGGCGACCGGGCTGGTGTTCAGCTTCATGGCCGGGATCTTCCACCAGTACTACACCGTCGCCCTGGCTCCGGCCATCGCCGCGCTGGTCGGCGCGGGCGCGGTCCTGGCGTGGCGGGGGCGGCATCGGCCGTGGGTGCGGCTTGCGTCGGCACTCGCGGTGGGTCTCACCACGGCGACCGCCTGGATGCTGTTGTCGCGCAGTCCGGAATGGCAGTCGTGGCTGCGCTGGACGGTGCTGGTCGTCGGCGTGCTCGCGACACTCGCCGTGCTCGTTCCCGCGCCGCGCAAGCTGGCCGTCGTGTCGGCGCTGGCGGTCGCGTTCACTTTCCTGGCCGGGCCCGTGGCCTATGCCGTCGATACCATCGCGACGCCACACGCCGGTTCGATTCCTTCGGCGGGGCCGAACGTCGCGATGCGCGGGCGGCCACCGTGGGGCGAAGGCATGCCCGGCATGGGTCGCCGCATGCAGAACGGAATGAGCACGGGCCGCGACGGCGCCGCGCAAGCCCCGGGTGACACACCGCCGGACGGAGGTTCGCCGGGTCCGCAGGGCACGGACGGCCGAATTCCACAGCCGGGCAGCCGACTTCCGGGTTCTGGACCGCAGGGCAACGCACCCGGCGGCCGGGCACCGAGCGGCGGACGCCAGGGCACCACGCCCAACGGGCAGGCCCCCGGCGGCGCGGGTACGCCGCCGGGCTTCCCGCCCGACGGGCAAGCTCCTGACGGCGCGGGTACACCGCCGGGTTTCCCGCCCGGCGCCGCGCCGCAAGGCACCGCGCCCGGCGGGCAGACACCGGACGGCACGGTGTTCCCGCAAGGAACGGGCGGTATGCCCGGAGACGGCGGTCCTGGTCCCAATGGCGGCGGTGGGATGGGCGGCCTGCTCGGGGCGAGCGAACCGAGCGCGCAGATCGTGTCCCTGCTCGAGCAGAACGGCGGCGACTACACCTGGGTGGCCGCGGCCATCGGCTCGAACAGCGCCGCGGGCTTGCAGTTGGCCACCGAACTTCCGGTGATGCCGATCGGCGGCTTCAACGGCAGTGACCCCTCGCCGACGCTGGAGCAGTTCCAGCAGTACGTCGCCGAAGGGAAGATCCACTACTTCGTCGGCGGCGGCCGTGGCGGGCCCGGTTCATCCAGCTCCTCCCCCAGTGCGCAGATCACGCAGTGGGTCGAGGAGAACTTCACCGCCATCCAGGTGGACGGGGTCGCCTTGTACGACCTGACCGCCACCCACTGAAACCACGCGATGCTGCCCTGTCGCCCTGCATCCCTCGGGGCCGCATCGCCTTCCGGTGTTCAGCGCATTCCCCTGCACTCGCTGAACACCGCATCCGCACCGGCGTCATACCTCGGCGCCGGTGCGGACCGCGTTTTCGATGCCTCCGGGTGGCTACCGGACGGACTCGATCCACTCGGCGAACGTCGGGCCTGCGAGCTTGGCGTGCGGGCCGGGGAGAAGTCCACCGTTTTCGTACACCTCACGATCGGGATTGTCCTGGTCGCTCACCTCGACGACGTGTGCGGGCGCGCCGCGGCGGGCGGCAAGCAGGGTTGCGGCGCCGGCCATCGTTTCCGGTTGCGGGCCCGCGATTTCCGGGAAAGGAGCCGCGGTGATCTCGGGAGCGAGCGCGAGGTGGACGAGTTCCTCGGCGACGGTACGCGCGGCGACCAACTGGGTGCGCATCTCGGCCACGTAGGCGGTGTCCCCCTGGGTGCCCCACCCCATCATCAGCTCGACCAGTTCGTGGAACTGCGCCGCACGCAGGATCTGCACCGGCAGCGGCCCTTCCAGCAGCGCTCGCTCGTGGGCCAGCTTGGCCGCGTTGTATCCGGCGGTGGTGCCGTCGATGCCGATGATCGACGCCACCACCAGACGCTCGACCCCTGCCTTCTGTCCCGCTTCGTGCAGATTGCGCGCGGTCGCGGTGAAGAAGGCCGTCGCCACCTCCCGGTCCGGGGACGGCGTGCTGGAAACGTCGATCACGACGCGCACACCATCCAGCGCATCGACCAGGCCCCGCCCGGTCTCGATGTCGACACCGTCGGCCCGGGAGAAGGCGACCACGTCGTGCCCCTGCTCGTTCAGCACATCCACCACGTGCCTGCCCAGCCGCCCGGTCGCGCCCGCTACCGCGATCTTCGTGCCCTTCGTCATGGTCCTCACTCCTTGTGTCGCTGCGTCGTTTCGCGTTCACAGGAAGGACGACGCGACGCAGGCGAGTGTGACATCGACGCGAAGAAGCTCGGAGTTGTCACCGGCGCAGGCTATTCGAGCGTCAGGTCTTGGCACACCGCAAAACTCCAGCGATGATGATCGGATGCGTGACAGCGCACGTTCCGGAGCGGGAACCCGGAGCGCATCAGGTCACGTGTCCACCGCGAACATTCAGGGAAACAGTTGAACGCTTTCACGAAGCTGGCCGTGACGGTGGTCAGCGCACTGGTCGCAACCGCGCTCACCGTCGGATTCGCCGCTACCGCGTCGGCCGCGCCCGTCGACCGCACCGAACCGATCGCCGCGGCGACCGTCGAGGCCCCGCAGGTGACCTACATCAAGGCGTGCCTGCCGCCCGGCGACACGATCGAACTGCGCACGGGAATCGGCGCGGCGATCGGCGCCGCCATCGGCGCGCTGGTCGGCCTGCCCGTCTTCTTCGTCGGCGCGATCCCCGGCGCGATCATCGTCGGCCTGATCGGCGCCGCCATCGGGGCCTCCTCCTATGCCATCGATTCCGGGCGCCTCGAGCAGCAAGGACTGTGCTGATCGGGCACAGCGCACGAGTGCGCCGATTTCGGTAGAGCCCTAAGCGAATTCGTTGAAGATGAGGGGCGCGAGTTGTCTGTCGCGCCCCTACCGATCCACGCGATCACATGCACCGGGACATCGGGACCCGGTAAGCGGCGCTTCCCACACAGGGAGGCCAAAAGTGACACATGTTACATTTCCTAATGGTAATACTACTTTGGTAGTAGCCGTATCGTTAGACGAGCTCACGGTTTCAGCGTTGCCCTCGGGACCGCGCCGATCATGTTGTCCGGCAACGGTTCCGCCGATCGATCGTCATCTGATGAAGGAAAGTTCATGGCAACTGTCGCACCGGCGACAACTGTCGTTGTCGCGCAGGCGACGGAACTATCGACCGCGCGTAGCCGACCGCCACGAGCCGCGCTCGCCCTGGGCGCGGCCATCGTGTTCACCGCGATCTCCCTGGCGGCCTGGCTGCTGTTCTTGCGGCCGAACTGGGAAATGTACTGGCACCAAATAGATCTGCAGGTCTACATGTGGGGCGGCAAGGCCGCCGCCCTGCACCCGGATCAGTTGTACGCCGCCCGCGGCCCGATGTTCCTGCCGTTTCTCTATCCCGTCTTCGCCGCGTGGATCTGCGCCGAATTGGCGCGGTTCCCGATCAACTACATCGGCACCGGCATGGTGGTCACGACGCTGATCTCCCTGTATGTCAGCGTGTGGTGCACCGCTGTACTGATGCGGTATCGGCGTGGGCTCGGCATGCTGGCGATGACGCTTGCCGTGGGCAGCGCCGCGCTCTGGCTCGAGCCGGTGCAGCAGACCTTCCGCTTCGGGCAGATCAGCATGATCCTGATGGCGATGGTCCTTGGCGACCTCGCCATGCCGAGACACCGCCGGAGTCGCGGCATCCTCATCGGTATCGCCACCGGCATCAAACTGACGCCCGCGGTGTTCGTCGTCTATCTGGTGATCACCCGCCAATTCAAGGCCGCCGCCGTCGCGATGGGCGCGTTCGCGGCCACGGTCGCGGTCGGTCTCTGGTATCGGCCGACCGAGGCGATCCAGTTCTGGACCTCGACCGTGGCGTCGCAGAACCGGATCGGCTTCGCATACGTGCAGAATCAGTCGCTCAACGGTGTGCTCGGCCGCCTGCAATGGACCACGTGGGACAGCCACGTGGTGTGGCTCTTCGGCGCCGGCGGGCTCGGGCTGGCCGGGTTGGCCGCGGCGCGAATCGCCTACCAGCGGGGAGACGAGATGCTCGGCGCCCTGCTCGCCGCCGGTGTGACGCTGCTGTGCTCACCGATCTCCTGGACCCACTACTGGGTGTGGGCGGTGCCCGCGCTCGTCTGGGCCGTGCGCGCACTGTCCCGCCGATCGTGGACAGCCGGCATCACCGTGCCCGGCGCGATCGCGTTGTTCGCCTTCGCGTGGCCGATGCAAGTCGACTCGATCGGAACATGGGATCAGACGCTGCCGCTGCTTCCGCAAGGCCTGATCTGGTTCGTACCCCAGACCAACGGCCGGGAATTCCACTGGACCGTCATGCAATTCCTGGTCGGCAACTCCTACGCTCTGCTCACTCTCGCCGCCATGGTCGCCGCGATAGTCCTGCTGCTGAGTGCGCCGATCGCGGACTCCCGATCAGCGAGGAGCGTGCAAAGCGGCGTGTAGCGTGGCCGCCCATTGCTCGACTATGCGCTTGCGGCGGGCCGAGTCGTCCGTGAGGACGTCGGCCAACCCCAGGCCGCGGGCCATGTCCAAGGTCGCCTGGACCAGGTGATGGGTGACCGGATCGGAGTCGTCCACGCCGAGAGCCTCGATCGCGCGACGATGCGACGCGCGGCCGAAGCGGGCTTCCAGCGGGACGATGCGTTCGCGCAGCACCGGGTCGGCGGCGGCGTGCGTCCACACCTGCAACGCGGCTTTGAACAGCGGACTGGTGTACGACTCGACCAGCCCCGCCACCACCGCCTCCGTACGGCCGACGCCGTCGCCCAGCTCCCCCAGCGACGATGCCTCTTGCACCGCCTGCCCGCTGCGCGTGTCGAACATGAACTCCAGCGCGGCGGTGATCAGATCCTCCCTGGTGGGAAAGTGATGCTGCGCCGCGCCACGCGACACCCCGGCCCGTTCGGCGACGACCGCGACCGTCGCGGCCGCCCAGCCCATCTCGGCCAGACAGTCGATGGTCGCCTCGAGCAGGCGCTGCCGGGTGGCTCGGCTGCGGTCCTGCTTGGGTTCGTGGGGTGTCGCCATGGTCGTTATTCTGCCCAGCTCGGCGGGCGGCGCTGCAAAAAGGCCAGCATGCCCTCGTGCACTTCGGGGGTGCCGAAGAAGCTCGCCGAACGCCGCGCGAGCTCCTCGGCGGAGGCGTCGAACTCCGCGAGGATGCCCGCGTTGACCAACCGCTTGGCCTCGGCCAGCCCCTGCGGGGAGCCCTTGCGCACTTCCCCGCACAGCCGCGCCACCTCGGCGGCCGGGTCGTCGGCGGTTACCGTGACCAGGCCGATCTGCTCGGCGACGGCGGCGTCGAACTTCTCGCCGGTGAGGTAGTACCGGCTGGCCGCGCGCGGATCGAGCCTGGGCAGCAGGGTCAGCGAGATCATGAACGGCGCCAGCCCGATCCGCACCTCGGTGAGCGCGAAACTGCTGCCCGGCCCGGCCACGACGATGTCGCAACCGGCCACGATGCCCATGCCGCCCGCCCGCACGTTGCCGTCGATCCGCGCGATCACCGGCTTCGGGATCTCCACCAGCCTGCGCAGCACGCCGATCATGACCCGGGTGCGCTCGTCGGCGGCCACGGCCGGATCGGCGTCGCTCGCCTCGCTCAGATCGGCGCCCGCGCAGAACGTGTTGCCGGTGTGCGCGAGCACGACGACGCGCACCTTCTCGTCGTCGGCGGCGTCGTCGAGTCCGCGCAGCAGCTCGGCGACCAGCTTGGACGACAGCGCGTTGCGGTTGTGCGGCGAGTCGAAGGTGAGCGTCGCCACGCCGCCGCTCACCTCGTAGCGGACGAACGGAGCCGTCTCGGTCATGCGCGTCCTCTCAGTACGACTTCGGCAGGCCCAGCGAGTACTGGGCGACGAAGTTCAAGACCATTTCCCGGCTCACCGGCGCGATGCGGCCGATGCGAGCGGCGGCGAGCATGGCGGCCAGTCCGACGTCCTTGGTCAGGCCGGAGCCGCCGTGGGTCTGGACGGCCTGGTCGAGCGCCTTGATGCTGGCTTCCGCCGCCGCGTATTTCGCCATGTTGGCGGCCTCGGCGGCGCCCATCTCGTCGCCCGCGTCGTAGAGGGTCGCGGCCTTCTGCATCATCAGCTTCGCCAGCTCCACTTCGACCTTCACCTGCGCCAGCGGATGCGAGATGCCCTGGTGCGCACCGATCGGCGTCTTCCACACCGTGCGCTCCTTGGCGTATTCCACCGCGCGTTCGATGGCGTAGCGACCCATGCCGACGGCCATCGCGGCGCCCATGATCCGCTCCGGGTTCAGGCCCGCGAACAACTGCATCAACGCCGCGTCCTCCTTGCCGACCAGCGCGGTGGACGGCAGCCGGACGTCGTCGAGGAACAGGTTGTACTGGTGATCGGGCTCGATGATGTCCATCTCCTGCGCCGTCTTGGTGAAGCCTTCGGCGTCGGTCGGCACGATGAACAGGGCGGGCTTGAGCTTGCCGGTCTTGTGGTCGGAGGTGCGGGCCACGATCAGCACGGCCTCGGCCTGGTCAACGCCGGAGATGAAAATCTTGCGGCCGTTGAGAATCCAGTCGTCACCGTCGCGGCGCGCGGTGGTGGTGATCTGGTGGGAGTTGGAGCCCGCGTCCGGCTCGGTGATTCCGAACACCATCTTTCCGGAGCCGTCGGCGAGTTTGGGCAGCCATTCCCGCTTCTGCTCGTCGGTGCCGTACTTGGTGATGATGGTGCCGCAGATGGCCGGGGACACCACCATCAGCAGCAGGCCCGCGCCCTGCGCGGACAGCTCCTCCATCACCAGCGACAGCTCGTACATGCCCGCGCCGCCGCCACCGTATTCCTCCGGCAGGTTCACGCCGAGGAACCCGAGTTTGCCCGCCTCCTGCCACAATTCGTCCAGCGGCTCGCTCTTGCGCGCCTTCGGCAGCACGTAGTCGCGGTAGTTGTACTTCGTGGCCAGCGCGGCGACGGCGGCCCGCAGCGCCTTCTGCTCGTCGGTTTCGATGAATGTCATCAGCTCTCCTGAGTTTCTACGGGTTCGACGACCGCGAGCACGGCGCCGACGTCGACCTGCTGGCCGACGGTGACGTTGACGGCGCTGAGCACGCCCGCGGCGGGCGCGGCGATGGTGTGCTCCATCTTCATCGCCTCCAGCCACAGGATCGGCTGGCCCTGTTCGACGTGGTTGCCGACCTCCGCGCCGAGCCGGATCACGCTGCCCGGCATGGGCGCGAGCAGAGAACCGGTGGCCACCTGGTCGGCCGGATCGCTGAAACGCGGCAGCCTGCGCAGAGCCACCGGGCCGAGCGGCGAGTCGACGTAGACCTGGTCGCCGTAGCGGGCGATCTCGAACTGCCTGCGCACCGGGCCGCGCTCACCCGGAACCGACAGCACGACGCGATCGGGAGCCGACTCGACGAGAGCGAGACCGTCGTGACCGTCCACGGTGACGGCGGTCCGGCCGAACCGGTAACCCACCTCGTGCGTTCCGGTAGCGCGGCTTTCGTAGGACTTGCGCTGTGACTGCGAGGGGAGATTGCGCCACCCGCTGGGCAGCCCGCCGCCCACCCGCGCGCTGCCCCGGTTGGCGGCGGCGTCGGCGAGCGCGGCGGCCACGATGGACAGCGCCTCGTCGGACTCCGACGCCAGCGGCGCGGCCAGGGCGGCCAGCCCATGCGTCGTGAAGAACGCGGTGTCGGTGTCACCCGCCAGGAACGCCGGATGACGCAGCACGCGCACCAGCAGGTCGCGGTTGGTGACCAGGCCGTGGATCTTCGCGCGGTGCAGCGCCGAAGCCAGCAATCGTGCTGCCTCGCCGCGCGTTTCGGCGTAGGAGATGACCTTGGCCAACATCGGGTCGTAGTGCACGCCGACCACCGAGCCGTCCACCACGCCTGTGTCGAGCCGCACGCCCGGGCGGTCCAGCAGGTCGAACTCGATGAGCACCGACGGGATATCGATCCGGTGCACGGTGCCGCTCTGCGGCTGCCAGTCGTGCGCCGGATCTTCGGCGTAGAGCCGGACCTCGATCGAATGCCCGTGCATGGCGGGCGGTTCTGCGGGCAACACGCCGCCCGCGGCGACGTCCAGTTGCAGGCGCACCAGATCCAGCCCGGTGGTGCACTCGGTGACCGGATGCTCCACTTGCAGGCGGGTGTTCATCTCCAGGAAGAAGAACTCGCCCTGCTCGTCGGCGAGGAACTCGACGGTGCCCGCGCCGGTGTAGCCGATCGCGCCCGCCGCCAGCCGCGCCGCCTCGAACAGCCGCGCCCGCATGCCCTCGGTGCGCTCCACCAGCGGCGACGGAGCCTCCTCGATCACCTTCTGGTGGCGGCGCTGGATCGAGCACTCACGCTCGCCGACCGCCCAGATGGTGCCGTGCGTGTCAGCCATCACCTGGACTTCGATGTGCCTGCCGGTCTCGAGGTAGCGCTCGCAGAAGACCGTCGGATCGCCGAAGGCGGATTCCGCCTCGCGCCGGGCGGCCTCGATCTGCGA
Organism: Nocardia sp. NPDC051911; assembly: GCF_040681035.1. Lineage (NCBI taxonomy): Bacteria > Bacillati > Actinomycetota > Actinomycetes > Mycobacteriales > Nocardiaceae > Nocardia > Nocardia sp. NPDC051911. The sequence goes on from NZ_JBFAXY010000001.1 coordinate 271,885, forward strand.
AGTCAGGTCGGCCAGCTCGCGAACCACACGCATGCCGCGCCCGCCGCCACCGGCGGACGCCTTGATCAGCACCGGCAGGTGCGCCTCGGTGACCTCGGCCGGGTCCAGTTCGGCGAGCACCGGCACGCCCGCGGCGTCCATCATCTTCTTCGCGGCGACCTTCGAGCCCATCTGCTCGATCGCCTCGACAGGCGGCCCGATCCAGACCAGCCCGGCGTCGAGCACGGCCTTGGCGAATTCGGCGTTCTCGGAGAGGAATCCGTATCCAGGATGGATGGCATCGGCGCCAGCGGCGACCGCGGCCTCGATGATCAGCTCACCGCGCAGATAGGTCTCCGCGGGCGTGTTGCCGGGCAGGCGCACCGCGGCGTCCGCCTCGGTGACATGCGGCGCGGCGGCATCCGCGTCGGAGTACACCGCGACGGTGCCGAGACCCATCCTGCGGCAGGTCGCGAAGACCCGGCGGGCGATTTCGCCACGGTTGGCGACAAGGACATTCGTGAGCCCACCCGTCACCCGGCCGCTGCCCTTCATCGAATCGCTCTGCGATGCAGTCATCGTCGGCCTCACATTCGGAAGACGCCGAAGCCGTCGGCGCCTTTGATCGGGGCGTTGTGAATGGCCGACAGGGACATTCCCAACACGGTGCGGGTGTCGCGCGGGTCGATGACGCCGTCGTCGTAGAGCCGCCCGGACATGAACATCGCCAGCGATTCGGCCTCGATCTGCGCCTCCACCATGGCGCGCATCCCGGCGTCGGCCTCCTCGTCGAACGGCAGGCCCTTCGCCTCGGCGGCGGCCCGGCCGACGATCGAGATGACGCCCGCCAGCTGCGCACCGCCCATGACGGCGGATTTCGCACTGGGCCAGGCGAAAACGAAGCGCGGGTCATAGGCCCGGCCGCACATGCCGTAGTGGCCCGCGCCGTAGGACGCGCCCATCAGCACCGAGATGTGCGGCACCTTCGAATTGGAGACCGCGTTGATCATCATCGCGCCGTGCTTGATGATGCCCTTCTGCTCGTACTCCTTGCCGACCATGTAGCCGGTGGTGTTGTGCAGGAACAGCAGCGGGGTGTTCGACTTGTTGGCCAGCTGGATGAACTGGGTGGCCTTCTGCGATTCCTCGGAGAACAGCACACCGCGCGCGTTGGCCAGGATGCCGACCGGGTAACCGTGCAGCTCGGCCCATCCGGTGACCAGGCTGCTGCCGTAGAGCGGCTTGAACTCGTCGAAATCCGAGCCGTCCACGATGCGGGCGATCACCTCGCGCGGATCGAACGGGATCTTCAGATCCGACGGCACGATGCCGAGCAGATCCTCCGGGTCGTAGAGCGGTTCGATCACCTCGGCGCGCGGGGCGGGCCCCTGCTTGCGCCAGTTCAGCCGCTTGACGATGGAGCGGCCGATGCGGATCGCGTCCTGCTCGTCCACGGCGTAGTAATCCGCCAGGCCGGAGATCCGCGCGTGCATGTCCGCGCCGCCGAGGGATTCGTCGTCGGATTCCTCACCGGTCGCCATCTTGACCAGGGGCGGACCGCCGAGGAACACCTTCGAGCGCTCCTTGATCATCACCACGTGATCGGACATACCGGGGATGTACGCGCCGCCCGCGGTGGAGTTGCCGAACACCAGCGCGATGGTCGGGATGCCCGCCGCCGACGCCTGGGTGAGGTCGCGGAACATCCGGCCGCCGGGGACGAAGACCTCCTTCTGCGTCGGCAGGTCCGCGCCGCCGGATTCCACCAGCGAGATCACCGGCAGCCGGTTCTCCCGCACGATGTCGTTGATCCGCAACGTCTTGCGCAGCGTCCACGGGTTCGAGGTGCCGCCGCGCACGGTCGGATCGGGCGCGACGATCATGCACTCGACGCCCTCCACGATGCCGATGCCCGCGATGGTGCTGCCGCCGACGTGGAATTCGCTGCCCCAGCCCGCCAGCGGGCACAACTCCAGGAACGGCGAGTCCTCGTCGACGAGCAGTTCGATGCGCTCGCGCGCGGTCAGCTTGCCGCGCTTGCGATGCCGCGCCAGCTTGTCCGGCCCACCGCCCGCGATGGCCTTGGCGAACTCCGCGTCGACCTCGGCGAGCTTGGCCGTCATCGCCTCCGCGGCCGCCTCGTACTCGGGCGCGGCGGTGTCCAAGGTGCTGCGCAGAATGGTCATGACTGGTACCCCAATCGCTTCGCCGCCAGTCCGGTCAGTATTTCGGTAGTGCCGCCGCCGATCCCGAGGATGCGCATATCCCGATACTGGCGCTCGATCTCGGATTCGCGCATGTAACCGAGGCCGCCGAACAACTGGACGGCCTGGTTGGCCACCCACTCGCCCGCTTCCACCGCGGTGTTCTTCGCGAAACACACCTCGGCGATCAGGTCGGTCTCGCCTTCGGCGCTGCGCTGCACCACATCCCGGGTGTAGACGCGGGCCACATCGATCCGACGCGCCATCTCGGTGACCGTGTTCTGCACCGCCTGCCTGCTGATCAGCGGGCGGCCGAAGGTCTCGCGATTGCGCACCCACTCCAGCGTCAGTTCCAGGCAACGCTGCGCGCTGGAATACGCCTGCACCGCCAGCCCGACGCGCTCGCTGACGAACGCGCCCGCGATCTGGTAGAAGCCGGAGTTCTCCGGGCCGACCAGGTTCTCCACCGGCACCCGGACGTCGACGTAGGACAGTTCGGCGGTGTCGGAGGCCAGCCAGCCCATCTTGTCCAGCTTGCGGCTGACCGTGAAGCCCGGCGTGTCCTTGTCGACGATGAGCAGCGAGATGCCGCCGGAGCCCGGCCCGCCGGTGCGCACCGCGGTGACCACGAAGTCGGCGCGGACGCCGGAGGTGATGTAGGTCTTGGCGCCGTTGACGATGTAGTGGTCGCCGTCGCGGCGCGCGGTGGTGGTGAGGTGCCCGACGTCGGAGCCGCCGCCGGGCTCGGTGATCGCGAGCGATCCGATCTTCTCGCCCGCCAGCGTCGGCTTCACCCAGCGCTCGATCTGGTCGGCGTTGCCCGAGGCGATGATGTGCGGCACGGAGATGCCGCAGGTGAACAAGGAGGCGAACAACCCGCCGGACGCACCGGCCTGGTGCATCTCCTCGCAGACGATCATCGCGTCAACGCCGTCGCCGCCGGAACCACCCGCGGATTCCGGGAACTGCACGCCGAGCAGGCCGAGCGCGCCCGCCTTCTTGTGCAGCTCGCGCGGAATCTCACCGGCGCGCTCCCAGCCGTCCAGGTACGGCAGGATCTCGCGTTCCACGAATCCGCGCACCGTGGATCGCAATTCGCGTCGTTCCGGCGTTTCCCAGAGTTTCGTCATGTCAGCAGCTCCACTGGAATGTCGAGGTGACGAGACCGCAGCCATTCGCCGAGTCCCTTGGCCTGCGGGTCGAAGCGGGCCTGATAGGCCACGCCCTGGCCGAGCAGACCTTCGATGATGAAGTTCAGCGCCCGCAGATTGGGCAGCACATGCCGGGTGACGGTCAGCGAAGCCGCTTCCGGGAGTAGTTCTTTGATGCGCTCCACGGTGAGCGTGTGCACCAGCCAGCGCCATTGCTCGTCGGTGCGCACCCACACACCGATATTCGCGTCACCGCCTTTGTCACCGCTGCGTGCCAGCGCGACGGTTCCCAGCGGCGCGCGGCGCGTTTCCCCGGCGGGCAGCGGTTCCGGAGCGGGCGGCTCGTCGACGGCGGCGAGTTCGGCCGTCTCCGTCGCCGGGGCGATCTCGACGCGGGCGCCGTCGGGCAGCACCGCCGTGTGCGGCACTTCGGCGGCGTCGACGAACCCGGGCGTGAACACGCCGTAAGGAGAACCGTTGCCCGGCAAGGTGGTGAAGCTGCACCCCGGATAGCTGGCCAGCGCCAGCTCCACCGCGACGTTGGAGAACGCGCGCCCGACCTTGTTCGGGTCCGGATCGCGCACCACGCAGCGCAGCAGTGCGCTGGCCTGCTCCTCGGTGTCGGCGTCCGGGCGGTCCAGGCGGGCCAAGGTCCAGGTCAGCTCGGACGGTCGGCTCGGCAGCCAGGACTCCAGTTGCCGTTGCGCCAGTTCCGCTTTCGCTTCGATGTCCAGACCGGTGAGCACGAATTCCATCTCGTTGCGGAAGCCGCCGATGGTGTTCAGCGAGACCTTGAGCCGGGGCGGTGGGGCCTCACCGGTGACGCCGCTGATCCGCACCCGGTCCGGGCCGTCCTGGTCGAGCCGGATGGTGTCCAGGCGGGAGGTGACGTCGGGCCCGGCGTAGCGCGCCCCCTGGATCTCGTACATGAGCTGGGCCTCGACCGTGTCGACGGTGACCGCGCCGCCGGTGACCGCGTGTTTGGTGATGACGCTGCCGCCGTCGGCGCGGATCTCCGCGATCGGGAAACCCGGCCTGCCCAGATCGGCGAGCTCGGTGAAGAAGGCGTAGTTGCCGCCGGTGGCCTGGGTGCCGCACTCGATGACGTGCCCGGCCACCACCGCGCCGGCCAGGCGGTCGTAATCCGTTCGGCCCCAGCCGAAGTGCGCGGCGGCGGGCCCGACGATCACCGAAGCGTCGGTGACCCGGCCGGTGACCACGATGTCCGCGCCCGCGTTCAGGCATTCGACGATGCCCCACGCGCCGAGGTAGGCGTTGGCGGTCAGCGGCGCGCCGAAGCCGAGGTCACCGGCGCGCGCGAGGAGGTCGTCGCCCTCGACGTGCGCGATCTTGGCGTCCAGTCCGAGGTCGGCGGCAACCTTGCGCAGACGCTGCGCCAGACCGGCCGGGTTCAGGCCGCCCGCGTTCGCCACGATGCGCACGTTGCGTTCGAGCGCCAGCCCGAGGCAGTCCTCGATCTGCTTGACGAAGGTCTTGGCGTAGCCGAGGTCCGGGTCCTTCATCCGGTCCCGGCCGAGAATCAGCATGGTGAGTTCGGCGAGATAGTCGCCGGTGAGGACGTCGAGCTGTCCGCCTTCCAGCATCTCACGCATGGCGCCGAGCCGGTCGCCGTAGAAGCCGGAACAGTTGCCGATCCGGAGCACGTCCGGGTCGGCGGCCAGCATACTCATCAGCGGGAATGCCTCCTGTACGGCGAACCGTCAGGATGAGCCGCATGCCGCACCCGTGAAGTCCGCGTTCCGCGACCAGCATCACACCGGGGCCAGAAAAAAGCAAGCATGCGTGCTTGTTAATTGTCGCCCCGCCGCCCCGGCCACCGGGAGAGCGAGCGGGCTGGAGCAAGATGGCACCGTGTCCAGCGACGTCACCGTGATCGTTCTGTTCGCCCTGGCGGGCTTCCTGCTCGGCGGCGTTTACACCACCTGGAGGACGGCCCGGCCGCTGTCCATCGCGCTCGCCGTCTGCGCCGCCCTCGCGGCGGGTGGCGCGCTGGCCTGGTGGCTCGGATAGATCGAGCGGAGAGGCAGCCGCTCAGCCCCTCGACAACCGGAAGATTCGCAGGTCCTCAGGGACACCGTTGAGTGGCGCCGCGAAGAAGCTGCGGCGATACGGCTTGGCCGCCAAGCCCAGCTCCGCCAGCGTCTCCGGCCGCAGCCCCTGGAGCGTGGCCTCCGACAGCATGGTGTTGCCGTTGCCGCCCGCCTCCATGACCCGGGCCGCGATGGTGACGTCCACCCCGAGCCAGTCGCCCCCGATCTCACGCGGGGAACCGGTGTGCAAACCGATCCGCATCTGCGGGGTATAGCCGCGCACCTGCACGTCGGCCAGGTTGCGCTTGGCGGTCACGGCGGCGCGCACCGCCCGGTCGGCCGAGGGGAACACCGCCATGACCCCGTCGCCCATGCGCTTGACCACGTGGCCGCCCCGCTCGGCGATCGGCGGCTCGATGGCCTTGGCCACCTTGCGCAGCAGTTCCAGGGTGGCCTCGTCACCGGCCGACAGCGACCAGCGCGAGAAGGCCACCAGATCGGTGAACATGACAGTTACTTCTTGGCTACCTTTACCGCGTCCCATCCGCTCCAGGGCGGCCTGCCAGACCTGCAAGGCGCCGAAGCCGATCTCCCGCGCGGCGCTCGGTGCGTCGCCGACCAGTTTGTCCGCCGCGCGCGCGACCGCTCGCGCCCCGCCGGGCCCGGAAACCGACAGCGGGTCGCCGAAAGCGGGATCACCCGGCAGCTGCTGCCGCGCCTTGCGCAGCACGCCGATCAGGTCCGCCCGCTGATTCGCCGCGTTCACCAGCGCGGATATCTGGGCACGCCGTAACCCGCCGGAACGGCGGGGAGCATCGCCCGGATCGGACGGCTCCAACGGAATGACCACCTCGGGCGGTACCCCTCCCTCGGCCTCCGGCCCCGACCCCGGCTCGGCGCCGCCGGAAGGTGTTTCATGCACGCCCCGAGGGTATCTCAGCCGATCCGACGTCGGCAGGTTACCGATCATCACCATGTGCCACCTCCGCTGCGAACCTCAGCGAGCACACCGTCGGGCCCGGCATTGGATAACGAGCTGGTTGCCGCACCGAGGCTACTCGGGCGAGAAGGAGTCTCGGAACCGGCAAGGGGCATAGTTTCCTCGATGTTCACACGCACGATCGGCCCGGCGCGAGGGTTCGCACCGGGCCGATCAGGGCACCGTCCGCCGGGCAGTGACGGGCGGTGGGGGGAGCGCCGGACCTCCCGACAAGGTCGGCGCACCGTCAACCCGAGTGGCGAGGGAAGGCGACTCGGGTCGTCAAGGGAGCTCGTCTCAAGCGTCGCGCTGGTTCACCACGACCAGCGACGCGACGAAGACGATCGCGACGAAGACGGTGAAGTACAGCAGGCTGCCCCAGGGTCCCCAGTGCCAGTTGGCCGTGGACGGGGAGGCGCTCATGAAATGGTTCGCGTTCGCGAACGGCAGGAACGGGGTGACATTGCGTCCGAAGCTGCCGAACGCACCGAGCAATCCCTCGATGAGCAGCGGCCACAGCACGATCAGCGAGATCGCGGCGGCGGATTGCCGCACCAGCACGCCGACGCCGACCGCGAGGACGACGCACAGGAACGCGTAGATCGGGATGGAGTAGACCTCGCGCCAGTCGGCCGCGCTGGACAGCGTGAGCGCCGCACCCGCGTCCGGCCCGCTGATCGCTTTCGCCACCACGTAGGCGACGAACGCCAAGGCGATGGTCAGCAGCGCGCCGTACACGCTGACCAGCCCGGCCTTGGTCAGGATGACCTTGGCCCGGTGCGGCGTCGCCTGGAACGTCGTCCGGATGATGCCGAAGCGGTATTCGCTGGTCACGGTCAGGGTGGCCATGATCATCAGGACCATCACGCCGAAACCGCTGATCCCGGCCACCGCGGTGGAGACCGTCAGGTCGATCGCGCCTTCCGTGCCGTAGGACGCGCGCGCCACCGAGGCGAGCAAGGCGGCCATGCCCAGCGCGAGGGCGACGACGATCGCCGAGCACCACCAGGGCGACCTGGTCGAGGTGAGCTTGATTCGTTCCGCTGCCAGCACGCCCATCAGAGCGCACCTCCCATCACCTGATCGAAGCCTTCGCCGTGGTACTCCACCGCGCCGCCGGTCATCCGCATGAACGCCTCTTCCAGCGACGCGCGCTGCGGGGCCAGCTCGAACAGCGTGATGCTGTTCTCGCCCGCGAGCTTGCCCACCGCGTCACTGGAGACGCCCGCCACCATGAGCGCGGGGCCGTCGGCACTCGCGCCGTCCTCCCTGACGGTCATGCCGTTGGAGGTGAGCACGCTGCGCAGCTGGTCGAGCTGCGGGCTGCGCACCCGGACCGTCTGCTCCGAGGCGCGTTCGATGAACTCCTGGGTGGTGGAATCCGAGATCAGCTTGCCGCGCCCGATCACAACCAGGTGCTCGGCGGTCTGCGCCATCTCCGACAGCAGATGACTGGAGACCAGCACCGTGCGGCCCTCGGCGGCCAGCCGCTGCATGAAGCGGCGGATCCACAGGATGCCCTCCGGATCGAGGCCGTTCACCGGTTCGTCGAACAGCAGCACCTCCGGGTCGCCCAGCAGCGCGCCGGCCAGGCCGAGCCGCTGCGACATGCCGAGCGAGAAGCCGCCCGCCGACTTGCCCGCAACCTCGGACAGGCCGACCAGCCGCAGCACCTCCTCCACCCGGGACTTGGCGATGTCGTTGGAGGCGGCCATCCACTCCAGATGAGCCCGCGCCGACCGGTTCGGATGCACCCACTTGGCGTCCAGCAGCGCCCCGACGGTGCGCAGCGGATGGTCCAGCTCGTGGTACGGCCTGCCTTTGATCAAGGCGGTGCCCGCGGTGGGCTTGTCCAAGCCGAGGATCATGCGCATGGTGGTCGATTTACCCGCGCCGTTCGGTCCGAGGAACCCCGTTACCTGCCCGGGGCGAACGGTGAAGGTCAGATCCTGCACCGCTACGGTCTGCCCGTAGTGCTTGGTGAGGCCTTTCAGCTCGATCATGCCGCCCAGCATTCCGCAAATCGCGGGCGCGCGCGTCGGTAATTAGTGCCGAGTTGGATCATCCTCGAGGATGAGGACAGGAAACAGGATCCCTTAAGGGTCGAGGCCGAAGTCGCAACGGCCGAGTAGTTCGGCGGCGACGCGCAGCAGCGGAGCGATGTAACCGGGGATCGCACTCGGATCGCGCAGCGCCGCCGATGTTCGGAGCGGCAGGATCACAGGCGTTTACACCGCGAGGGCGAACACGGCGGCGAGCGCGGCGGCCGCGTCGAGCAGGGCGCGAGATCGAGCCGCGATGCTCGTGTCCCGGGCCGCCAGCGCCGCCTCGACATCATCGGATCGGTGGCCGCGCGGCAGGTCGGACATCAAGGTCTTCAGCGTGTCGACGCGGTATCCCGCTCTGCGGAGCTGATGGACGATCCGGGCATCCCGGACCTGGGTGGGAGAGTACTGCCGCGTGCGCTGCGTGGTCGCGCGATCCGGGACGACGAGTCCCTCCGCGTCCCAATGCCGCAGTGTCGACGGGCGCACGCCCAGCGCGGCGGCGAGTTCGGCAACGCTCATCGCATCGGAGGGGCGCACGTCGGCGATCGGCTCGGCGGAGATCACCTCCGCCGCCCGCTTGGCGAGTGCCAGATCGGTGCGTTCCCGGTCCAGCCGGGCATGTGCTGCGTCGAGCAGAGCCAGTACCTGAGGTACCGGTCCCTCGTGGACGGCGCGAACGATGCGCTTGGCTTCGACGGGGCCGACGCCCGCCGCCAGCGCTCGATAGGCGAGTGCGGAACGCACATGCACCTCGCCGTACCTGCGGTAGCCGGTCGCAGTGCGTATCGCCGTCGGCAGCACACCGTCGCGTTCGAGGTTGCGGATCTGCTGCACGGAGTACCCGACGCGCAGCGCCACATCGGCCGTGCGCATCGTGGAGTTGCGACTTGTCGCGCCATTTGCCATGCATCTCCTGCTCGAAGTCTCCACAAGCACCTTAATGAAACGCTGGAATACGTGACCATCGACGAGATCATCGGCTTCGTCTCCACCCTCGACGGAGTCCTCACCCTCAGCCCCGGCCCCGGCGACGGCTCACCGGAGATCAGCTGGGGCGATACCTTCTTCTACTACTCACCGGACGGGGTGATACCGAAGGCGACCCAGCCCTTCGCGACGATCGTGACGAAGAACTATCCCGGCGACGAAAGTTCGGACTTGGACCGCCCAGATGCGTTCCGCGTCAACATCGCCGCCGGAAAAGAAGCCTTCACCCACTGGACCGGCCACACTCCCCGCGAACGATCCACCCCCGACAATCCGAGCGCAACCGATACGGTGATCCCCCACCCGGTCTACGCATCCGCCGCCTGGCTGGCAGTCATCAACCCCGGCCCCCGGACCACCGCCCCCACCCGCACCCTCCTCCGCACCGCTTACGACCTCGCCCGCTCCCGCCACGAACGCCGCTGAGGCGCCGCGAGTGGCACATGGTTGCGGCGAAGTGCGAGAACATCTTCGACCATGTGCCACTCGCGGGAATCGCACCGCGCTGTTGACATGGAGCGCGCTCCAGCACCTAGCGTCGGGGCCGACGAATTCGAGTGCAGGAGGTAGCAGCATGAACGACATTTCGAGTCGGCGGCTCGGTGGGCTGACGGTTTCCGCGCAGGGCCTGGGGTGCATGGGTATGAGTCACGGCTACGGCGCTGCGGACGACGAGCAGTCGATCGCGACGCTGCACCATGCCCTCGACGTGGGGGTCACCTTGTTGGACACCGCCGACTTCTACGGCGCGGGGCACAACGAGGAGCTGATCGGACGGGCCGTCGCAGGGCGGCGAGACGAGGTGGTGCTCGCCACGAAATTCGGCTTCGCCAACCGCTTGGGCGAGCCCACTCATATCCGTGGCGACGCGGCCTACGTGCGACAGGCATGCGAGGCATCGCTGCGCAGGCTGGGCGTCGACCACATCGACCTCTACTACCTGCACCGGGTGGACCCGCAGGTGCCGATCGAGGAGACCGTCGGCGCGATGGCCGAGCTGGTACAGGCCGGGAAGGTCCGGCACCTCGGGCTGTCGGAGGCGGGCGCGGACACCATTCGCCGCGCACACGCGGTGCACCCGATCGCCGCGTTGCAGAGCGAGTGGTCATTGTGGACGCGTGATCTGGAGGCGGAGATTCTCCCGGTCTGCCGTGAACTCGGCATCGGCCTGGTCCCCTTCTCGCCGCTCGGGCGCGGATTCCTGACCGGACGGTACAACTCGGTGGAAGGCCTGGCGGACAACGACGTGCGGCGCAGCCAGCCTCGCTTCGCCGACGGCAACCTCGAACGGAACCTGGCGATCGTCGCCGAGCTGAACGAGCTGGCCGCGGCGAAAGGTGTCACCGCGGGCCAGCTCGCGTTGGCCTGGGTGCAGCACCGGGGCGAGGACGTGGTGCCGATTCCCGGCACCCGACGGCAGCGGTACCTGGAGGAGAACCTCGCAGCGCTGACCATCGAACTGTCCGTCGACGACATCGCCGCCATCGAGGCCGCCGCCCCGCCGGAGCAAGTGGCGGGCGACCGCTACGACGCGACGAACCTCACCTTCGTCAACGGCTGAGGCCCGAACCCAGCGCGCCCGGACTCGCCCCACCGAGTGATGGCAGGCACCTGCTCGACCCGCTTCCGTCAACGGCTGGATCCGGGGGCGACTGGGCCGCCATCGTTCGCCGACGGAGTGAGGGCCGAGCACGCGATTCCGAAAGCCGTCATCGACGTCCCGAGCCTCTGGACTCGAGCCCGACGCCTCACAGCCCCGGGGACGATGCCTGGGCCCAGAAGCGCTTCGGGATGCGCCCGGCCAAGCGCGCGGTGTATCCGGCGCGCACCGCGTCCGCCATCGCCGCGGCCATCAACTCGGGGCGCTTCGCCCTGGTGACGGCGGTGGCCAGCAACACCGCGGAGCAGCCGAGTTCCATGGCGAGGGCGGCGTCGCTCGCGGTGCCGATGCCCGCGTCGAGGATGACCGGCACCTTCGCGTCGGCGACGATCATCTCGATGTTGTGCGGGTTGCCGATGCCGAGGCCGGTGCCGATGGGCGCGCCCAGCGGCATCACCGCCACGCAACCCGTCTCCTCCAGACGGCGAGCCAGGACCGGGTCGTCGTTGGTGTAGGGCAACACGACGAAGCCGTCGTCGACGAGTTGTTCCGCGGCGGTGAGCAGTTCGACGGGGTCCGGCAGCAGGGTGCGCTCGTCGGCGACCACCTCGAGTTTCACCCAGTTGGTGTCAAGCGCCTCACGCGCCAGCTGCGCGGTGAGCACCGCCTCGGCCGCGGTGCGACAGCCCGCCGTGTTCGGCAGCGGCGCGATGTCCAGACGTTTCAGCAGGTCGAGCACACCAGTGCCGCCCGCGGCGTCGATGCGCCGCATGGCCACGGTGGTCAACTCGGTGCCGGAGGCGATCAGCGCTTCCTCCAGCACGGCGAGGTTCTCCGCGCCGCCGGTGCCCATGATCAGGCGGGAACCGAACTCCCGGTCCGCGATCCGCAGCGGGGCGTCGGCCCGCGCGGATGCCGTCGCAGCCTCAGCCACCTTGAACCGCCGTCAGCACCTCGATCTGCCAGCCGCGCCCGACCGGTTCGTCCCAGCGCGACTTGGGGAACACGGCTCCGTCCACCGCGAGCGCGACACCCCGGCACGGCAGTCCGAGGCGCTCCAGCAACTCGCGCACGGTGAGCGGCTCGGCGAACTCGTGCTCGTCGCCGTTCACCGTGACACCGATGGGGACGGATGACAGCGTCATCGAATTCCTCCTACAGTCGTCGAAAAGCGTTGCGGGTCGGCTACTTCCGCTTCGGGCAGCATTGCCCCGCCGAGCAGGCTCGCCACCGCGTCCACCGTGAGCGGCAGGGTCAGCATGCCGTTGCGGCCGTGCCCGGTGGCCGCGACGATGCGGTCGGTGAGCCGGCCGATCAGCGGCAGGTTGTCCGGGCTGCCCGGCCGGGAACCGGCGCTCGCTTCGGCGAGTTCGTATTCGCCGATGCCGGGGAAGACCGCCTCCGCGTCGGCGATCAGGTCGCGGACGCCGGCGACGGTGACCGCGGTGTCGAAACCCGCCTCGTACTGCGTGGCGCCGACGACGATTCCGTCGGCGCGCGGCACCAGGTAGACCGCGCGCCCGTGCACTCTGGCTCGGATCACCCGGCGCGGCGCGGGCGCGACGCCGGGCCGTTGCCGCAGGCGCAGGATCTCGCCCTTCACCGGGCGAACCGGCAGCTCCGGCCACAATGCCGCCGACGCGGCTCCCGCGGCGAGCACGACTTGGTCGTGCGGAAGTTCCGTCAGCGAGTCTACGGACTCGGCGCGAACCACGACGCCGGCCGCCTCGGCGGCTCGCCGCAGCGCGGCGACCAGCTTGCGGTTGTCGATCGCGGGTTCGGCGGGTGCGAGCAGCGCGGCGCGCACCGTCCTGGCCAGGCCGGGTTCCCGCTCACGCACTCCAGCGCGGTCCAGCAGGCGCAGCTCGTGCCCGCGTCCGCCGACCCAATCGGCCACGGTGCGCAGGTCGGCCGCGTCGGCCGCGTCCAGCGCGACGGTCATGGTCTCGTCCGCCACGAAAACCGAGACGCCGGTCGCGTCCGCCAGCCGGGCGGCGAATTCCGGCCAGCGGGCCAGCGACGCTGCGCCGAATTCGAGCACCCGATCCTCGCCGGGCCAGCCTTCCGACAGCGGTGCGAGCATGCCCCCGGCCACCCAGGAGGCCCCGGTGGCGACAGCCGGATCGAACAGGGTGGCCGACCAACCGGCCTCGGCGGCCCGCCAGGCCACGGCGAGCCCCACGGCGCCGCCACCGACGACGGCCAGAGTCCGCATCCGATCCACCTGCCTCCTGTTTCGCATCCCACGGTAGCGCGGCTACGGTCGAAGGCGTGCAACCCTCCCACCCCAATCGACCCGCCTCGCCGCGGGAGCGTCTGACGAACGCGCGGCTGTACCTGTGCACCGACGCTCGCCGGGAGAAGGGCGATCTGGCCAAGTTCGCCGAGGCCGCGTTCGCAGGCGGAGTCGACATCATCCAGCTCAGGGACAAAGGATCACCGGGCGAGGCCGAGTTCGGCCCGCTGGAGGCCAGGGCCGAGCTCGGCGCGCTGGCCGAACTGAAGGCCGCCGCGCGCAGGCACGGCGGGCTGGTCGCGGTGAACGACCGCGCCGACATCGCCCTCGCCGCCACCGCCGACGTGCTGCACCTCGGCCAAGGCGACCTGCCGCCCTGGTACGCGCGCCGAATCCTCGGGCCCGACGTGGTGATCGGACGATCCACGCACAATCGCGCGCAGGCCGGGCTCGCCGCGATCGATGAGCACATCGATTACTTCTGCACCGGCCCCATCTGGGCGACCCCGACCAAACCCGGCAGGCAGGCGGCGGGCCCCGAACTGGTTCGCTCCACCGCGGACGCCCATCCCACCCGGCCCTGGTTCGCGATCGGCGGGATCAACGCCGAGAACCTGGCGCAGGTGCTGGAAGCCGGGGCGAAGCGGGTCGTCGTGGTGCGCGCGATCACCGAGGCACGCGATCCGGAAGCCGCGGCGCGTGAGCTGAAAACGGCGCTACTGGCGAACGCGTGAGCGCCGCGGTCAGGAAAGCACCTGTCCGCGGGTGAACGAAAGCGCGGTCTCCACCGCCGTGTTCCCGTTCGACGCGGGCTCCGCGGCCTGCACGCCCGGCTCGTCGACGATCCTGGCGTAGTCGCCCGGACCGGCCGGATCCGAATGCAGCCAAACGAAACCGAGGTCGGCGAGGTCGAGCGTGCGCGGCAGGGCGGCGGCGACGGCTCGATCGTCGCCGAGTTCGGCGAGCAGCACCCGCGCCGGTGCGGCGCGCAGAGTGGGCCAGGACGCGGCGAAACCGGGATGCAGCGGGCGGGCGTCGACGTCGTCCTCGGGAACCCAGGCCAATTCGGTGCTCTCGCGGTTGCCGGTGGTCGGCAGCGTCATCACCGCGTCGGCGACGACCGTGGTGTAGGTCCAGCCGCTCAGGGCCGACGCTGTCACCCGCTCGCCGCGCACCCGGACGTCGGCCGGATCGATGCCCGCCTCTTCCCACGCCTCGCGGACCGCCGCGTGCACGGGCGTCTCGTGACTGTCCCGCGCGCCGCCGGGCAACGCCCAGGTCCCGCCTTGATGACTCCACGGCGCGCGGTGTTGCAGCAGCACCGCCGAACCGCCATCGGCCAGCGGAGCGCGCAGCAGCAGTCCGGCGGCGCCGAAGCGCCCCCAGTGCCGCAATCCGTCCGGGCCACGCGACCAACCGTCACCGTCACCACGCATGTCGTACCCATCCTCGTCCAGCCGCGGGCAGCGCCTCACCGCCGTCTCCTCCCAATCGGGGGTGTTTCACACGCCGCGGCGCCCGTACGACCACAATAAACTCCGCACCAACACGCACGGATCGATCGGATATCCGGTCCAGCCGTCGAGAAATCCGCGTACGCGGCCCAAACTGGGGAGGTGGACATGGCTAGCTCCGAGCCGACGACGGCCGAACTCCGGCCGTCGTCCGCGCCCGAGCCCGCCGGTCGGGACGATCCGGGCGGCCTGAGCGTCGCGGTGGTGCGCGAACGTCTCGACCTGACCAATCTGCGTTCGTTCGCCAATTCCTCACCGGGACGGCTGATCGCGCTCGGGCTGCTGCTCATCGGGTTGTGCCTGGCCGCGGGCTCGATGACCGCCGCGACGGTCGGTGACCGACAGCAGGGCCTGGATGTGTTGCTGCGCGACACCGAACCGGACGCGCATTCCGCGCTCCGGCTCTACACTTCGCTGTCGATCGCCGACGCAGCGGCGAGCACCGCCTTCATCTCCGGCGGGCTGGAGCCGCAGGCGGTGCGGGATCGCTACACGCAGGCACTGGGCGAAGCGTCGGCGGAATTGGTCACCCAATCCGACGCGGCGGCCGATCCGGATGCGCGGCTGCGCACCGGCATAGTCACCGGCCTGCCGGTGTACTCCGGTCTGGTGGAAACCGCACGGACGAACAATCGCAGCGGATATCCGGTCGGCGCCGCGTATTTGAGCGAGGCCTCCAACCAGATGCAGACGACGCTGCTACCTATGGCCGAGGAACTGCACAATCATCGCTCGGCGGCGGTGACCGCCGCGCAGCGCAACCACGTGCGCCCGCCGTGGTCCGCGATCGGCCTGCTGCTGCTCACCCTCGGCGTGCTGGTCTGGGTCCAGCGCGATCTGGCGCGACGCTGGCGGCGGGTGCTCAACCCGGGACTGGTGCTCGCGTCGGCGGCCATGCTGATCCTGCTCGCGTGGACGGTGATCGCGGGCTCGGTGTCGGCGGCGGCGATGATCAGCGCTCGCGACGACGGCGCGGTGCCCTCCTCCCGGTTGACCGAGAGCCGCATCCTGGTGCAGCAGGCCCGCGCCGCGGAGACCTTGAAATTGGTGCGCCGCGACGCGACCGGCGACTACGACCGCACCTACGACGCGGACATCGAACGGCTGGCCGATCTGATCGGCAAGTATCCCGGCTCCGCGCCCGCGGCGAACGAGATGCGCAATGCCGTGCCTGCCCTGGCGCGCTGGCGAGTGGCGCACCAGCGCATGAACGACGCGCTGGCGAAGGGCGATTTCAACAGCGCGGCCGTGGTGGCGACCGGACCCGGCTCGGCGGACGTCACCGTGCAGGTGGAGGCGCTGGACCGTTCGCTGGAGCAAGGCATCGCCGCCACCAGGGACACGCTGCGCGACAGGATCTCCCATGCGGCCCGCACCCTGGACTTCCTGGGCGCGGGCGCGATGGTGCTCGGCATACTGGCGGCAGGCTATGTCGGACTGGGCATCTGGCCCCGGCTTCGGGAGTACCGATGAGATCCGCGCGCGGCATTCTGGTGGCCGCCCTCGTCGTAGTGACGCTGGCGAGCGGCTGTGCGAGCGATTCCGGCGCGCCGGTGTCGGGCAAGACGCCGAAGTACACCGATCCCCCGTTGCCTGCCAAGGCCGTTCCGGTGCTCACCGATTCGCCGGTCCCGCCGTCGCCGGGCACGTCGCGGTGCGGAGACCCGACCGCGAGCCTGCGTCCGACCGGAGCGGGCGCTGCCGCGCGCGGCGCGGCGATCGACGCGATCCGGGCGCGCGGCAGGCTGCTCGTCGGATTGGACACCGGCAGCAATCTGTTCAGCTACCGTGACCCGATCTCCGGCGCCATCGTCGGTTTCGACGCCGACATCGCCAGGGAAGTGGCCCGCGATCTGCTCGGCAGCCCGGATCTGATCGAGTTCCGCAGCCTCGGCTCCGCCGAGCGGGAGACGGCGTTGCAGAACCGCACCGTCGACCTGGTCGCCAAGACCATGACGATCAACTGCGAGCGCCGCGAGAAGGTCACGTTCTCCACCGTCTATCTGCGCGCCAACCAGCGGGTGCTCGCGGTGAAGAACTCCGGGATCCGCAGCCTGGCCGATCTGGCGGGCCGGCGGGTGTGCATCGTCTCGGGCACCACGTCGCTGGAGCACATGCGCCGCGACCAGCCCGCCGCGACCATCCTCACCGTGCCGAGCTGGGCCGACTGTCTGGTCGTGCTGCAACAGCGCCAGGTCGACGCGGTGAGCACCGACGACGCCGTGCTCGCAGGCCTGGCCGCGCAGGACCCGTACACCGAGCTGGTCGGCGGCAGCATCAGCGAGGAGCCGTACGGCATCGGCATCACCAAGGGCAACGACGACCTTGTCCGCTTCGTCAACGGCACACTGGAACGCATCCGCAACGACGGCACCTGGGTCGGGCTTTACCAGAAATATCTCACCGTTCTCGGCCCCGTACCCGCTCCACCCGCCCCTACGTATCAGGACTGACGGGTCGATGAGCACACGGCAGGTCCCCGAGCCCGACCCGGACGAGAACGCCGCGGTAGGGCCCGGCCCGGCCGCTGTGTTCGAGGGTGGATCCAGCGCGGCCGGGCGGCAGCAGAACGCGGCGGTGGCGAAACCGTCGCGTGGAGACCACGCGGACCCGCGACAACTGGGGGCACACGCCACGGGAACGGGGCGGCGCGCGGGTGTGGGCGAGCCGGAAACGGTTGCGGCCGAAGAAATCGAGCACACCACGTATACGCCGATCGGTCGTGCGGCGACCTCGTTCGGCCCAGTCGCGTTGAACCGCGTCGAGGACATTGATCCCCCCGATGAGGCGCACACCCCACGGAACCCTGCCGTGCGCGACGCCGAGGAATCGGCCTCGTCCACCGACGACACACCGGACCGCACCGGTGCGGAGCGACATGGGCCGCCCACGCGGGACAACCCACCGGACACGGAACGCGAACCATCGCCCGCGGATGCGGAACAGTCGGCGGAAGAGGCGGATTCGGACGCGACCCGATTGCAGGTGAACCGCCCGGAAACGGCATCGAGCACGGCCGCGTGGCTACGCGACCCCGCCGAAAGGCAAGAGACACCGGAACCGGGCGGAACCCAGGGCACGGCGGCGTACGCGGCGACATCGGATCAGACGCGACGCACGGATTCCGAACCCGCGTCGGCTCCGCAGCGCACCTCCGGACGCAGCGTGCGCACCGCGCGCACCCGGCCTGCGGTGCGGCGGCTCGGCGCCGGGCTGGTGCCTATCCCGACGGTGACGCCCGCGGATCCCCGCGACGCCGTGCTCACCAACGCGGTCGTCTCCGAAGGCAGGCGATTCTGCTGGCGCTGCGGCAAACCGGTCGGCCGGGCGACGGCGACCCGGCCCGCGACCACGGCGGGCACCTGCGCGACCTGCGAGGCGCCCTTCGACTTCCGTCCTACGCTGTACCCGGGCGACATGGTGGCGGGACAGTACGAGATCCAGGGCTGCATCGCGCACGGCGGACTCGGCTGGATCTATCTGGCGATCGATCGCAATGTCAGCGACCGCTGGGTCGTGCTGAAGGGCCTGCTGCACGCCGGTGACGCCGAAGCGCAGGCGGTCGCCATGGCCGAACGCCAATTCCTCGCCGAGGTGGCGCACCCCAGCATCGTCAAGATCTACAACTTCGTCGAGCACACCGGCGCGGACGGCACACCCGTCGGCTACATCGTCATGGAGTACGTCGGCGGCCGGTCGCTGCGCGACATCCTCGACTCCTACGAACGCCCGAAGCGCATGCCGGTCACCGAGGCGATCGCCTACCTGCTCGAGATCCTGCCCGCGCTGGACTACCTGCACTCGACCGGCCTGACCTACAACGACCTCAAGCCCGACAACGTGATGGTCACCGACGACCAGGTCAAACTGATCGATCTCGGGGCCGTCGCCACCATCGAAGCGTACGGAAACCTTTACGGCACCAGAGGGTTCCAGGCGCCGGAGATCGCGCGTACGGGCCCGACCGTCGCCTCCGACGTCTACACCGTGGGGCGCACGCTGGCCGTGCTCACCTTGAACATGCCTTCGGAGCACGGACGGTACCTCGACGGCCTGCCCGACCCAGCCGACCAGCCGGTGCTGGCTCGCTACCAGTGTTTCCATCGTCTGCTGCTGTGCGCCACCGACCCGGACCCGCAACGCCGCCTTCCCTCCGCCCGTGCGATGTCCGCCCAGATGTCGGGCGTGCTGCGGGAGATCCTCGCGCTGGAGACCGAGACCGAACACCCGCAGTTGTCCACCGTCTTCACGCCGCCGCGGTCCAGTTTCGGCACCGAGGAATTGATCAGTCAAACCGACGCCTACACCGACGGCCGCCCCCGCAGCAGCCTGCTCGACGCCCCCGATGTGGTGGCGGCGTTGCCGATTCCGCTGCTGGATCCGGCCGACCCGGCCGCGCCCCTGCTCTCGGCAGCCGTGCATCCCGAGCCCGCCCACGCGCTGGAGGCGCTGCGGCACGCACGTGAGCGAGCCGAAGCCGATCCCGGCAACGCCCCGGAGACGCTCGAGCTGGAACTCACCCTCGCCGAGGCGCGCGTGCGGCTCGATCTGCGCGAATCCGCCACGGTGCTTGACTTGCTGGCGCGGCTGCCCGAACGGGAGTGGCGGGTGAGCTGGTTTCGGGGCATGGCCGAATTGCTCGACCGGGAGTACGAGCGCGCCTTCACCGACTTCGACGAGGTCTTCCGGGTGCTCCCCGGCGAACTCGCCCCCCAGCTGGCGCTCGCCGCAACGGCCGAACTCATACTCCAGCATTGGGATTCGCCGGACCCCGAACAGTGGCGCAGCTATGCCGAGCAGGCGTACGAGACCGTCTGGCGCACCGACCGCACCGTGGTGAGCGCCGCCTTCGGGCTGGCCAGGCAGCTGGCGGCGGACGAGCGGGTGGCCGAGGCCGTGCAGGCGCTGGACGCCGTGCCCGCCGCGTCACGGCATTTCACCACCGCGCGGATGACGGCGGTGCTGCTGATGCTCACCGCCGCGCCGATAGCCGATCTCGACGAGGCCACCCTGCACATCTCGGCGTCTCGGATGCTGAGCCTGCCCGCGGGCGAGAGTCGCGCGGTGCAGATGCGGGTGCTGGTGCTCGGCGCGGCCCTCGCGTGGCTCCAGGCGGGCAACACGCCGAAGCGTCCCGATGCCACACTGTTCGGCGCGCCGTTCACCGAACGCGAACTCCGCGCGGGCGCCGAGACGGGCCTGCGCTCGCTGGCTCGTGGAGCGCCCAACCGCAGGCATCGCTACGCGCTCGTCGACCTGGCCAACCTCATTCGCGCGAAGACCTGGATCTAGCCGTCGACCACGTGCCGCGCGGCGCGGGCGATGGCCAGTTCCTCGTTGGTCGGCACCACGAGCACCGCGACCGGTGCGCCGGGCGGGGAGATACGCCGCGCGGCACGGTTTTCCGCGGTGTTGGCCGCGGGATCCACCTCGATGCCGAACGCGCCGAGACCGGCCAGGGCGTCGGCCCGCACCTGTGGGCTGTTCTCGCCGACTCCTCCGGTGAAGGTGATCGCGTCGACGCCGCCCAGGTCGATCAGGTACGCGCCGAGGTAGCGCCGCAGCCGATGGATGTACACGTCGTAGGCCAGCCGCGCGGCCTCGTCCCCGCCGTCGATGAGACGGCGCAGTTCGCGGAAGTCGTTCACGCCGGACAGGCCCTTGATCCCGGAATCCCGGTTGAGCAGCGTGTCGATCGCATCGATGTCCAGGTGCGCCGACCGCGCCAGATGCGCCACGATGCCGGGATCGAGATCACCGGACCTGGTGCCCATCACCAGGCCTTCCAGCGGCGTGAGGCCCATGCTGGTATCGATCGGACGACCGCCACGGATGGCCGACGCCGACGCGCCGTTGCCGAGGTGGAAGACGATCTGGTTCAGCTCGGCGGGGTCACGCCCGAGGAAGTCGGCCGCGCAGCCGGACACGTATTCGTGCGAGGTGCCGTGGAAGCCGTACTTCCGAATGCCATGCGCGGCCGCTACTTTGGCGTCGATGGCGTAGGTCTTCGCGGCGGCGGGCAAGCCGTGGAAGAAAGCCGTGTCGAACACCGCGACCTGCGGCACGCCCGGCAACAGCGCCCGCGCGCTCTCGATCCCGGCGACGTTGGCCGGATTGTGCAGCGGCGCCAGCGCGGCTAGTTCGCTGATCGCGGCCACCACGTCGTCGTCGATCAGGGTGGGCCGGTAGAACACCTCGCCGCCGTGCACCACCCGGTGCCCGACCGCCCGCACGCCTTCGCGTACCAAGTCGTGGCCCGTCGCGGCGAACGTGTCGAAGATCAGTCGCAGCCCGGCGGCGTGGTCGGCGATCCGCTCGCGGCGCTCGGTGGTCGAGCCGTCGGCGCGATGCTCGATCCCACCTTCGTCCTCGCCGATCCGCTCGACCACGCCCGAGGCCGCGACCACGCCCGAATCCGGGTCCACCAGCTGGTATTTGATGGACGAGGAGCCGGAATTGATCACCAGCACCATGCCCTCGGCCGTCTTGCTCATCACGCCTCCCGTGTCCCGCAGTCGCGTCGCACTCGCTCGGCAACCACGATCACCACGCGCTTGTTCCGCGACGCGCCCGCGCCGCGACGGCGAACGCACCCATCAGCTGTCCTGCGCCTGGATGGCGGTGATCGCCACGGTGTTGACGATGTCGGCCACCAGCGCGCCGCGCGACAGGTCGTTGACCGGCTTGCGCAGACCTTGCAGCACCGGGCCGATCGCGATCGCGCCCGCGCTGCGCTGCACCGCCTTGTAGGTGTTGTTGCCGGTATTGAGGTCGGGAAACACGAACACCGTGGCGCGCCCGGCGACTTCCGAATCGGGCAGCTTGGCGTCGGCGACGGTCGGTTCGATCGCGGCGTCGTATTGGATCGGCCCCTCCACCGGCAACTTCGGTGCGCGCTCGCGCGCCAGCTTCGTCGCGACGCGCACCTTGTCCACGTCCGCCCCGCTACCGGATTCGCCGGTGGAGTACGACAGCATCGCGACCCGGGGCTCGATGCCGAAGCGGTCGGCGGTCGCCGCGGACGAGATCGCGATATCGGCCAGCTGCTCCGCGGTCGGATCCGGCACGACCGCGCAATCGCCGTACGCGAGCACCCGGTCGGCCAGGCACATCAGGAACACGCTGGAGACGGTGGAGACGCCTTCCACCGTTTTGATGATCTCCAGCGACGGGCGGATGGTGTGCGCCGTGGTGTGCGCCGCGCCGGAGACCATGCCGTCGGCGATCCCCTTGTACACCATCATGGTGCCGAAATACGAGATGTCGGCGACGGTTTCGCGGGCGCGCTCCAGCGTGATGCCCTTGTGTTTGCGCAGTTCGGCGTATTCGGCGGCGAACTCGTCCAGGTAGCCGGAGTTGCGTGGGTCGAGCACCTGCGCGGCGGAGATGTCCACCCCGAGTTCGGCGGCGCGGGCGCGCACCGCCGTCTCGTCGCCGAGGATGACCAGATCGGCGATCTTGCGCTGCAACACCCGTCCGGCCGCGCGCAGGATACGGTCGTCGTCGCCCTCCGGCAGCACGATGCGTTTGCGATCGGCTCGCGCGCGCTCGATGAGCTGGTATTCGAACATCTGCGGCGTGACCACCGGACTGTGCGGAACGTCGATGCGCCGCAACAGCTCCGCGGCGTCCACGTGTTCCTCCATCAGAGCCAGAGCGGTGTTCACCTTGCGTGGGTTGCCCGCGGACATGCGGCCCCGGCTGCGGTACGCGGCGCCCGCCGTGTCGTAGGTGCCGAGCTCGGTGGTGAGGATCGGCAACTTGGGTTTCAGGCCGGTCATGAGCCGCGCCACCGCGGGATGCGGCAGCAGGCCGCCGTTCATGATGATGCCCGACAGCGACGGAAAGCCCTCGGCCTCGTGCGCGTTCACGACGCTCAGCAGTACGTCGGACCGATCGCCCGGCGCGATCACCACCACGCCCTCGGTCAGCCGTTCCAGGATGTGCTCGGCGGTCATGCCGCCGACCATGACCTTCAGCGCCTCGCGGTGCAGCAATTCCGGGTCACCGCTGTACATCTCGCCGTCGATGGCGGCGCACAGCTCGGCCATGGTGGGGGCGATCAGCAAGGGGACCTCGGGCAGTGTCCAGGACGGGACGTCGAACCCGCCGAGCGCCGCGCTCACCTCGTCCAACCGCTGCGGGTCGCAGCGATTGGCGATGATGGCGACCAGCTGCGCGTGCTCGTGCGCCAGCTCCGACGCGCACAGTTCGGCCAGCTGCTTCACCTCGTCCGGAGTGCGCCCGGCGCCGCGGACCACCAGTAACACGGGTGCGCCCAGATTGACCGCGATCCTGGCGTTGAAGCGCAACTCGCTGGGGCTGGCCACGTCGGTGTAGTCGCTGCCGACCACCACCACCGCGTCGCACGCTTTGGCGACCTCGTGGAAGCGCAGCACGATCTCGCTGATCGCCGCGTCCGGATCGGCGTGCACCTGCTCGTAGGTGGTGCCGATCGCCTGCGCGTAGTCGATGTCCGCCGTGCTGTGCTCGAGCAGCAGTTCGAGGATGTAGTCGGGTTCGGTGGTCGAGCGTGTGATCGGCCGGAACACCCCGACCCGCGCGGTCGTCGCGCACAGCGTCTGCAGTACCCCGAGGGCCACCGTCGACTTACCGGTGTCGCCTTCGGGAGAGGCGATGTACACGGCGGATGGAGCGTTGTCGGCCATGTCCCAGAGCTTAGTGAACCAGCGGCAACCGGAACCCGCCGCGCGACGATCGTCACCCACCGGGGCCTGCTCGGCGAGGTTCGATACGTGCTGGCGCGAAGCCGCCGAAGCCGATATCCCGGGCCGCTATAGTCCGGGCATGGCTGAGCAATTTCCGGACCGGCAGTGGGGTTCGCGGACCAACCTATTCGCTCGCGCGGCAAGCAGATTCGCGGCCACCAAGCCCGGCTCCCGACTCGTCCGGGCCCTCACGCCACTGGACCGGGCGGTCCTGGAGCGCACCCATGCCAAGTACACCGTGCTCGGCCCGATGGGCGCGCCGGTCATCCTGCTGACGACGATCGGACGCAAGTCCGGCCAACCGCGCACCCAGCCGTTGCTGTACGTGCACGACGGCGACACGCTCTACGTGATCGGCAGCAACTTCGGCCAGGCGCACCACCCGGCCTGGACCGCGAACCTCCTGGCCCACCCCACCGCGACGGTGGCGATCGCGGGCGAACGCATCCGGGTAACCGCCACCCCCGTCGAGACTCCCGACAAAGACGCGATCTTCCAACGCTTCGTCGACATCACCGGCGCCTACGCCGCCTACCGCTCCCGCACCACCCGCGACCTGCGCATCTTCGCCCTCCGCCGGGCGTGACTTCGCGAGTGGCACACCAGTGCGGCATCGGCCGAGAAGACCTATCCGTGGTGTGCCACTCGTGGACGGTCAGGCCAGAGCGCGGAGGCGGGGGGCCAGGTCGCGCTGGAAGAGGTCGAGGAAGCGGCGCTGGTCGTGGCCGGGGGCGTGGAAGACCAGGTGGTTGAGGCCCGCGTCGATGTAGGGCTTGATCTGGGCGACAGCCTCGTCGGGGTCGCTGGCGACGATCCAGCGCTTGGCGATCTGCTCGATGGGCAGCGCGTCGGCGGCGGCCTCCATCTCGATCGGGTCGGTGATGCTGTGCTTCTGCTCCGGGGTGAGCGACAGCGGAGCCCAGAACCGGGTGTTCTCCCTGGCCAGTTCCGGATCGGTGTCGTAGGAGAGCTTGATCTCGATCATCCGATCGATGTCGTCGACGCTGCGGCCGGTCTTCGCCGCGCCCTCCGCGACGGCGGGCATCAACTTCTCGGTGTAGAGGTCCATCCCCTTGCCCGAGGTGCAGATGAAGCCATCGCCCGCGCGTCCGGCGTACCGCGCGACCAGGGGGCCGCCCGCGGCGACGTAGATCGGGACACCGCCCTTGGGCACGTCGTAGATGGAGGCGCCGACGGTCTTGTAGTACTCGCCGTCGAAGTCGACGCGGTCGCCGGTCCACAGGGCGCGCATCAGGTCGACCGCCTCGCGCAGGCGCGCGAAACGCTCCTTGAACTCCGGCCATTCGCCGGTGTAGCCGGTGGCGATCTCGTTGAGCGCCTCACCGGTGCCGACACCGAGCATCACGCGATCGGGGTACAGGCAACTCATGGTGGCGAATGCCTGCGCGATCACCGCTGGGTTGTAGCGGAACGTCGGGGTGAGCACCGACGTGCCGAGCTGGATGCGCTGGGTGCGCTCACCGACCGCGGCCAGCCAGGCCAGCGAGAAGGGCGCGTGTCCGCCCTTGTGCCGCCAGGGCTGGAAATGGTCGCTCACGGTGGCGCTGTCCAAGCCGTGTTGCTCGGCCAGCACCGCGATCTCGACGAGTTCACGGGGACCGAACTGCTCCGCCGATGCCTTGTATCCGAGCTTGAGTCCGCTCATCTGCACGCTCCTCGCGTTTCGTTTCGCCGCCATCGCGATCCGTCATCGACAGTAGTCAACGCTGCCGCCCTCCGCGCCGACGGCCCGACGCGGATGATCTTCACAGCGGAGAACACCGCGGCGGGGGCGAAATGTTTCTGCGGTGGCCGCCGCGGGGCGATAGCGGATAATGGCCCGCGTGAGCGCAGACGACGAGCCGATCCTGTCCTACTTGACCGATATGGACGGCGTGCTGGTGCACGAGGACCATCTGATTCCGGGCGCCGACAAGTTCCTCGCCGAACTGCGCGCCAACGAGACACCGTTCCTGGTGTTGACGAACAATTCGATCCGCACGCCGCGCGATCTGCAGGCGCGACTGCGGCACACCGGGCTCGACATCCCGGAAGAAGCGATCTGGACCTCCGCGCTGGCCACCGCCACCTTCCTGAACGAACAGCGCCCCAACGGCACCGCTTACGTGGTGGGCGAATCCGGCCTCACCACCGCACTGCACGAGATCGGCTACGTGCTGACCGACAGCGACCCGGACTACGTCGTCCTCGGCGAGACCCGCACGTACTCTTTCGAGGCCATCACCACCGCGATCCGGCTGGTCGAGCGAGGCGCCCGTTTCATCGCGACCAACCCCGACCCGACCGGCCCGTCCCGCGATGGCTCGCTGCCCGCGACCGGCTCGGTGGCCGCGCTGATCACGCGCGCCACCGGACGCGACCCGTACTACGTCGGCAAGCCGAACCCGCTGATGATGCGCTCCGCGCTGCGCCGCATCGGCGCACATTCTCAGTCGACGGTGATGATCGGCGACCGGATGGACACCGACGTGATCTCCGGCCTGGAAGCGGGCATGCGCACGATCCTGGTCACCTCGGGCATCTCCACCCGCGCGTCCTTCGAGGCCTACCCCTACCGCCCCACGATGGTGGTGGACTCCGTCGCCGACCTGATCGGGAAGACCGAGTCCCCGTTCGCCGACTGAGCGACACGTCCGGACCTGCGACGAACCACGCCGCCGCTGCCGCCTCCTCGGTCTCGGAAGCCCGCCGGGGACCAGGAACTCGGCGATCCGACAACAGCCGCTGCCCAGAGGCTCGGCGCGCGAAAAGCTTTCCGCGACCCGCACTTCCGCCTACGACGACGTACGCTGCGGTCGAACGCGATCGTCGTTGGTTGGCGCGGCTAGGCGCCGTCCGTGGTGATCGCGTCGATCGCGGCGGACAGCGTGGTGAGCACCTCGACGGTGCGCGCGAGCTGATCGCGGCCGAGTTCGTTTACGAGCCGTTCGGCCAGCACTTTGTGTTGCGGGTTGATGCGGTGCACCGCGGCCCGGCCCGCGTCGGTGACCGCGACGAGTTTCGCGCGCCGGTGGGCGGGATTGGGCTGGTATTCGGCGAGCCCTTTATCCACGAGCAGATCCGCGATGCGCTGGACGCTCTGGCGGGTGATGCCCATCTCGCGGGCGATGCCCGCGACGGGTAGCGGCGCACGCAGCACCGCACCGAGCACTTGCCACCAAGCGGCGGTCAGGCCCGCCGGTCGCGCCAGTTCCTCGGCCACGCCGAGGAACTGACCGTTCAAACGGAACGACGTGATCGCCGCCGCGGCGAACAATTCCTGTTCTGGGGTCATGCGTCGCCTCCCGATGCCGGCGATCCGGCCGGATCACCGACGATTCTCGCTCACGCGTGCTGCGCGTCGTATTCCGCCAGCACCGCCCATCCGGCCGGATCGGAGTGCGCGTACAACGCGTACCAGCCATCCAGCACATGCGGCTCGTACACGCAGAGCCTGCCGAGCACCTCGCGCGCGAACTCGAACGGCGCGCTCGCCCCGGCGGTGATGACGTCACCGTCGGTGACGGCCGGTTCGTCGACGTAGTGGTGCGCACCCGAATACCCGCTGTAGCGAAGGTATTCGGCGACGTTGCTGGTGTGCTCGCGAGTGTCGAGCAGACCCGCCTTGGCCAAGCCGAATGTCGCACCGCACATCGCGGCGACCGGAACACCGGCGTCCACGAACTCGCGTGCCTTGTGCGCGAACGGATCCAAGTGCGGCCCCTCCCAGGTGTCCGCGCCCGGCAGGATCAACATCGCGCTGTCCGCGGGGGTCAGCTCGGCGAGCACGACATCCGGCACGATGCGCATGCCGCCCATCGTCGTGATCGGCTCCACGGTCGGGCCGACCGTCTTCACCTGCCAGGTTCCCGGTTCCCGGTGCCAGCTCGGCTTGTTGATGTGCGCGGTCGCCGCGCCCACCTCCCAGTCGGCGAGTGTGTCGTAAACGGCCATGTGCACGGTCTTCATCATGACAGTATGCTGTCATATTTGACAGTATACTGTCAATGCGAACGATCGTCCGCACTGCCCGCGAACCGGCAACTACGCTGAACGCATGCGAATTTCGGTGGCGGCGGACGAGCGGGTCGGAGTGGCCGCGGAACTGGTCGACGAACTGGGCAAGCGCGGCCACCAACTCGTGTTGCACGGCGCGCTGTCCGACGAGGAACGCGACGACTGGGCCTGGGCCAGCGAAGCGGCCGCCCGCGATGTCGCCTCCGGCCACGCCGACCAAGCCGTCGTCTGCTGCTGGACCGGCACGGGCGCCTCGATCGCGGCCAACAAGGTCGCAGGTGTCCGCGCCGCACTCTGCGCGGACGCCTCGACCGCGGCGGGCGCCCGCACCTGGAACGACGCCAACGTCCTTGCCCTGAGCCTGCGTTCGACCTCGAGCGCCGAGCTACGGGAGATCCTCGACTCCTGGTTCACCACCGAACCGAGCTCGTCCCCGGACGACCGGGCCAACATCGCCCATCTCACCGACATCGAGCGCACCGCCGATGCCTGACGAAGCCTTCTCCGCGTAACGTGCGGCGTCGACAGCACGAAAGCGGACGCCCTCCCGCCCGCGATGGCGACGAAACCCGGCGATACGGTCGAGGCATGTCCGTGCAGAGCGCCGGTGGCACGTTCGGGAACTACTCGCTCGAACGCTTGCTGGGTAGTGGCGGCATGGGTGAGGTGTGGTTGGCACACGACCTTGAGGGCCGCGCCGTGGCGCTCAAGGTGCTGTCCGCGGCGTATACCGCGGATTCGCTCTATCGGCAGCGCTTCGAGCGGGAGGCGCGGCTGGGCGCTCGGGCGCGCGACCCGCACATCGTGCCCATCCACGCGTTCGGCGAGGTCGACGGCCATCTGTTCTTGGAGATGGCCTACATCGATGGCGTCGACTTGGGCACCCGGCTGCGATCGGGCGCGCTGCCGCCGGATCGGGCCGTCGACGTCATCGCCCAGGCCGCCGAGGCGCTGGACGCCGCGCACGCGGCCGGACTCGTGCACCGCGATGTGAAGCCGGGCAACATCCTTCTGCACACCAGCGGTTTCGTATATCTGATCGATTTCGGTATCGCCCGCGCCGCCGACGGCACCGCGCTCACCGCCACCGGGCTGGTGGTCGGCACGCTGGGGTACATGGCGCCGGAGCGATTCACCGGCACGGTCGATGCCAGGTCGGATGTCTATTCGCTGGCCTGCGTGCTCTACGAGACCCTCACCGGACAACCGCCCTACGGCGCGGGCGATCCGGCACAACAGATGCGGGCACATCTGATGGCCGAGCCGCCGCGCGCCTCGCGGGCGGCCCACGGCGTCCCGGCCGCACTCGACGACGTCATCGCCCGGGGAATGGCCAAAGAGCCGGACGCACGCTATGGCAGCGCGGGGGAACTCGCCGCGGCGGCGTCGGCCGCTCTGGGCCGGTCCACGGTTGGGCGACCAGCCCCGCCTCTCCCGGCACCGGCCGCCCGCCCGCAAACTCGCGTCATGACCGCCGCCACTGCGGCGCAGCCGACGCCCGAGGTACGTTCACCCGCTCCGACCGGCCAGCTCCATCGTCGGCGAAAGCGCCGATGGATACCCGTCGCCGCAGGGGCGGCGCTCGTCGCCGCGGCGGTGTTGTGGCTGCTGGTAGGCGGCATCGGGTCCGCGCCCGTCGCGGGTCCGACAACCCGCGAAACCGCTACGCCGACCGATACTCCGCTGCCCCAGACCGGCGGACAACCCGCGAATCCAGGTACTGCCGTGCGCGACGGAAACTTCGCTTTCACCGTGACCGATGTGGGCTCCGGCGGCGGTTCCCGAACCATCGTCACGCTGACGGTCACCAACGTGTCCGACCGCGACCAAGTCCTCGACGTCACCGGTCAACGGCTGGTCACCACCGCGGGCCGCTCCGTCGCACCCGACGCGGCGGCCACCGCCGGACTCAACCCGCCCGGCGACGACTTCGCACGCATCGCGCCCGGCCGCGCCGGCACGATCCGGCTGGCCTTCGACCTGCCGGGCAAGAACAAGAACGGCAAGAAGAACGACAAGAAAGACGACGTTCCGAGCCACTTGATCCTGCACGGTGCACCGTCTTCACCCGGCGTCACCATGCCGATGTGACCGATCCCTGCTCAGGCGAGGGCTTGGTCGAGATCCTGGAGCAGGTCTTCCACGTCCTCCAGGCCCACCGAGATGCGGACGACGCCGTCGGACAAACCGATGGTGGCCCGGCCTTCGGGACCCATGGCGCGGTGTGTCGTGGTCGCGGGGTGGGTGATCAGGGACTTGGCGTCACCGAGGTTGTTGGAGATGTCGACGATGCGCAACCGGTTCAGGACTTCGAACGCGCGCTTCTTCGCCTCGTTCTCGGGTGCGTTCAGCTCGAAGGTGACCACGGTGCCGCCGCCGCTCATCTGGCCCGTGGCCAGCGCGTACTGCGGATGCGAATCCAGGAACGGGTATCGCACCCAGCTGACGGCCGGGTTGCTCTCCAGGAAGCGGGCGATCCGCAGCGCGGACTCCGTCGAATGGCGCACCCGCAGCGGCATCGTCTCCAAGCCTTTGAGCAGCGTCCACGCGTTGAACGGGCTCAGCGCGGGGCCGGTGTGGCGCATCAGCGTCTTCACCGGGCCGTCGATGTAGTCCGTGGCGCCGAGGATGGCGCCGCCCAGCACGCGGCCTTGCCCATCGATGTGCTTGGTGCCGGAGTAGACCACCACGTCGGCGCCGAGTTCGAAGCCGCGTTGCAGCAGCGGAGTGGCGAACACGTTGTCCAGCACGACCTTCGCGCCTGCCGCGTGCGCCAGCTCGCTCACCCGCCGCACGTCGACCAACGTCTGCATCGGATTGGCGGGCGTCTCGAAGAAGACCGCCTGAGTGGGCACGGACAGCGCCTGTTCCCACTGGTCGAGATCCTCGCCGTCGACGAAGACGGTCTCAACGCCCCAGCGCGGCAGTATCTCGTTGCACACCACGAAGCACGAGCCGAACAGGCTGCGCGCGGCGACGAGCCGGTCGCCGGCGCCCAGCAGCGCGCCCAGCGCGGTGAACACCGCGGCCATGCCGCTCGCGGTCGCGAAGCACGCCTCGGCGCCGTCGAGCAGGCGCATCCGCTCCTCGAACATGGCCACCGTCGGGTTGCCGTAGCGGGAGTAGACGAAATGTTCGACCTCGCCGGTGAACGCGGCCTCGGCGGCCTCCGCGCTCTCGTAGACGAAGCCGGAGGTGAGGTAGAGCGCCTCGGCGGTCTCCTCGAAACCGGAGCGCCGCAGCCCGCCGCGCACGCCGAGCGTCGCGGGGCCGACGCTCTCGGGCAACGGCTTGTCGAACGCGCCGCCGGTGATCACGACTGCCGCCAGGGCAGTCCGAGGGCACGCCAGCCGGAGCCGCCGCGATGCCCGAATTCGTCGAGCGGGCCTTCGAAGCCCTCCAGCACGTTGTAGGAGGTGCGGTAGCCCGCCGAGGTGGCGGCGATCGCCGCGCCCACCGAACGCTGACCGGAGCGACAGAGGAAGACGACAGGAGCCTCGGGATCATGGCCGTCGAGGGCTTGCTTCAGCTGCTCGACGAACGTCTCGTTGCGCGCCCCCGTGGAATCGACCCACTCGATCAGCACGGTCGGCCGTTCGATCGGGCTCGTGTCGGGGACTCCGACGAATCTCCATTCCGCTTCCGTCCGCACGTCCACCAGGACGGCTTCCGGATTGTCCCGCAGCAACTCCCAAGCCTGCTGAGGGGTGATGTCACCGGCATAACTCATGTGCACCTCCTGCGAATCCGCACTTGCCGCGCCCGGGACCAGGGCGCCGCCAGGTCGTCACCCGGAGCACCCCACCGCGGAGGAGGGTTGCCGACCAGCAATGCCGGGGCTTGACACTGGTTCTCATGACCTTCGACTGAGATTGCACCGACCCGGGTCACCGTGTCAAACGGTGACGCACCCTGCGCGAACGCTCAGGTGCATACCAGCCACTTGTCGCCGGATCTGGCGAGAATCCAGGTCGTCGTCTTCTCCTGCCCGTCCACCTTCGTGGTGACGGTCGCCTTGCCCCGGTCGCCGTCCACCATGGGCGGGTCGATTTTCGTGATCTCGACGGGCTTTCCGGCGCCGTCCTGGCCCGCCAGCGGTGAGTGGGCGGCGTCGAAGCCCTGGCACGCGGTGCCGGGCGGCGGCACGGCGTCGCTGCGGTTGGCACCGTCGACGAAGTTTCGGACGGCCGCCGTGATGCGGTCGGCGTCTGTGACATTTTTCTCAGCGGGCGACAGCACACCGCCGAGCACGATCGCGATCAGCACGATCGCCGCGACCACCGCGGCGGCGACGAACGGGACCACCGAGCGTTTATCGGTCTGATCGACCCGGATGATCTCGTCCCCGCCCGCGGTCGGCTGCTGTTCGGTCATGGCTCGATGATCCCTGGTCGACGCCGGTATCGAGCGCTCGACCCCGGGCAAACACCGGCGCGGCGCCGACCAGGGGCGAGCGGCGGCGATAGACCGCGCGCGAGCGGGTAAGCGGCAATCGTGGCTGTCGATGGCATCCGTCGAGTTCACGCACCGACGCGGGGCGGCGTCGGCCATCCCGATAGAATCGCGGGACGGCGGCCTGCTGTCATAGCGAATCGGCAGCTCTACGCCGCGGCGAACGGAGCACCGTGCAGCCACGAGCCGGCGACGCCGGCGTCCGCACCGGACGGGTGCGACCGAGCCGGTGCGTCAACTTAGCCTAAGCTAAGCCCGACGTCATTAATTGTTTCGACCATAAAGGTGCGCGTAAAGAGATGACCGAACAGAGTGCAGTAGAGGATGGCGGTGTCCGCGAGCCCTCCGTGGTGACGCAGGCTTCCTCCTCCGGGCCTGACGCGCACACCGCGAAGACCCGCCCGCTCCGCATCGCGATCGTGGGCGCCGGACCGGCCGGGATCTACGCCGCCGACGCCTTGATGAAGTCCGATGCCGAGGTATCGATCGACCTCTACGAGCGCATGCCCGCGCCGTTCGGCCTGATCCGCTACGGCGTCGCGCCCGATCACCCCCGCATCAAGGGCATCATCACGGCCCTGCACAAGGTCCTCGACAAGCCGCAGGTGCGCCTGCTCGGCAACATCGACTACGGCACCGACATCACCCTCGACGACCTGCGGGCCTTCTACGACGCGGTGATCTTCTCCACCGGCGCCAACGCCGACCGCGCCCTGCCGATCCCCGGCATCGACCTCGACGGCTCCTACGGCGCCGCCGACTTCGTCTCCTGGTACGACGGCCACCCCGACGTCCCCCGCACCTGGCCGCTGGAGGCGGAGAAGGTCGCCGTCCTCGGCGTCGGCAACGTCGCCCTCGACGTCGCCCGCGTGCTGGCCAAGACCGGCGACGAACTGCTGCCGACCGAGATCCCGCCGAACGTCTACAAGGGCCTGGTGGCCAACAAGGCCGTCGAGGTGCACGTCTTCGGCCGCCGCGGTCCCGCGCAGGCCAAGTTCACCCCGCTGGAACTGCGCGAGCTCGACCATTCGCCCACGATCGAGGTCATCGTCGACCCCG
The DNA here is from genome assembly GCF_040681035.1 of Nocardia sp. NPDC051911. Classification (NCBI taxonomy): domain Bacteria; kingdom Bacillati; phylum Actinomycetota; class Actinomycetes; order Mycobacteriales; family Nocardiaceae; genus Nocardia; species Nocardia sp. NPDC051911. The sequence continues at coordinate 304,891 of NZ_JBFAXY010000001.1, forward strand.
AGGACATCGACTACGACGAAGGCTCCGAAGCCGCGCGCCGTCACTCCAAGCAGGTCGACATGGTCGCCAACACGCTCGAGCAGTGGGCCATCCGCGACGCGGGCGACCGGCCGCACAAGCTGTTCCTGCACTTCTTCGAATCCCCCGCCGAGATTCTCGGCGAGAACGGCAAGGTCGTCGGCCTGCGCACCGAGCGCACCGAGCTCGACGGCACCGGCAACGTCAAGGGCACCGGCGTGTTCAAGGACTGGGACGTGCAGGCGGTGTACCGCGCCGTCGGCTACCTGTCGCAGAACCTGACCAACCTGCCGTTCGACGACCAGGCCGGCACCGTGCCGAACGAAGCGGGCCGCGTGCTCATCGACGAGAACGCCGACGGCGCCGCGCGCTACCTGCCCGCCACATACGTCACCGGCTGGATCAAGCGCGGCCCGGTCGGCCTGATCGGCCACACCAAGGGCGACGCCAACGAGACCATCGCCTGCCTGCTGGACGACGCTCCCGGCTTCACCCCGGCCGAGCGGCCCGACCCCGAGGCCGTCATCGAGTTCCTCGAAGGCAAGGGCATCCCGTTCACCACCTGGGCCGGTTGGTACCGCCTCGACGCGCACGAACGCTCCCTCGGTGAGCCGGAGGGCCGCGAGCGCGTCAAGGTCGTCGAACGCGAGGACATGCTGCGCGCCAGCGAACCCCACAAGGTCTGATCACCCCGCAGTGACCCCCTCCGCCGCCATCGCGACACCCCTGCTGTGGCAGCGGAAAATCCGACCCTGAGGCATTCTGTACAAGTGTTCGATGCCCACCTGCACATTTTCGACCCGCGGTTTCCGCTGGCCGAGAACGAGGGCTACCTGCCCGACCCATTCACCATCGCCGATTACCGGAAGCGCATGGCGCGCTACGACGTCACCGGCGGCGCCGTGGTCAGCGGGTCGTTCCAGGGCACGGACCAGACCTACCTGAAGGCCGCCCTCGCCGAACTCGGCGAGGGCTGGGTCGGCGTCACCCGACTCGATCTCGACGCCTCCGACGAGGAGATCCTCGAACTGGACCGGATCGGTGTGCGCGCACTGCGTTTCAACCTCAAGCGCGCGGCCACCGACATCGCCGGAATGACGTTGCAGGCGCTGCGCGCGTACGAGCTGGCCGGCTGGCACGTCGAGGTCTACATCGACGGCACGATGCTGGCCTCGTTGCAACCGGTCATCTCCAAGCTGCCCGCGCTGTCGGTCGACCATCTGGGCATGTCCGCCGAAGGGCTGCCCTTCCTGCTGGACCTGGTCGACCGCGGAGCCAAGGTCAAGGCGACCGGTTTCGGCCGGGTCGCGATGAACGTCGCCGACACGCTGCGCCGCGTGCACGCGGTGAATCCGGAAGCCCTCATGTTCGGCACCGATCTGCCCGGTACCCGAGCCGGACGTCCGTTCCGGGACTCGGACGTGGATCTGCTCTGCGACGTGGTGGGCACCGACATGTACGCGGTGCTGGAGGACAACGCGCGCGCGTTCTATCGGCTCCCGGCCCGCGAGCGCGTCGTCCGCGAGGAGCCGGCCCCCACGCTGCCGCTGTACCGGCCCGAACCGCCGACCCTCCGGCTGCGCCGCGACGAACTCCCGGGAAGCCGCGCGGGCGACACGATCCCGTTCCCCGCCATCGATAGGTAGCGCTCAGACGGCGAACACACCGGCGAGCCACACACCGGTGGCAAGCAACGCGCCGAAGAGTTCGATCAGGATGGACAGTCCGACGCCCTTCAACGCGTGCACGGTCGCCTGCCACGCCTGCCGGTTGACGCGCAGCCGCTGGAGTTCCCAAAGATAAACGCCGAGAACGAAGCCCACGAACAGGCCGATCACCGGAATCACGAAGAAGCCGATGACGCCGAGTATCGCGCCGAGCAGGACCGCGCGGTTGGACACTCCCGCGTCCTTCATCCTGCGCCCCGGCCAGGTGTATTTGACGACGCCGGAGAGCACCAGCAGCACCGTGCTGATCGCGAAAACCGTCCAGGCCGTGGCGCCCCCGGTGAGAAAGGCCCAGACGGCGATGGCCGCGAAGATCAAGATGACGCCCGGCAGGATCGGCACGACGATGCCGACCAGACCGACCAGAATCGCGAGACCGGCGAGAAGGTTGTACCACCCCTGATCAGACAGCGCTTGCACACGTGCAGCCTAGGACCGGGCGACCGAACGGGCGACTCGTCGTCGAACCCGTCGTCCATCCGTCGTCCGGGTATGCCCCCGGCTCCGGCCCCGGCGTTATTGTCATACTGTCAATACAACCCTCCCGGCCGTGTTCGGGAGGACGCGCCGGACCGCCGGTGCGCTGGATCAACGACGAACCGAGGTAGGGCGTGAGCACTCCATCCACCGCCAAGCAGGGCCCGCTCGCGGGCATCAAGGTCATCGAGCTGGCCGGGATCGGTCCCGGTCCGCACGCCGCGCTGCTGCTCGCCGATCTGGGCGCCGACGTGGTGCGGGTGCAGCGTGCGGGCCAGCTGCCGGGCGGGTTCGACCGTCCGCAGCTGCGCGGCCGGACGATCGTCGAGGCCAACCTCAAGGACCCCGCCGACATCGAGAAGGTTCTCGGCCTCGTCGAGAAGGCGGACGTGCTGATCGAAGGCTTCCGCCCCGGCGTCACCGAGCGGCTCGGCATCGGCCCGGACGACGCGCTCGCCCGCAACCCGCGCCTGGTCTACGGACGGATGACCGGCTGGGGTCAGGAAGGCCCGCTGGCCGATCGCGCCGGACACGACATCAACTACATCTCCATCACCGGCGTGCTGCACGCCATCGGCCGCAAGGGCGAACGCCCGGTCCCGCCGCTGAACATGGTTGGCGATTTCGGCGGCGGCTCGATGTTCCTGGTGTTCGGCATCCTCGCCGCGCTGGTCGAGCGGCAGCAGTCCGGCAAGGGCCAGGTGATCGACGCGGCCATGGTCGATGGCGCCCTTGCCCTTTCGCACATGATCTGGGGCATGCGCGGCGCGGGCGCCTGGTCCGATGAGCGTGGCGTGAACCTGCTCGACACCGGAATGTCGTTCTACGACACCTACGAAACCTCCGACGGCAAGTACATGGCGGTCGGTGCGATCGAACCGCAGTTCTACGCCCAGTTGCTCGCCGGACTGGAGATCGAGGCGGACGGCCTGCCCTTCCAGCTCGACCCCGCCGGTCAGGAAACGCTGAAAAAGCTTTTCGCCGAGCGTTTCCGGACCAAGACCCGGGACGAATGGGCCGAGATCTTCGTCGGCACCGACGCGTGCGTCTCTCCCGTGCTGACATTCGACGAGGCGACGCGAAACGAGCACATCGCGGCCCGCGGCTCGCTGCTGGAGCTCGACGACATCACCCAGCACGCCCCCGCGCCGCGATTCTCCCGCACTCCGAACGGGATTCCGACCCCGCCGCCCACCACCGCCACCCCGATCGAGACGGTCTGGGCCGACTGAGCGCCGAGCGGGGTGGCATGGTGCCACTCCGCTTCGCGGCTGATAATTGAAACTTTTAACATACCAACCGGTTCGACAGTTCGGCACCGAGCCTGCCATACTGTCCGCGAGCAGGTGGCTTTCGAGAATCGCGAACCTCGTCCGGTCCGCTCCTTGACCGCTGCTCGAGCTGGAGGCCTCCGCGCCGTGCGAGCTTCTGCACACCGCCCGAGCACGACGAGGGCCAGCCCCGAGGGGTGGCCGGCCGATCGTGCTCGGCGGTGCTCGGAGGGGACATACCGCCTGCGGAGGCTCTCCCCAGCGACGAAATCGCCTCAGTAGCAGGTCAACGGCGTCAACGGGTCGGCGGCGCGTGGCGTGAGCGCCATATAGGCGGACGCGATGGCCTTGACCGCCAAACGCAATTCGGGTTCCTGGTGGGTGAACGGCAGCCGCAGGAACCGTTCGAACGCGCCTTGCACGCCGAATCGTGGCCCGGCGGCGAGTAATACGCCATGGTTGGGAGCCGTGGCCGCCAGCGCCGTGGAAACCGAGGTCGGCAGCTGTGCCCACACCGACATGCCGCCCGCGCCGACGGTGACGCGCCAGTCCGGCAGTTCCTCGGCGAGCGCGTCGAGCAGCGCGGCACGCTGCGAACGCAACTGGTCCCGGCGACGGTCGAGGATCACCTCCGCGTGCTCGAGCAGGTGCACGGTGGCCAACTGGTCCATGACGGGGGTGCCGAGGTCGACCGTGGAGCGGATGCCGAGCAGCTTGGTGATCAGCGCCTGGTTGGTCCGGATCCAGCCGACGCGCAGACCGCCCCAGAACGATTTCGAGGCCGACCCGATGGTCACGATCTCGGATCCTCTGGCGAAAGCGGCGACCGGCGGCGGCGGGTTGTCCGCACCGAGCCCGAGATCCGCCATGGACTCGTCGATCACGATGGTCATCCTGGTGTCCCTGGCGATGGCGGTCAGTTCGGCGCGGCCGTCGGCGTCGAGCAGCAGGCCGGTCGGGTTGTTGTAGTCCGGCACCAGATAGGCCAGGCTGGCCGCGGTCTGCCGCGCGGCACTGCGGACGCCGTCGAGATCCCAGCCGCCCGCCGGGTCCTCCGGGCGCAGCGGCACCGGCACCGGCCTGGCGCCGACGTCGCGGATCGCCTCGATGGCGTTCGGGTAGGTCGGGTGGTCGATGAGCACGCGGGCCGCGGGCGCGGTGAGCACGTTCAGCAGCAGGCGCAGGCCGTGCTGAGCGCCGAGGGTGACCAGGATCTGATCGGGCTCGGTCGGCAGCCCGCGCGCGGTGTAGCGGCGGGCGATCGCCTCACGGAGTGCCAGCACACCGACCGGGTCCATGCCGTGCGTGCCGAGGTAGGCGGGAATGCCCTCCAGGGCAGCCGAATACGCGTCCTGCATCTCCAGCGGGGCGGCCATGGCGGCATAGGTCATGTCGACGGTGGGCAGTTCGGGCGAGCCCATCATGGCCAGGATGCTCCGCGCCGGCTTGACGCCGTCGTGCTGCACGTCGCGGGGCAGGGCCACCGTGCTGCGCGAGCCCTGGCGGCTGATCAGGTAGCCGTGCTCGCGCAACAGCGCGTAGGTCGAGGTGATGGTGGTGCGACTGACCCCGAGGGTGCCGGCGAGATCCCGTTCGCTGGGCAAGGCGACACCCAGCGGCGCGCGCCCGTCGTGGATCAGCAGCCGGATTCCTTCGGCGAGCGCCAAGTAGGCCGGGCGGGTGGAGCGCCGCCCGGCCGAATCCGGATCGCCGTCGTGCGCGTGCCGCCAATGGCCCAGATCGCGAGCCAGGCTGCCCGCGCCGATCACTCTTGTCGCCATACGGTCCAGTATCGGCCGATTGGATATTTATTGGCAAGGCCAGTGGCGCGCACCCTGACGGACATGATGCTCGCCACCCTGCTCCTGACCGCCTTGCTCGGCTGCCTGATCTACCGATTCGCGCCGGAACGCGACACGCGCACCTTTCGCCTCGAACGCTTCCACCCCGCGACACCGATGTCGGACCAGCCCCTCTCGTACTACGACCACCAGCGCCGATACTCCGATCTCGCGGCGATCTACGGCCGTGGCGACGCACCGAATCAATGCCAGTTCCACTAAACTGGACTGCTAATTGCGAACTTGTCGGTCCCGCGATCCAGACTTGGCTCATGAGTGACGCCACTCGCCTCGCCGCCGATCCTCCGGCGAACGAAGCCACCGAGCCCGTGGCCTCCGGCCGTCCCACACCGTACGCGGTCGCGGCGACGCTGTTCGATACCGCGATCGGCTGCTGCGCGATCGCCTGGAGCAGCGCAGGGGTGATCCGATTCCAACTTCCGGAGGCGAGCCCCGCCGCCACCCGAGCGCGCATCACACGCGCTCGCGCGGGCGAGAAGCTTCACGAGCAGCCACCCACCGAAGCCATCGCCGAGGCGATCGCGGGCATCCGCGCGCACCTCTCGGGGGAACTCGACGACCTGCGTTGGATCGCCTTGGACACCAGTGGAATTCCGGAGTTCCACCGCGCCGTCTACACCGTCACACGCGCCATCGACCCAGGCCACACCCTCAGCTACGGCCAGGTCGCCCATCGCGTGGGCGCGCCAGGCGGCGCCCAGGCGGTCGGCCAGGCCCTGGGCCGTAACCCGATCCCGTTGATCATCCCGTGCCACCGTGTACTCGCCGCCGACCACGCCCTGCACGGCTTCTCCGCCCCCGGCGGCATCGACACCAAGCAGCGTCTACTGACCATCGAGCGCACACCGGGATTCGGCGAGCCCACCTTGTTCTGAGCTACCACGCCCGACCGGTGCGGCGCCCAGGTCCTGGTCTCGAAGTCATGGATACGCCAACGGACCGATGAATTCGCTCAGTTCGCATCGTCCTACGAGCGAGACATCGGCGACACCCGCCGATCCGGAACGAAAGTGAGCTGGCCATGGAGACTGTGACATCGACCGATGGCACCGTGATCGCGTTCGATCGGCAAGTCGGCGGCGACAACGGAGTCGTGATCTTGATCGGCGGCGCCTTCGGTTTCCGGAAATTCCCCAAGATGGTCGAGTTGGCCGCGGCACTCGCCGAGCAGCACCGATTGACGGTGATCAATTACGACCGACGCGGCCGCGGCGACAGCACGGATTCGCCCGGTGTCTACGACGTCGACCGCGAGATCGATGACATCGCCGCTTTGATCGAGGCCGCGGGCGGTACGGCGGCGTTGTTCGGGTGGTCCTCGGGCGCCGCGCTCGCGCTACGGGCCGCCGAGTCCGGCCGAGTGAAGGGCATCACGAAAGTCGTCGCGTTCGAGCCGCCATTCGTGGTCGACCGGGAAGGGTTCGTACCAGAGGCCGATCTGGAGGCGCGCCTGCACGAACTGATCGCCGCGGATTCTCGCGGGGACACCGTTCGGTTCTACATGACCAAAGCCATGGGACTCCCGCGTGTGATGGCCGCCGTCATGCGATTCACCCCCTTCTGGAAAGACTTGTGCTCCACCGCGCACGACTGGGCTGTGATGCGCGACTTCATGCGCGGCGAGCCGCTGCGGCCCGCGGACTGGTCCGGAGTCGGTGTTCCCACCCTGGTCATCGCCGGCGGCAAATCCGACGCGCTACTGCGGAAGGGAGCCCGCGCCATCGCCGCCGCACTTCCCGATGCCGTTTTCCGGGAGATTCCCCGGCTCAGCCACAATCCGAACATCGGGCTTCTCGCCCCCGTCGCGGGTTCGTTCCTTACCGGCGCCGAGCAGCCCGCCGGGTAGTACGCGGCGGCTCAGCGCAAGGGATGCGCGCGGAAGAATTCGCACGCGTCCCCGGTGATGTAGCCGTCCTCGCAGCCGAAGTACGTCTGGATGCAGGCGTTCGTCGAGCAGCCGAGTTCGATCAATTTCTGCCTGATCCGGGCGTTGCGCTCCTGCGTCGTCTCGGTCTTCGTCGCCACTGTCGCCGAGGGACGCGCGGAACTGGTGACCGGTTGCGGCTGTCCGTCCGAGCACCCGGCGGCCAAGACCAGACCCGCCGCCGTGGCAGCGATCACCGCGGCCGCTCGTAGCGTCATTTTCCGCTCCCGGACTCTCCGCGCATCAGCGCGCCCAGGGACTCGCGATCGGTGACGTCCATCTTGATGCAGGCCCGGTAGAGATGGCCTTCGACGGTGCGCACCGAGACGGTGAGCCGGTCGGCGATCTGCCGGTTGGACAGGCCCGCGGCGACGAGGTTGGCGATCTCCCGTTCCCGCGCGGTCAAGGGCAAGGGTTGTGCGGCCTGCCGCAGCGCGGGGGTGCTCGCTCCGCCGCAGGCGGCGGCGAGCCGGTTGGCGGTGGCGGCGGACTCCAGCAACTTGCGCCGATCCCCGGCTCGCTCGTGGGCCGAGGCGGCCTGCGCCGCGGCGTCGGCGGCCGACAACAGCGCGCCGATGCGCTCGAATTCGGCGGCGACCGAGTCCAGCCCGGGTCCGTCGTGGTCGGCGAGCGCCACCGCGTGCCGAGCCTGCGCCTGTACCAGCCGTCCTTCCACTCGCTCGGCCAGTTCCGCCAGTCGTCCGGAGACGGAATGGTCGCCGAAGCGGGCCGCGGTGTGCAGCGCCATGGCCTCGATGGCGTGCTGATGCGAGCGTGCGGCCGCGTCGGCGGCGCCCACCGCGATGCGGATGGCAGGCGTGACGGTTCCTTCGGCGGCGGCCAGCCAAGCGCGCGCCACTTCCAGCTGCGGTTCGTACACGGCACTGTGCCTGCCGCCCCGTGCGGTGGCGTGCGCGATCGACTCGGAGGCGTCGCCGGCCCGCCCGAGCGCCGAATACGCCTCCGCCAGACGGATTCGCGCGGGGAACATCCACGCGGCCGCGCCCTCCGCGGCCAATGCGGCCAGCGCCTGTTCCAGATTCTCGATGCCGTCCAGGAACCGGCCCTGCGCCACATCGACGGTCCCTTGCAGGATCTTCGACATGCCCCAGGCCAGATACTGGCCCGGCGAGGAGTAGCCGACGAATGCCCCGGCGCAGCGCCGCGCGGCCTCCAGATCGCCGGCGAAGGTCAGGGCGAGCACCTCGGCGTGCGTGGACATGAAGCGGTTGAGCCCGTCGATGTGCGCTTCCACCTCGTGCCCACGGGCCGCGTACTGCCTGGCCGCTTCCCCCTTGCCCATCAACGCCGACGCCAGGCCGCCGCCGAACGACGCCCACCACACCGCCCACGGCGGTGCGCCGTCGGCGGACATCACCGTCTCCGCCTCGGCGATCGCGTCGTCGACCCGGTTCTCGTTGACCAGACTCGCCGACGCCAGGCCGGTGAAGATGGCCGCGATCTTCGGATGCCGCACCTTCGCGCGCACCAGCTTCAGCACCTCGTCGGCGCGATCGGCATCGCCCATGGCCCACAACAGGTTCGCCACCCTGGTGCTGCCCCAGCGCGCCAGCTGCACCTCGTCGAGTTGGTCGGGGTCGAAGCTGGCGAGGGTGCGCTCGGCCTCGATCCGGTGCCCCTGCCACAGCAGGGCGCGCGCCAGCAGGTCGGCGGCCTCCACGCCGCCGCGCCGCTCCACCGCTGCGCGGGCGAAGCGCTCGCCCAGCGGCAGATTCGCCAATCCGATCGCGTCGGCCGCCGCCGCCTCGAACAATTCCAGATCCGCGGATTTATCACTGTCCAGCGCCAATTCGGCCAGGCGGATGCGGTCGGCGGCGGAGTTTATCCGGCGGTCCTTCAGCGACGAATACAACCTGCCGCGCAAACGCCGCGCCGAGGCGATGCCGAGCCTGCGGCGGATCACCTCACCGAACAGCGGGTGGTTGTAGCGCACGATCAGATCTTGGGAATTCTCCACCACCCGGATCACCCCGCGCGTTTCGGCGGCTTCCACCGCGTCCTCGCCCGCCAATTCGGCGAGGACGTCGAGATCGATCGGTTCGCAGAAAGTCAGCAGTTCCAGCACCCGCAGCACCGGCTCGGGCAACTGCTCGACGCGGTCCTCCAGCAGCGCGGCCAGCTCCGAGGTCACCGCCGCGCGCCCACGCAGTTGCCACACGCCGTTGACCTGACGCAGCGTGCCCGCCTCCAGCGCACCCTCCACCAAATGCCGCAGGAACAACGCGTTTCCGGCGGAGGACTCCCACATCAGATTGGCGGTGAACCCCTCGAGTTGCCCACCGAGCATCGATTCCACCAGTTCGACGCTCTGGCGCTGGGTGAACGGGCGCAGGTCGATGCGCGTCAGATGGCCGTCTTTCCACAACGAGGTGACCGCGTCCGGCACCGGGACTCCGCTGCGCACGGTGACGACGATGTGGGCGGCTTTGTCGATGGCCAGTTGCAGCAACAGCGTGGCGGAGAGCTGATCCAGCAGATGCGCGTCGTCGACCCCGATCACCGTGTCCCCGTCGGCGAGCAACGCCTCGCGCGCCGCCGACATGAACGTGACCGGATCGTGCGCCGTATAGACGCCGACCATATGTGCGAACACCCCCAGCGGAATGCTGCGCGCCGACTCGGTGCCCGCCACCCAGCGGACATTGCCGCCGATCGCGGAGGTGGCATGCCGGGCCAGGGTGGTCTTGCCCACCCCCGCGTCACCGGTCAGTACCACGCCGACGTGCCCCGGACCGGTCAGCGCCGCACGGATCGCCTCGAATTCGCTCTCGCGCTCGATCATCGGCCAGTTCCGAGCCATGCTCTAACTGTAGTTCTTCACCGATCATGATCGAAGCCGAGCGAGCACGATAGATGTGGCGAATTTCTGGTGATCTTGCCGAATTTCCGCTGGCCCACGCGGAATTCGAACAGGTTCTAGTCGAGTACGTCGTGCCGGACGATGGTCTGATCCCGGCCGGGACCCACGCCGATGCAAGAAATCCTGGCGCCGGACAGCTCCTCCAAACGCAACACGTACGCCTGGGCGTTGGCGGGCAGCTCCTCGAAGGTGCGCGCGCCGGAAATATCCTCCCACCAACCGGGCATTTGCTCGAAAATCGGCTTCGCGTGATGGAATTCGGTCTGCGTGGTCGGCATCTGCTCGACTCGCTCGCCGTCGATCTCATAGGCGACGCAGATCGGCACCGTCTCGAGACTGGATAGAACGTCCAGTTTGGTGAGGAAGTAGTCGGTGATGCCGTTGACCCGGGTGGCGTAGCGCGCGATCACCGCGTCGAACCAGCCGCAGCGGCGGGCGCGCCCGGTGGTGACACCGACCTCGCCGCCGGTCTTGGCCAGGTAGGCGCCGAACTCGTCGAACAGCTCGGTCGGGAACGGTCCGGAACCGACCCGGGTGGTGTAGGACTTCAGGATGCCGAGCACCGTGTTGATCTTGTTCGGTCCGATGCCCGCGCCGACCGCCGCGCCGCCCGAGGTCGGGTTCGACGACGTGACGTACGGGTAGGTGCCGTGGTCGACGTCGAGCAGGGTGCCCTGCGAACCCTCCAGCAGCACCGTCTCACCACGCTCGAGCGCGAGGTTCAGCTTCAGCCTGGTGTCGGCGATCCGGTGCTTGAAACTGTCCGCCTGGGTCAGCACCTCGTCCACCACCTGCTGCGGATCCAGCGCGCGGCGGTTGTAGATCTTGACAAGCACCTGGTTCTTGAACTCGAGCGCCGCCTCGACCTTCTGGGTGAGGATCTTCTCGTCCAGCACGTCCGCGACGCGCACGCCGACGCGCGCCACCTTGTCCTGGTAGCACGGCCCGATCCCGCGGCCGGTGGTGCCGATCTTCTTGTTGCCGAGGAAACGTTCGGTGACCTTATCGATGGCCACGTGGTACGGCATGATCAAGTGCGCGTCGGCCGAGAGCAGCAGCCCGGAGGTGTCGACGCCCCGCTGCTCCAGCCCCGCCAGCTCGTCCAGCAGCACGCCGGGATCCACGACGACACCATTGCCGATGACATTCGTCACGCCCGGGGTCAGGATGCCGGAGGGGATCAGGTGCAGGGCGAAGTTGTCGCCGTTGGGCAGCACCACGGTGTGACCCGCGTTGTTGCCGCCCTGGTACCGGACCACCCAGTTCACCCGACCACCGAGCAGATCGGTTGCTTTGCCCTTCCCCTCGTCGCCCCACTGGGCGCCGATCAGGACGATTGCCGGCATGGTCGTGTCTCCTACGGTTCGACAGGCAACACTGGTGTGTTGCAGCTACCTGCCGTACTGAGGCGGTGGCCGGAAGCACAGTCTAGCCGACCCGTCCCCGGCGGCATCGCAGCGCATCTCGTCGTAGGCTCGACAACCGTGTGGTCGCGGCCGGGCAGGGCTAAGGTTGCACGGCACGCCGAGCGGCAGCGCGGCGGGCACGGGCGAGCCGCGGCTCGGGTTCGCCCGCCAATGGCGAGGGGCCCGACGGTGTCGGCTCGAACCGAGGAGGGTGTACGGCAGCTTGAGTACCCATGTTCTCCGCTGCGACGGCGCCCCCGTACCTATCGCGCTCGCGGCGCTGCCGACCACCCAGACGGCCGCCATCCCCGATCCCGCCGTGATCGACGAGTTGCTTCCCGTGCTGGCCGCCGACAGCCTGCCGCGCCTGATCGTGCTGGGTGAGGACGCCGCGCTGGCCGCGGTGCTCACCCATCTGATGCGCACCGAGCGCCTGCACGTGGAGATCGGGTACGTGCCGGTCGAGAAGACCTACGCCGCACGCGCCTACCAGACCGGCACCGGCAACGCCGCCGCCAAGCGCGCCATCGGAGGCAGCGCCGTCGAGACGCCACTGGTTCGCGACGACACCGGCAAGGTGCTCGCGGGCCGGGCGGTGATCACCGGCATCGGCGGCGAGCGGCTCGAGGGTGAGGCTTATGTCGACGACACCCTGCTGTTCTCCGGTGACGTGACGGCCATGCTCGTCTCGCCGTGCCTCGAACCGCCCGGGGTGCGGGCGGCCGTGCGGCGAAGGTTCCGCAAACGGCGCTGGGTCGAGGGGCGAGCGGCGCAGCTCGGCACGCCAGGCGCCATCGTGACCAGGGACGGCGTCCGCACCGATCGCCCGGTGCCGCGCTCGAGTTTCTACCGCCATCACGAACCCTGGCTGCTGGTGCGATGAGTTTCCCGACCAACCGCAGAGCGCGTGCGGTCCGGCCGAGCCCGGTGTTCCTGCTCGTGGTGGTCGTGACCGCGGTCGGCGGCGCGCTGGCCTGGGACGCCCCGCTGGACTCCACCAGAGCCAAGGCCGGTGTGTTCGTCCTCGTGGTCTTCGGTTGGGTGGTCTCGCTGTGCCTGCACGAGTTCGCGCACGCGTACTCGGCGTGGCGCGCGGGTGATCGCGAAGTGGAATTGCGCGGCTATCTGACGCTCAACCCACTGAAGTACAGCCATCCGCTGCTGTCGATCGTGTTGCCGATGGTGTTCATCGCGCTCGGCGGGATCGGCTTGCCCGGCGGCGCGGTCTACGTGCACACGCACAATGTCGCGCCGCGCACGCAGCGGATCATCAGCGGCGCGGGGCCCGCCGTGAACGCGTTGTGCGCGGTGTTGCTGCTGGCGACCGTCCGGATCTGGGGCAGCTCGGCCACTCATCCCGCGTTCTGGTTCGGCGTCAGTTTCCTTGCCTTCCTGCAGATCACGGCGACTCTGCTGAATCTGATCCCGCTGCCGGGACTGGACGGCTACGGCATCGTCGAGCCGTCACTGAGCTACCAGACCCGGCGCTCGCTCGACCAGTTCAAGCCGTTCGGCATGTTGATCCTGTTCGCGCTGCTGTTCACGCCCGCGATCAATCAGGTGTTCTTCGACGCGGTGTACGCGCTGTTCGAACTGTCCGGTGTTCCGTCGAATTGGTCGCGCTACGGCGGCTACCTGACTCGGTTCTGGACCTGATCTCCGGCGACTCGCCGTACACGTGGGCGCGGGACCGCCCGGTCGGGTTGCCGGGCGGCCCCGCTTCTTCGCCGCTTCCGATCCGCCCCCCTTCCGGCTGCCACACCCCTTGGCCGGAAGGTCCTTTCGTCCACGTGCGAAGTGGTCGACCGCGATACCCCGCGACTCGCGGTCACATCGCAAAACTACGGCGGGATGACGCGCGGAACCCGAGTAGCGGACTACCCGAAGATCGAACTTCGGGCGCGCCGCACCGGAATCGGACCACGGTGGCAGGCAAGAATGTCCGAATACCGCTGAGTAGTAGGGCTTCAGACCTCGGGCCGCACGTAGGGGTTCTTGACCGTCGGCGGCAGCAGGGCAATCGCCGAGATACGTTGCACGCCGCACACCTGCATCAGGTCTACCAGCGTCGAACGTACCTGCGCGAAGACGACGTGCGCCGAAAGGCCCGCGCCAGTTACCAGTTCCGGGCGCGCGCCCTTCGCGACCGAGCGCAGTACGCGGGCCGCCTCGGCGCGGTCGGGTTGGTCGCCGGGGTCGGCCAGCATCATCCGGCGCACCACGTCGACGGCCTGGCCCAGGCGCTCCACCTCGTCGATCAAACCGGGGTGGAGGATTTCGTCGTCGCGCACCAGAGTCAGCGAGCGCCGCAACAGGACTCGGGTGTTGCGGATGGCGTTGTCCAGCGGATCCGCCGTGGCTCTGATGCGTTCGAGCCGGGGACGGGAGTTCCAGTACAACGGCGAGATCCGGCTGATCTCGCGGCCGCCTTCCAGGGTGGCGCGCAAGGAGTCGATCTGCGGCTGAGTGGCGCGCATCGCGGTGAGCGCGCGGTGCACCTTCTCCGGATCCTGTTCGAGCAGTCCGTCGGCGCATTCGGTGATCGATCTGCCCATCACGGCGAGGATGTCCCCGGCGAGCGTCCGCGCCCTGCGCACTGGATGCAGGGGGATCGCGGCGACCACCACCACGCCGACCAGTCCGCCGACCAAGGCGTCGATCATGCGGGAGAGACCGCCGCCCGCCGAGGGCGGCAGCAACGTGGCGACCAGCACGGCGGAGCCCGCCGCCTGCACGGTGATGACCGGACCGCCGTCCAGGAACACCGCCGCGGCCATGGCAACCGCGACCACCAGCGCGATCTGCCATATGCCGGTGCCCGCGTGGGAGATGAACAGATCGCCGATGCCGATGCCGACCGCGACCCCGACCACCAGTTCCACCGAGCGACGCAGCCGCGCGCCGAAGGAGATGCCCATCGACACCACGGCGGCCGTCGGCGCGAAGAACGGCAGCGCGTGGCCGATGACGTGATGCGCGAGGAACCAGGCCAGCGCGGCGCCGACCGAACACTGGATGATCGGCAGCGCCGACCGGCGCAGCCGCGCCCACGAGGTGCGTAGCCTCGCCATGCCGCTCGCGCGGGCCACGCCGAACCGGGACATCGGGTCGAACGCACCCGTCACCCGGCCGCTACCTACCATCGAATCGCTACGCGGTGCTCCGATCACTACGACTCAGTCGAGGCCCAGCTCCGCGGCCGCCTGAGGGTCGCAGTCTTCCAGCAAGTCGAGGCAGCGAGCGTACTCGTCGGTCTCGCCGATCACCTTGGCGGCGCGGGCCAGCGCGCCGACGCTGCGCAGGAAGCCGCGATTGGGTTCGTGGCTCCACGGCACGGGACCGAAGCCCTTCCAGCCGTTGCGGCGCAGTAGATCGAGGCCGCGGTGGTAGCCGGTGCGGGCGAACGCGTACGCGGCCACGATGTCGTGGTTGACCGCCTCGTCCTGGGCTTCGCCACGAGACAGCGCCGCCTCGGCGAGGTGCGCCCAGGCGATCGAGGCGGCCGGGTGCTCGGCCGCCACCCGCACCGGATCGGCGCCGTCGAGGAGCGCGTCCTCGGCGTCGGAGAGTTCTGGTAGCAATACCGGTTGCGGTCCGAGCAGGTCACCGAACGAGGTCATGCGGTTCATTGTGCACCGCAGGACGGTTTGCTCGACAGGCGACCGCCTCGCCTCCTCGTCACGGCGTAGGCCGAACACGGAGGCCAGGTGACGGGCCGGCATTCGTTCGGCTCGACGTGGGCTGATGCCGGACCTCGCCGGGCCGCGCCCATTAGGCTGGCCGTCGAGTTCAAACAGTTCCGCTTAGCGAGGGGTGTGCGTGTCCGACCCGAACGACGAGAAGAGCACGGCGCGAGACAGCGCCGGACCGGCCGACGCCGCCGGGGCCGACGCACGCCCCGAGGCCGCCACCGAACGTATCCCCGCCTCGGGCAAAAGCGGTTCCGCTTCGTCGGCTGCCCCCACCGAGCGCATCGCCAAGGCGCAGCGACCGGGTGCGACGCCGTCCGGCGGCGCCGCAGCAGCCGCCTCGGATGCTGCCGCGGCGAGATCGAAGGCCGGCGCGGGCGCCAGTAGTCCAGCCCCTGGCGGCCAACCGAAACAGGCTCCCGGTGGCGGTCCGGTCCCCGGGAAGGACGCGAACACGGCCAAGGCGGGCACGAAACCGGCCAACGGTCCAGCGAGCGGTACGAACTCACCGGCTACGAATCCATCGGCTTCCAATGCGAGCGGCTCCGCACCCGCGGGTCCCGCGCCACAGGTTTCGACGCAGTCCGGAGCGTCCGGCGGTCCGAAGACCCCCGGCAACCAGGCGAATGCCACCAACCGGCCCGCAGCCGCGAGCCCCCGAGCGGCCGGGACCCCGGCTGGGTCCAACGCGACCAGTGGGACCAGCGCCGAAAGCACACCTGCCGCCGGTCCCTCGAGCGCGGCGAAGGCCGCTGGGGCGGCGTCAGCAGGCGGTACCGGTAAGCCGAACCCTCCTGCTTCTGCCGCGCCGTCCCCGGCGGGGCAACCAGCCGCGAAACCACCTGCGGGGCAAGTCGCAGCCAGCCGTAACACACCGCCGCCCTCCGGCCCGGCCGCATCGAACGCACCCGGCGCCAAAGGCACAGCCCCTTCCGGTCCAGCGAACACCCCGGCAGGGAAACTCGGCGGCGCAGCAGCACCCAATGGCCCGGCCGCATCGAACCCGCCCGGCACCAAAGGCACAGCGCCTTCTGGACCGGCGAACACCCCAGGGAAACTCGGCAGCACACCAACGCCGTCCGCCCCGGCCGCATCGAACACGCCCAGCACCAAAGGCACAGCTCCATCTGGACCGGCGAACACCCCAGGGAAACTCGGCAGCACACCAACGCCCTCCGCCCCGGCCGCATCGAACACGCCCAGCACCAGAGACACAGCTCGTCCCGGACCGGCGAACAGCCCGGCAGGGAAGGTGGGCGGCGCACTGGCACCCTCCGGGCCAGGCACATCCAGCTCACGCCCAGCATCGGGCACCGATGCGGAAACGGCCGCGCCCGAGCGCGAGTCCGCGCCGGAGACCGGCGGTAGCGCCTCGAAGCCTGGTTCCGCTCCGGACCAGTCGCGCACCGTGGTGATCAAACGGGATCAGCTTCCGTCCGGTGCGGCCCCCGCGAGTGGGTCCGCTTCGAAAGACGCACCGGCGCAGCCGGATCGACCAGCGACGGACAAGGCACCCGACTCGGGCGCGAAGGCAGGACCGGCGGCCGCCTCGAAGAACGCGGCGACGGCCGAGACGACCCCGGGTACGCCGCCCGAGACCGCCGGTGCCTCTACTCCGCCCGGTGGCAAGCCTGAGGCCGAGACCGCCGCGATCCCGGGGGGCGGCGAATCCGCGACCGTCGTGATACGCAAGCCGTCGGCCGGACCGGCTCCCGCGCCGGAGCGGACCGGCGAATCCACCCCGGCCGAGGCGCAGAACCCGCCCGGTTCGGATGACGTGACGATGGCGATGCCGGTGGTCGGCCTGGACGACGCGAAGACCGTCGCGTTGCCCATCCAGCGCCCCGGCGACGGCGGCAGGCCGGGCACCGATCGCGTGGTCACTCCACCGGCGGGTCCGGTACCGGTCACCAAGCCGCCGAGCACGCCGCGTCCGGCTCCCGGTCCCAAACAGCCCGGCCCGCACGGCCCTGCCGCGCCGCCGCAGCACGGACCCGGCGTCGAGGACACCCGCCCGTCGCCGCAGCGTCCCGGCGGCAGACCGCGACAGGTGGCGACCGCGCCGTCCCCCGCGGACGTCCAGCAGACCGTGCCCGCGCAGTCGATGGGGGGTCCGCGTGCGCCGCAGACCCGGCCCGTCGCGCCGCCGCAACGGATCCCCCCTGCTTCGCAGGCCGCCGGTGCGACCGCCACCGGTCCCACTCGGCCCGATCGACGGCTGATCGTGCTCGGAGCGGCGGCCGTGGCGGTGATCGCGCTCATCGCGGTGATCGTGTCGCTGGTCACGATGTCCGGCGACGACTCCCCCGAGGCTCAGGTGCGCAGCGCCATCACCAGCTACACCGACGCGCTGAAGAGCGGCGATCTGGACGCGCTCCGCTCCACCACCTGCGGTCCGCTGCACGACTTCTATCAGGGCATTCCGAGCGACCAGTTCGCCGGCGTGCACAAGTTGTCGATGGAACGCAAGAACATCCCGGTGGTGGACAGCATCGACGCCATCCGCATCACCGACGCCACCGCCATCGCCCAGGCCACGGTGTACACCGAGGCCGACCCGGCGAAGCGGTCCGCACGCACCTTCGACCTGCAGCGCACCGACGACGGATGGAAGGTCTGCGATCCGCCCTCCAGCAGCCAGTAACCACCTGGCGGCGTGATAGCCGCCACGCATCGATGCCGGTCACACACGTCACACTCACCTGGTCAATGGTCCGGTCCGGCAGTAGCATGGCCGGGATCATGAGCAGGGAGCAGACGATGGCGCGGCCGGATATCGATGTCGTCCCGGTGACGCCGATCGGACAGCGATTCCGGGTGCGTGACCACTACGAGGTCGGCCGGGAGAAGGTCCGGGAATTCGCCCGCGCGGTACAGAACCACCACGCGGCGCACCAGCACGAAGCCGACGCACGCGCGCTCGGGTATCCCGGGCTCATCGCGCCGCCGACCTTCGCCTCGGTGATCGGGATGACCGGGACCAGGGCGCTGCTCGACACGGTGCTCACCGAGTACGACCTCTCCCAGTTCCTGCAGACCGATCAGGTCTTCGAGATCTACCGGCCGATCCTGGCCGGCGACCGGATGCGCAGCGAGATCGTCATCGAATCGATCCGCCAGTTCGGCGACAACGACTTCATCTTGGTGCGCTTCACGCTGAGCAACCAGCACGGCGAGGTCGCCATCGTCGGGTCGACCACGATCGTCGCGCGCCGCGGAGCCGAGGTCGACGACACGCTCGACGACATCGTCGAGAACGTCATGATGCACGGGCGCCCGGTCGAATCCCGGAGTACCGACCCCGCGCACAACGATGTGCTGGTGTCGCTCGGCGTCAGCCCGTTGGTGGAGCCGGTCGAGCACGAGTCCACGCCCGTGCACACGCTGCCCGCCTTCGACGAGCTCGCTCCTGGCGATCAGCTACCGGACCGTGCGTTCCAGCTGACCCGCGGCGACCTGGCGAACTACGCGGGCGTGTCCGGCGACGCCAATCCGATCCACTTCAGCGACCACGCCGCACAGCTGGCCGGGCTGCCGACGGTGGTCGCGCACGGCATGCTGACCATGGGCTTGGCGGGTGACTATCTCACCTCGTGGCTGGGCGATCCCACCGCGATCCAGAAGTTCAGCGTGCGCTTCTCCGGCTTCGTTCCGGTCGCCGCCGACGCGGCGGGCACGGTGGAGTTCACCGGCCGGATCAAGTCGCTGGACGCCGCCGCGCGCACCGCGACCATCCTGCTCGGCGGCTCGTCCGAGGGTCGCAAGCTGTTCGGTCGCGCGCTGGCCGAGGTCCGGCTCCGCTGACCCGAGCGGCTCACTCGCCGACGACCGAGTGCATCAGGTACACGTTGTAGTCACTCCAGGTCGACATGGTGAAGTACAGATCCGTACCCGAAGACCACGGGTGGATGAAGCCTCCGTACAGCTCCGGATAGCTCAGCGCCGACACCGTCGGCGTGCTCTCCGACCACACGCCCTGCGGTGTGTCCGCCTCGCGTACGACCAGCGCCGCCTTCGTCGTGTCCAGATAGCTCATCTGCCAGACCTCGCGGGCGGCGTCGTAGCGGACCGACAGTTCACCGACAGGACCGTCCACGATCGGCGTGGCCGAGCCGAAGCCACCGACGGGGGTCCAGGCGCCATCCCGCCAATACTGGTAGGCGGTGGTGTTGAGCAGCTGGTCCTCGGGCACTCGAGCCAGGCCCACCGCGCCCAGGCGGGTGTTGGGCGTGCCGAACATGTAGACGTAACCCCCGTGCGGCACCATCGCGCTCACCTGGAAATTCGCCAGCCCGAAGATGTTGTCCCAGCGCGCGTGCGGGTCCTTCGTCCAGGTCTGGCCGTGATCGTCGGAGTAGGCGATGCCGCCGTAGTTGGTGAAGAAGGTGCCGGGCAGGCTGTTCCAGGTCCGAATGGACATGTAGCTCAGATACTGTCGCTCGCCCAGCGCGAAACCCGAGGTGGGAATGGTGGTGACCTCGACATTGTCGAGTTTGCGGCTGGAGAGCACCTCGGCCGCGTGGCAGCGGTCGTCGGTCACCATGCGGTCGAAGGTCACCCCGTCGGCGAGATCCCGGTCGGTGCTGAAGGCGAGGACGTTGCTGCGCCAATCCAGCCCCATGCCACCCGGCGGATGGAAGCCGCGCCCGACGGTGTCGCCGAACGCGGTCGCGATCTCGCCCGGTGCGCTCTCCCACATGATGCCGAGGTCGGTGCCGTCCACCTGCCAGCGTTTGTCGGTGCGGTTCACCGAGTTCGCGCCGGTCAGCTTCGCCACCTCGCGAGCTGGGCCGAGCCGCGGCGCGGGGCGAGCCGGTGACTGCGCCGCGGGCTCGATCGGCGGCCGCACCGGCGCGGGTGGTGGGGGCACCTGACCGGGGTCCGGGCCGGGGCCGGGGATCGCGAAGTGGAACGGTTTGGGATTGAGCAGGATTTCGGGGATCCCGAGCTGTCCGGCGAGACTCGGTGGCGCGCCGGGCAGATCGGTGAGATCCGGGCACGGATTCGCGCAGGGATCCGGCGGGAGCTCCATCCGCGTTCGCTTCGGCGCGGATTCCGGCAGCTGTGGCGGGAGCACGGTGATCACCGGATAGGGAATCGGCACCTCCAGCGTTTTCGGCACCAAAGGCTCGTGGGTCGCCACCGGGTCGGTCGCGCACGGACCCACTCCCGCGAGAGGGCTCGCCGCTTCGGGCGCGGCGGCGGCAGGCCCGTCGGCGTAGACGAGCATTCCCGCGCCGACCACGATCGCACCGACCGCGGCGAGCATTCGCATCGCCATAGCAAACCCCTCGAAATCCATTGCGGACACGAATCTTGCGAAGACGAACCAGCGGAACGACCCTACCCCGTTCGCCTTTCGAAGGCTGTCAGAACGACACGCCCAATAAATAGGACGAAATTGCTTCATTTGCAAGGTGAAACGCCCCGGATTTGCTAGCGTCCATTTCGCGACGACTCCAGTCGGGGAGAGTGGCCGCACGGAGCAGACTCCGCGCCATAGTTCGAAACCTTTGCCGCCGTGCATGTTCCATCATGCCCGGCCTTGACCAAGAACGGATCACATGAAGAACCCACTCCTGCGCGCCGTGCTCGGCATCGGCTCCGCCGGTGTGCTCGCCACCGCCGTTGTCACCCTCGGCTCGCCCGTCGCGGCGGCAGATCCACTCACCGACCTGCTCTGCGGTTCCGGATCCGCACAGTTCTGCCCACCGCAGGCGGCACCGCCGCAAACTCCGCCGCAGCCGAGCAATCCGCCGGCCCCGAGCAATCCGCCGGCCCCGAACAATCCACCGGCCCCGAACAATCCGCCGCCGAACAACCTGCCACCGCAAGCGCCCCCGGGTCCCTACTACAAGAACTGCACGGAGGTCCGCAACGCCGGTAAGGCCCCGCTGCGGCGTGGACAGCCGGGTTACGCCCCCCACCTGGACCGGGACAACGACGGAATCGCTTGCGAGTGAGGCGCGCCGGACGATCCGGGAGCAGGATGGAGACGTGACCAAGTCAGTTCTCCGCGTCGCACCCGTGATCGGGGCGGCGCTGCTGGCGGCCGGAGCGTGCGCGCTCGTGCCGTCGGCGGCGTCCGCCGTCCCGCCCCCGGCCGTCGCGATCGCCGGACCGCACGACGACCATCCGATCCCGCACAACCGATCCGGGCCGAAGGGGGACAGCGAGCGACCCGAAGAACCCGCCGAGCGGTCGCCGAAGATCTACACCGACTGCGACCAGGTGCGCGCCGAGGGCGCCGGGCCGCTGTACCGTGGGCAGCCCGGCTTCAACGCCCAGCTGGACCGGGACGGCGACGGGATCGCCTGCGACTAGTGCAGCGCCTGGAAGGTCAGGATCGTCGCGCCGATCCGGATCAGGTCGCCGTCGGCGAGCAGCACGCCGCTGTCGATCGCGTCGTCGTTGACGTAGACGCCGTTGGCCGAATGCAGATCCTTGATGAGCAGACCGGAGCGACTCGGCATGATGTGCGCGTGATAGCGGCTGGCCCGCGGGTCCTCCAGCACCAAGTCGTTGTCGGTCATCCGCCCGATACGCAGGCCGCCCTGCGCGATCGCCACCACGCGACCGTCCGGCATCCGCAGCTGACCGCTGCGCACCGCACGCGGCACCTCGGTGACCGTCTCGGTCATCGCCGCGGCCAGGCGCTCGACCTGCCGGAGTTCGACCGTGCTCAGCGGCTCCTGCCGCAGCACGCGCTGCTCCAGGTCGATCAGCGCCGGCCCCGGGTCGATGCCGAGCTCGTCGGCGAGCACGCCGCGCACCTTCCGGCACGCCTCCAGCGCGTCCGCCTGCCGTCCGGACAGATACAGCGCGGTGATCAACTGGCCCCACAGCGGTTCACGCAACGGGTGCTCGTTGGTCATCGCCACCAGCTCGCCGATCACCGAGGACGCTCGCCCGCAAGCGATCTCGGCGTCGATCCGGGCCGCCGCGGCCAGTAACCGCTCCTCGTCCATGGCGGTGGCGAACCCGTCGGCGAACTGCAATCCGGCCAGATCGGCCAGCGCCCGGCCGCTCCACTCGCGCAGCGCGGAGCCGAACAGCTGCGCCGCCCCGGCGTGATCACCCGCCTCGGCGGCACGGGCGCCCGCCTCCCGCGCCGCTTCGAAACGTCCCAGATCGCACGCGGTCTCGTCGATCTCCAACCGATAGCCCGACGACTCGGTGCGCAGCACCGTCGCCGGGTCCACCCCGGAATTACGCAGCGCCTTGCGGATGTTGGAGACGAAGACCTGCAGGCTGGCGGCATAGGCGTCGGGCGGTTCCTCGTTCCACACCAGATCGGCGAGCGCGGCCGACGACACCGCGCGCCGCCGATTCACCGTGAGCGCGGCGAGCAGAGCTCGCGGTTTGGGCCCGCCGACGGCCACCGGTTCACCACCGACGAGCAGCCGCACGGGCCCGAGCACGCGCACATCCAAACTCATGTGCACCAAGCCCCTGACGGGTGTATCAGGGTCAGGCGCTGATCGAGCGTCCGGCCGAGTGCAGGTCGTTGCACGCCTCCACCACACGCGCCGACATCGACGCCTCGGCCTTCTTCAGGTAGCTGCGCGGGTCGTAGGCCTTCTTGTTGCCCACTTCGCCGTCGATCTTCAGCACCCCGTCGTAGTTGGCGAACATGTGCCCGGCGACCGGCCGGGTGAACGCGTACTGGGTGTCGGTGTCGACGTTCATCTTCACCACGCCGAAGCGCAGCGAGTCCTCGATCTCGGACTTCAGCGAGCCCGAACCGCCGTGGAAGACGAAGTCGAACGGCTGCGCGTCGGCGCCGAGGCCGAGCTTGGCCGCCGCGACGCGCTGGCCCTCGGCGAGCACCTCGGGCTTGAGCACCACGTTGCCCGGCTTGTACACGCCGTGCACGTTGCCGAAGGTGGCCGCGAGCAGGTACTTGCCGTTCTCGCCCGCGCCGAGGGCGTCGATGGTCTTCTGGAAGTCCTCCGGCGAGGTGTAGAGCTTCTCGTTGATCTCGGCCTCGACGCCGTCCTCCTCACCGCCGACGACACCGATCTCGACCTCGAGAATGATGTTCGCGGCGTGGGTGGCCTTCAACAGCTCCTTGGCGATCTCGAGGTTCTCGTCGATCGGAATCGCGGAACCGTCCCACATGTGCGACTGGAACAGCGGGTTCTGGCCGGCGTTGACCCGCTCCTGGGAGATCGCCAGCAGTGGACGGACGAAAGTGTCCAGTTTGTCCTTCGGGCAGTGGTCGGTGTGCAGCGCGATGGTCACGTCGTACCTGGCCGCGACCACGTGCGCGAACTCGGCCAGCGCCACCGCGCCCGTGACCATGTCCTTCACACCCTGGCCGGAGCCGAATTCCGCGCCGCCGGTGGAGAACTGGATGATGCCGTCGCTGCCCGCGTCCGCGAAACCCTTGATGGCCGCGTTGATCGTCTCCGACGACGTGCAGTTGATGGCCGGGAATGCGAAGGAATTGGCTTTGGCCCGACCGAGCATCTCGGCGTAGACCTCCGGAGTCGCGATGGGCACTGTAAGACCTCCGTGTTGTGCGGCAAAGACCTATTTTGTCAGCCTTCACCCTAAGGCAGCGGTGTTTCGCCTGGTATGCAGGGAGGGAGTGCGCAGTTGACCCGCCGGTAATTTTGCGCACAGCACGAGCTTTTTCAGGTGGAGCCGGTACTGTGGGGCCGGTAATTTGCGCTGGCAGCTTCCGACGCGGTGGCAAGCGATGCAGGCCAGCCGTATCGGGACAGGAGGCCACGTGATTCTGCAGGCAGCGACAGAATCGGTGACGAGTAACCTCGCGTTGACCGAGTTGCTCGATCCGATGCACCTGCTCACGGAGACGTGGCTGAAGGACGCGGTGCTGCCGGCCATCCTGGTCATCGTCTTCATCGAGACCGGCTTGCTGTTCCCGATCCTGCCCGGCGACTCGCTGCTGTTCACCGGCGGCCTGCTCGCCGCGCAGCCGAATCCGCCGGTGTCGATCTGGGTGCTGGTGCCCGCCGTCGTCCTGGTCGCGTTCGCGGGAGACCAGTGCGCGTATTGGATCGGCCGGGCGATCGGGCCCGCGCTGTTCCACAAAGAGGACACCCGTTTCTTCAAGAAGCACTACGTGACGCAAACGCACGAGTTCTTCGAAAAGCACGGGCCGAAGACGATCATCCTGGCCCGCTTCGTGCCGATCGTGCGCACCTTCATGCCGGTGCTGGCAGGTGTCTCCAAGATGGACTACCGCAAGTTCGTCGCGTTCGACATCGTCGGCGCGCTGCTGTGGGGCGGCGGTGTCACGGTGCTCGGCTACTTCCTGGGCAACGTCGCGTTCATCCGGGACCACGTCGAGGCGATCTTCTTGCTCATCGTGTTCGTGTCGATCCTGCCCGGCATCAGCGCGGTGGCGAAGAAGCTGCTCGGCCGCAATGCGCAGGCGCAAGAGCAGGCCGAGGCGAAGCTGCCCGCCTCGACCAGCGAGTCCACCCGCTGAAGCCGGTGACGACGGAATCGTCGCCCCTAGCCGTGGGCAGTTTCGATCCGCTACTGTCGGCGGGCCCCGCGCTCGTCTGGACGGTGGTGCTGACCTTCGTTTTCCTCGAGTGCGCGGTGATCCTCGGGCTGTTCTTGCCCGGTGACTCGATGCTGATCACCGCGGGCATCGTGATGGCGTCGCACGCCTCGGGTGAAACGCACGTCTGGGCGCTGTCGGTGGGCGCGATGGTCGCGGCCATCGCGGGCAATCAGGTCGGCTACGTCATCGGGCACCGCACCGGACGACACCTGGTGGCCAGGAAGAACGGCAGATACATCAACGTCCGCAACCTGCAACGCGTCGCGGAGCTGCTGCATCGGCACGGCTTCGTCGCGGTGCTGATCGCCCGGTGGATCCCGTGGGTGCGCACCCTGTGCCCCTCGGTAGCAGGCGCCGCGCGGATGGACCACCGCAAGTTCACAGTCGCCAGCACGATCGGTGCGATCGTCTGGGCGCCGGTGCTGTTGCTCATCGGGTACTACGCGGGCAGCTTCCTGCAGCGCGTGCAATGGCTGATGCCGATCGTGATCGGCACGCTGGTGGTGGGCCTGATCATCGGGACGGCGCTCGGCGTGCGGCACTACCGGCAGGAGATGTCGCAACCCGCCGAGGACTTCGCGCTGGAAACGGCTCCGAGCGCCGTGCTGGAGCCCGAGGGCTGATACTCGGTCACAGCCCAGCGGCGCTGACCTGGTAGGCCGCCTCCATGAGCAGCCAGCCGGACAACTGCACCGACATGTCGCGTCCCGGCACTTTCGACGAGGTGACCGAGCCGCCGGAGGTGAGGTAACCAGCTCCCGCGCTGCCGCCGGGCAGTCGCGCGGGCTTGCTCCAGTCGTGCCCGAACAGTGGCTCGCCCTCGACTTGCAGCCGGTTCGCCCACGCCGCCTCGGCGGACGCGGTGACGATAGCGGCGGCCGCGCGGCGGTCGGCGATTTGCTGGGCGTCCTCGCCCGGCAGCATCACCGCGACCAGCGCCAGGTATCGGGCCAGGATGCCGTTGAACAGGCCGCCGTCGCCGCCGCCACCACCGTCGACCACACCGTCGGTGGTCATGTGTTCCTCGACGGCCGCGAGCAGCCGGTGCACGCGTTCGGTATGCCTGGGTTCGCCGGTCTGCACGGCGAGCTCGGTCTCCAGGCCGAGCGCCACACCCTGGCAGTAGCTGAACACGGGACGCTCGATCTCGCCGGAGGGTAGGTGAATGCCATCCAGGATCAACCCGGTCTCCGGATCGCGCAGGGTCGCGTCCAGCCAGTCGGACATCTCCTGAGCGCGTTGGACGCGCCCGAGGCGCAACAGCGCGATCGCGGCAGGACCGTTCGCGGGCGCGTTGAAGTAGTCCGAGCCGATGCGCCAGGGCAGGCCGCCGCCGACCTGCGGCTGCCAGCCGTCGTACAGCTGCTTCTCCAGCGCGACCAGCGCACTGCGCACGTCGGTGCCCTGGGTGCGCTCGGCGCGTTCCAGCGCGATGGCGAGCCAGGCCATGTCGTCGTAGTAACGGTTGGTCCAGCCGGTGATGTTGCGGATGCGGTGTGAGCGCGCCAGCGCGGCGATTCGCCTGCGGCGCAGCGGAGTCGGCGCCCGATTCGCGGCGTCGGTCGCGCACTCGATCAGATGCGCCTGCCACCAGTAGTGCCACGCGCCGAAGATTCGCTCCCGCTTGGTCGCCGGCCAGCCGACCACACCGAGTTCGGTGCCAGGGAGCGCCCACAGCGCGCGCAGATGCCGGGAGATGATCGACGATTCGGCCATATCGGCCCGCTCGGACCACAGCGTCGCCGGCGCGACGGCCTCCCGGCCCGCCGGTGCCCGGCCGGTCGGCGGACGCGGTGCCGCGGAGCCCGTCTCGGCGTGCTCCACGCTCGGCACCTCGATATCGTCGCTCCGCGAGGTCATGGGTCAATGGTGCCAGGCCAGAACGCATTTATGCGCCCGATTTGTTACGAAAGCGATGTGGAATCGTGCCGGTGGGCTTCCGGGGGCGAAGATCGCCAGCTCAGACGATCGTGCGCGGGTCCGGCGCTCACCATGCGGTCGCCGGATCGGCGTGTTGCCGGATCCAGGCGTGCATGGCGATCCCGGCGGCCACGCCCGCGTTGATGCTGCGGGTCGAGCCGAACTGCGCGATCGACACCGTCATCACGGCGGCCTGCTTGGCATGGTCGGTGACACCGGGGCCTTCCTGGCCGAACAGCAGCAGGCACGCGCGCGGCAGCGTGACCGTCTCCAGCGGCACCGAACCCGGCACGTTGTCGACGGCGACCACGGTCAGGCCCGCGCGCTCGCTGAACGCCAGCAGTTCGCCGATGTCGGCGTGGTGGCGGATGTGCTGGTAGCGATCGGTCACCATGGCGCCCCGGCGATTCCAGCGCCGACGCCCGACGATGTGCACGGCCGCGGCGGCGAAGGCGTTCGCCGTGCGGACCACCGTGCCGATGTTCGCGTCGTGCCCGAAATTCTCGATCGCGACGTGGAACGGGTGCCTACGCCGGTCGATATCGGCCACGATGGCCTCGCGGCTCCAGTAGCGGTAGGCGTCGACCACGTTGCGGCGGTCGCCACCGGCCAGCAGTTCGGGATCGAGGCGCGGATCATCCGGCGGCGGCTCGGCGTGCTCGCTCGCCCACGGACCGACGCCGTTGGGGTGCTCGCCCCACTCGGTCGGGCCGGGTAGATCCTGCTCCGCCGCGTCCGGCGCTGGGTGACTCACCTTCATGATGCTAATTCCGGGCACCGCGCCCGCGACGCGTGGCTCAGTAGCCAGACGAGCTTCCCGCGAACACGCCGACCAGGGCGAGCACCAACATCAACAGCAGGAACAGCAGGCTCACGCACAGCAGCCCGGTCGCGATGATGCCGCAGATGTATCCCGCGTTGACATTCCCCCGGCCACCGATGGTTCCACCGGACGCGTCGATCTCGTTGAGCGCCCGCTTGCCCATCACCCACGCGAAAGGTCCGATGAACTGACACAGCACGAGACTCAGGATGCCCAGGATCAAGATCGTGGTGGATTGCGGGTGGTCCGGTGCTCCGTAGGCCCCATAGGCTGGATAGCCGTACGGCGGCGGCTGCGGCGGGTAGCTCATCAGCAGGATCGTAGTAGGTGTGGCTGCCTACACCACTTTTTCGGCGGTCGGCTCCATCGACCCCCGGAATCGCCGCGACCACCATGGATTCCATGACCGAGACACACACCGAACCGACCCTCGTGGTCGACGCGCCGGCCAGTGCGCCGGAACCGGAAGAGCATGTCCTTCGATCGGTCCTGCTCGCACCCGTGCGCGCCCGGTTCTGGAAGGAACTCGTCTACGTTCTCACCGTTTTCGTGCTTGGCTGCCTGGCCGTCGCCTACCTGTTCCTCGGCTTCGGCGGCGGGCTGTATCTCGCGATCACCGTCATCGGCCTGCCGGTGCTGGCAGGCGTGCTGCTCGGCGGACGGCTGTGGGGCCGGATCTACCGCGCCCTGGCCAAAGATCTGCTCGGCATCGTCGTCGCGCCGCCCCCGCCGTTCGCACCCGCGTCCGGCCTGATCGGATTCTTCCGCAGCGCCTTCACCGATCGGGCGGCATGGCGAGCGGCATTGTTCCTGCTCGCGCAGGCGGTGCTCGGCGTCGCGGTGGGTTACCTGGTGCTCGTCGGGGTGGCGATGACCATGTTCACCGCGCTCTCCCCGATCCCATGGGCACTGATCCGCCCGACGAATGTCGACGAGAACGGTGTCGAGCACCAGTCGATGGTCCAGTTCGGCGGTCTCTACCTCGACAGCTGGCCGAAAGTGCTGGCGTTCGCACTGGTGGGAGCGCTCGGCTGCCTGGCGCTGCCCTGGCTGCTGCGCGGCGTCTGCTGGTTGCACGGGCTGTTGACGATCGCGCTGCTCGGCGCGACGACCCGCGATCGCCGAGTGACCGAGTTGCAGGAGAGCAGGCGCACCGCCGTCGAGGACTCCGCGGCCACGCTGCGCAGACTGGAACGCGACCTGCACGACGGTACTCAGGCCAGACTGGTCACCATCGCGATGGCGCTGGGCCGTGCGGAGGATCGGCTGGCCGCGGGCGGCGATCCCAGCGACCTCATCGCCGAGGCGCGCGCGGGTTCCAAGGAGGCGCTGACCGAACTGCGCGAACTGGTGCGCGGAATCCACCCGCCCGCATTGGAATTGGGGCTCGGACCGGCGCTGGAGACGCTGGCAGCGCGCTGCTCGGTGCCGGTGCGGCTGCGGGTGCATCTGCCCGAACGGCCCACTCCGGCCATCGAAGCGATCGCGTATTTCTCGGTGGCCGAATTGCTGACGAACGTGGTGCGGCACGCGCGGGCCACCAGCGCGTGGGTCTCGGCGCTGCCAGGTGACGGGCGGACGATCGCGGTAACAGTGCGGGACAACGGTATCGGCGGCGTGATGACGCCCGTCGACGGCGCGCTCGGCGCGGGCAGCGGGTTGTCCGGCCTCGTGGCGCGGGCCCGCACCGTGGACGGGACGCTGACCGTGCACAGCCCGGCCGGTGGGCCGACGGTGGTGACGATTCTGCTGCCGCTGGCGGGGTCACGATGAGTGACGGACTACGCCTCGTGATCGCCGAGGACAGCGCCATCCTGCGCGACGGGCTCGCCGGGCTGCTGACCGAACGCGGCCACGAGGTGGTCGCCATGGTCGGCGACGCGACCACTCTCGCCGACGTGGTCGGCACACATAACCCCGATGTCGTCGTGGTGGACGTGCGGATGCCGCCCAGCTACACCGACGAGGGGCTTCTGGCCGCCATCGAATTGCGCCGCAAATACCCGATGACCGGCGTACTGGTGTTCTCCCAGTGGGTCGAGACCCGCTATGCCACGGAATTGCTGGCCGGTGGCGCGAGCGGCGTGGGCTACCTGCTCAAGGACCGGGTCGCCGACGTCCGTGACTTCGTGGACGCGCTGCACCGCGTGGCCACCGGAGGGACCGCGCTCGACCCGGAGGTGGTGAGTCAATTGATGGGCGCCTCACGTCAGCAGGATGCGCTGGCCCGCCTCACCCCGCGCGAACGCGAGGTGCTCGAGCTGATGGCCCAAGGCCTGTCCAACAGCGCCATCGCCGCCGCCCTGACCGTCACCGAGCGGGCGGTGGAAAAGCACATCGGCAATATCTTCCTCAAGCTCGACCTACCGCCCTCCGACACTCACCACCGCCGCGTCCTGGCGGTATTGCGACTCAAGGGCTGACGACGCTGTGGTTTGTCGGCACGTTATGCCAGACTGGCCCCAACGCGGTATCCGTGCGGGGAGGGGAGGAAGCGATGACCGTCGACGTGAACTGGCCTGATCATCTGCTGACCCTGGAGGACTGGATTGCGCTGCCGGAGGACAGCAGCCGAAATTACGAGCTTGTCGAGGGGGTTCTGGTCGTGTCACCGAGGCCGGTCTTGCGCCATCAATTCGCGGTCTGGCAACTCGCGGCGCAAATCCACCCTCAACTACCGAAAGAGCTTGCTGCGGTAGGCGAGGCGGAGTTGGTAGTCGATCCGGTGCAACCCCCTACGGTGCGCGTGCCGGACGTCTTGGTCATCCGCCGCAAAGCGCTCACGGACGATCTCGCACGCGTTCATCCCGAGGATGTGAAACTCGCCGTCGAAATACTGTCGGCCGGTTCCCGGCGAACCGATCGTGTCACCAAGTTCTTCGAGTACGCCGACGTCGGCATCGAGCACTATTGGCTCATCGACCTCGACGAGCCGGCCAGCCTCAGCGCCTACCGACTGATCGACAGCGACTACGAACTCGTCGCCGAGCGATCGGGCTCGGTAACAGTCGAGCTGGCCGGAACTCCGGTCACGATCGACCTTATCGCCCTGTCCAGCGATTATCCGGGCGAATAGCGCCGCACCGCCGAAGGCGCCGGGCCTATCCTGGAGGTCTGGCACTCGGGGTGGAGGCTGGTATGGATCACGAGCGGATACTGCGCACGGTGCTCGGGGTGACCGCCGGGTATCTGATCCTGCTGGCGCTGTGGTTGGGGTGGGTGGTGCATCGGACGCCGCCGGGGACGGTGCCGTATCAGATCGTGGCGTTGGTCGGGTTGTTCGGTTCGTGCGTCGGCATCGGGATGATGCTCGCCGGACGGCCGTCCAAGGCGGATCGCCGCTTGTGGCGGCACGGGCTGGAAGGCTGGGCGACCGTCGAGGGCGTGCACCCACTCGAGCGCACCGACCATTACACGGAGCTCACCGAGCTGGATCTGGAACTGACCGTACCGGGCTCCGAGAGTTACCGCGGCACTGTGGTTTTCGACGCCACCCCGGCCGACAAACCCCGGCTCGCGGTCGGCGAGATCCTCTCCATCCGCGTCGACCCGGCGAACCGGGATCGCATCATTCTGGTGCTGTGAGCACCGGCTTCACGTGCGCTTTCGGATCGGCGAGCAGGTACTGCGCGGCCGCATAGGTCGCCAGGATCACGCCTTCGGCCACCCGCCGGGTCCGCTCGCCGCGCGCGAACAACCGCCGCAGCACGATCAGCCCGTCCGAGACGGTGAACAGCAGCGCTCCGACGCCGAGGCGGCTGCGCGGATCGGTACCGGGAATGTTCACTCCCGCAACGTTTTTCGTGGCGGGCGCCAGCGCAGGGTCCGACGCGAGCACGGCCGCGGTACCCAAGGTGACGCCGTACGCGGTCAGCGGCGCGGCCACCGAAGGGGCCTTCTTCCGCAGCAACCCGGCCGCACCCAGCCAGGCGGCCACCCGGGGTACGGCCACCCCGACGGCGGGCCTGCCACCCATCCGCCACCACAGCGTGGAGTATCCGGCCTGCATCACCGCGAACGACGAGGCGCCCGCGATCAGCCTGCGATCGTCGTCCGGATCGATGAGCAGGATGTCGCCGACCGTGGCCGCGCCCAGCGACCCGATCAGCACCGTGCGCTCGGTGGACGGCAGCTCTCGGCCTTCGGTGGCCACGTCCGCCGCGAGCAGCGGCATCAGCAGCGGCTTCGCGATCCACTGCGCCTTCTCCCGCCCGGTGACGGCGCCGAAGACGGTGAGCGCCGCCGCCGCGAGATATCCGGCTCGGAACGGCCGCATGGTCAGAAGCTCGGCTCGGTGGGCGCGGGCGGCAGCGTGACGACTTGTCCCGCGTAACTCAGCCCCGCGCCGAAGCCGAGCAGCAACGCCGTCTGCCCGCCCTTGGCCTTGCCGGTGACCAGCATTTCCTCGATCGCGAGCGGAATGGACGCGGCGGAGGTGTTTCCGGTGTTCTCGATGTCGTTGGCCATCGGGATCTCGTCGGCCAGCCCGAGATTCTTCTTCATCAGCTCGTTGATCCGGGCATTGGCCTGATGCGGGACGAAGACCTCGATGTCCTCCTTGGCCACGCCGGAGACCTCGAGCGCGGTGGACAGCGCGCGCGGCAGGGTGACCGCGGCCCAGCGGAAGACGCGGGGGCCCTCCATCCGCAGCGACATCCGGCCGACCGGATCCACCGCCGGGTCGAGCCCCTGCATGGCCTGAGCGCGCTGCATGTACTCGAGGAAATCGATGTCCTGCATGATCGCTGCGGCGTTCTCGCCGTCGCTGCCCCACACGGTCGGCGAGATGCCGTTCTCGTCGCTCGGGCCGACCACGACCGCGCCCGCGCCGTCACCGAAGATCATCGCGGTGCCGCGGTCGGTGGGGTCGAGTCCGACGGTCATCGTCTCGGCGCCGATGAGCAGGACGTACTCGGCGGAACCGGATCGGATCATGTCGGCGGCCACGCCGAGGCCGTATCCGAAGCCGCCGCAGCCGGAGGTCAGGTCGAAAGCGGGGACGCCGTTCATGCCGATGTCATAGGCCACCTGCGGCGCGCCGTGCGGGGTGAGGGTCAGCCAGCTGGAGGTGGCCAGGATCACGGCGCCGATCTTCGACCGGTCGACGCCGCTGTTGACGATCGCGCGCTCGCCCGCCGCCGCCGCGATCGACCGGAGCGTCTCGTCACCGCTGATCCAGCGCCGGTTGCGGACGCCGGTGCGCTCGAAGATCCACTCGTCGGTGGAATCCAGGACCTCGCAGACCTCCGCGTTGCTGACCAGGCGTTCGGGTCGGTAAGCGCCGATTCCGAGCATCGCGACGTTCTCGCGGCTCCTGTTGACTGCAATGCTCACCACTGGAGACTCACACGACCCTTCACCTTCGAAGACTTACACCTCGTCCAGGCTATCCCAGGGCGAGATCCTTCAAGCCGAGGATCGACCGGTACTCCAGACCTTCCGCGGCAATCACCTGGTCGGCGCCGGTTTCCCGGTCGACGACGGTGGCGACGCCGACCACGGTAGCGCCCGCAGCGCGCAACGCGCGCACCGCGGTCAGGGGCGAATTGCCGGTCGTCGTGGTGTCCTCCACGACCAGCACCCGCTTGCCCACGACATCGGGGCCTTCGATCTGGCGCTGCATGCCGTGCGACTTCGCGGCCTTGCGCACCACGAAGGCGTCGATCGGGCGGCCGGGCGCGTGCAGCACGGCCAGCGCCACCGGGTCCGCGCCCATGGTCAGGCCGCCGACGGCGTCGAAGTCCCAGTCCGCGACGAGTTCGCGCAGCAGCTTGCCGATCAGCGGGCCCGCGCCGTGGTGCAGCGTCGCGCGGCGCAGGTCGACGTAGTAGTCGGCCTCTTTGCCCGAGGACAGGGTCACCCGGCCGTGCACGACGGCGAGCTCGCGTACCAGCGCGGCCAGCCGGTCCCTGTCGTTGGTAATCACGTCGATCATGTCAAGTCCTTCCGCGTGCGTTGAACAGCCCGCGATTGAGCCGGGCCCCCAGGGTTCGCGGGATCATTCCGGCGACGGTGGTGAGCGCTTTGTACTGCACACCGGGCACGCTGAGCACCCGGCCCTTCTCCAGATCACGCAGTGAGCCGGCGACTACCTGGTCGACGCTCAGCCACAACGCTTTCGGCAGCGAGGACATCTCGATGCCTGCTCGCTGGTGGAATTCCGTGCGGACGAATCCCGGGCACAGGGCTTGGACCCGGACTCCGGTCCCGGCCAATCCGCCTGCCAACCCTTCCGTGAAGGATACGACGTATGCCTTGGACGCCGAGTACGTCGACCCTCGTCCGGGAATCAGGCCTGCCACGCTGGCCACGTTGACGACGCAGCCGTTGGCCGCCGCGATCATCGGCGGCAGCGCGGCCCTGGTGAGCCGCACCACGGAGGTGACGTTGACGTCCAGTTGCGCCTGCAACTGCTCGGGCGGCAATGTCCAGAACTCCCCTGACCGCGCGAAACCGGCGTTGTTCACCAGGAATTCGACGCCGTCGGCCAGCCGCGCCGCGACCCGCTCGCGATCCTCGGCCCCGGCCAGGTCGGCGACGAGCAGCTCCGAGCGGGTACCGAAGCGGTGTTCCATCTCGGTCGCGAGGGCGGTGAGGCGCTGCTCGTCCCTGGCGGCCAGCACCAAGTCGTAGCCGAGGGAGGCCAGCCGGGTCGCGTAACCGCGGCCGATACCCGAGGTCGGTCCGGTGATCAAAGCCACCGGGCGGGTGGCGCCGGGCAGCCGGGGATGCTCGGTCATGACGGCGCGATCGATGGCAGTCGCTCGGGTCCGACCGCGGTGGGCGCGCGGCCGGTCACTTCGGCACGGGTCCCTGGTAGGGGCGGAAGCCGGGATGGAACGGTCCACCGGGCGGGTCGGCGGGCCGCTGCCGCGACTCGGAGTCGGCCCGGCCCTCGGCGCGCTCGTCGCGTTCCTCATGTGACCGAGGCCCGTCGTCCTCGCGCACGCGGGCGCGGGTGTTCGGCACGACGGCCAGCGACGGGCGGCGCGCCGGTTCCGACCCTCGCTCCTCGGCTCGCTCGCCGGCGTGGGAGTCGTCATCGGACCGCTCGTCGCCTTCGGCCTCCGGGCGCGCACGGTCGCCCGCGTCGTCCTCGGGGCCCCGGACGTTCTCGCCCCGCTGACGCTCGCGAGGCCGGGAGCGGCCCGGCTCGGGTCCGCCGTCGTCGAAGTGCGGCTCGCTGACCGGTGGCAGCACGTGCAGCAGGCCGGACAGGCGCAGCACCGCGTCGATCGCGCCTTCCCAGTCCTTCGGGGTGGTGCCGACCAGCAGCATGCCCAGCGTCCAGTTGCCCTCGCTCCAGAGCATCTGTACGGAGTCCGGAAGATTCTCGATGAACGCGACCATGCGCTGATCGACCGCGTGCCTGGCGATTTCGGGATTGGTCGCGAACACCACGCGATCACCGATGGCGCCGAGCAGTTCCAGATCGTGGTCCTTGGGCGGCGCGGCCGTCTTCAGCCGCATGTCCACGTCGATGTCCGAACCGATCTGGCGGCGGACCGCGACCAGCGTCGCGGAGTCCTCCAAGTCGAACAGCACGAACTTCTCGCCCTTGCGGATGCCGGAGACCACGTCGACCGCGGAGAGATAGCCCAGTTTGGTCAGCGCGCCCCGCCGCCACGTGGACGGCAGCGCGGGTTCCACGGACACATAGGTATAGCCCTGCGACTTCGCCCACACCTGTCGCGCGTGACCGGTCCGCTGACGCTGGAGCCGATCGAAATACAGCAGCACGATCGCACCCACGAGCGCGATCGCCGCCAACCCGAACCACATTGCCGTCATCGACGCCTAGCCTAATGGTCCCGGCCGGACATGGTCCGTCATTACCCCCGGCGCTTCGCGCGGGCCGCGCCCGGCGCGGCTCATCGTCCGCCGCCGGGCAGCGAGGTACCGATGATGACCTTCGCCTGGATCGATCCGTCCGCGGCCTTGTCGCCCTGGATCAGCACCAGCTCACCGGTGGCGAGATCGGATACTTTCGTGCCCGACAAGGCGATCACCTGCGTCTTGGCGTCCGTGCGCACCGTGATGGTGTTGCCCATCACCGAACTCACCGTCAGGGTGCCCCCGTCGTTCGCGGTGATGGTGCCCATGGTCGCGCCGAGCCCGTCGGCATCGCCGAGGCCGGGCACGCTGGGCAACCCGCTCGGTGGGGTCGGCTGGGCGTTCCTGGTTCCCGGCGCCGGTCTCGTGGTGACGCGCGTCGTCGGTGCCGCCGCGGTGTCGGCCGAGCCGGAATCGCTTGCGCCCAGCAGCACGCCCGAGACCACCCCGATCGCACCGATGAGCAACACGACGCCGATGCCGAGGGCGATCCACAGACCGGTGTTGCGGCGCGGCGGCTGCGGTGGTGGTCCCTGCGGCACTCCCCCGGCAGGCGGCATCGCGCCGCCGGGCGGCCCCGCCGCACCCGGAGCGGTGTCCGGATAGGCGGCCCACTGGGAGTCGTAGGACGGGAACGCGCGCGTCGCGTTCGTCGGGGGTGGGCCCCAGGATCCGTACTGCTCCGTCGGGGGATATTCCGACGGAGCGCCGGCGCCGTACGCGTCGGGATACGCCGTGGTGTGCGCCGGGCCCCCGTAGCCGGACTTGCCCGGCGGACCCAGGTGCTCGGTCGGTGCATCCTCCGGCCGCTGTCCCCAGGGATCGTTCGGGTTGGTCATGGCTTCCAGGGTAAGCGGCCCCGCACGCGCGGGGCCGCTTGCTCACTCATCACCTTCCGACGATCAGACCGTCCCCGTCGGGGCTGACGGCCACCTTGACGCTGTCGCCGTCGGTGACCTCGCCCGCCAGCAACTCCTTGGCGAGGGAGTCGCCGATGGCCTGCTGGATCAGCCTGCGCAACGGACGAGCGCCATAGGAGGGGTCGTAACCGCGCACGGCGAGCCAGAACCGAGCCGAATCGCTGACCTCCAGCTTCAGCCTGCGTTGCGCCAGGCGCTTCTGCAGCTGATCGAGCTGTATGTCGACGATCTGCTCCAACTGCTCCTCGTCGAGCGCGTGGAACATGACCACGTCGTCGAGGCGGTTGAGGAACTCCGGCTTGAAGGCCGAACGCACCGCGTTCATGACGAACTCCTGGTCACCACCCGCACCGAGGTTCGAGGTGAGGATGAGGATGGTGTTGCGGAAGTCCACCGTGCGGCCTTGGCCGTCGGTGAGCCTGCCCTCGTCGAGTACCTGGAGCAGGATGTCGAACACGTCCGGGTGTGCCTTCTCGATCTCGTCGAACAGCACCACCGTGTAGGGCCTGCGCCGCACCGCCTCGGTGAGCTGACCGCCCTGGTCGTAACCGACGTAGCCGGGCGGGGCGCCGACCAGCCGGGCCACCGAGTGCTTCTCGCTGTACTCGCTCATGTCGATGCGGACCATGGCGCGCTCGTCGTCGAACAGGAAGTCCGCCAACGCTTTCGCCAGCTCCGTCTTGCCGACGCCGGTCGGGCCGACGAACATGAACGAGCCGGTGGGGCGATTCGGATCGGCGACACCCGCGCGCGCCCGGCGCACCGCGTCGGACACCGCCTGCACCGCCTCGGTCTGACCGACCACGCGGCGACCCAGCTCCTCCTCCATGCGCAGCAGCTTCTGGGTCTCGCCTTCCAGCATCCGGCCCACCGGAATGCCGGTCCACGAGGACACCACCTCGGCGATGTCGTCCGGGCCGACTTCTTCCTTGAGCATCACCTCGCCGTCGCCCGCGGTGGCCGAGGACTGCTCGGCCTGAGCGAGCTGCTTCTCCAGCGCGGGGATCCGGCCGTAGCGCAGTTCGGCCGCCTTGCCCAGATCACCGTCGCGCTCGGCGCGTTCGGATTCGCCGCGCAGCGCTTCCAGTTGCTCCTTGAGCGTGCGCACCTGGTCGATCGCGCTCTTCTCGTTCTGCCAACGGGTGGTCAGCTGATTGAGCTTCTCCCGGTCGTCGGCGAGTTCGGCGCGCAGCTTCTCCAGCCGCTGCTTGGAGGCCTCGTCGGTCTCCTTGGCGAGGGCGACCTCCTCGATCTCCAGGCGGCGCACCGCGCGCTCCACCTCGTCGATCTCCACCGGGCGGGAGTCGATCTCCATGCGCAACCGCGAGGCCGACTCGTCTACCAGGTCGATCGCCTTGTCCGGCAGGAACCGGGAGGTGATGTAGCGGTCCGACAGCGTTGCCGCGGCGACCAGCGCGGAGTCGGTGATGCGCACACCGTGGTGCACCTCGTAGCGATCCTTGATGCCGCGCAGGATGCCGATGGTGTCCTCCACCGACGGCTCGCCGACCAGCACCTGCTGGAAGCGCCGCTCCAGGGCGGCGTCCTTCTCGATGTGCTGGCGGTATTCCTCCAGCGTGGTCGCGCCGACCAGGCGCAGCTCGCCGCGGGCCAGCATCGGCTTGATCATGTTGCCCGCGTCCATCGCCGATTCACCGGTGGCGCCCGCGCCGACGATGGTGTGCAGCTCGTCGATGAACGTGATGATCTGGCCCGCGCTGTTCTTGATGTCCTCGAGCACGGCCTTGAGCCGCTCCTCGAACTCGCCGCGGTACTTCGCGCCCGCGACCATCGCGCCGAGGTCGAGCGCCACGACGGACTTGCCGCGCAGCGACTCCGGGACGTCGCCCGCCACGATGCGCTGGGCGAGCCCCTCGACGATGGCCGTCTTGCCGACACCCGGCTCGCCGATCAGCACCGGGTTGTTCTTGGTGCGACGGCTCAAAACCTGCACCACCCGGCGGATCTCGGTGTCCCGGCCGATGACCGGGTCGAGTTTGCCGTTGCGGGCGGCGTCGGTGAGGTCGGTGGAGTACTTCTCCAGCGCCTGGTAGCTGCCCTCCGGATCGGGGCTGGTCACCCGGGCGCTGCCACGCACCGCGGTGAACGCCGCACGCAGCGCGTCGGCGGTGGCGCCGTACTTGGTGAGCAGCATCGTCACGTCGGAGTCGCCTTGGGCGAGACCGACCATCACGTGCTCGGTGGAGACGTATTCGTCACCGAGTTCGGTGGCCAGGCGCTGCGCCGCGGTGATCGCGGCGAGCGCCTCGCGGCCCAGCTGCGGTGTGGTGGTGGCGCCGGTCGCCTGCGGCAGCCGGTCCACGATGGCCTGTGCCTCGTTGCGCACGACCGCCGGATCCGTTCCGACGGCCTTCAGCAAGGGCGCGGCGATGCCGTCGGTCTGGTCCAGCAACGCCACCAGCAAGTGCGCCGGACGAATCTCCGGGTTGCCCGCGGCGGAGGCCGCCTGCAGGGCGGCGGTCAGTGCGGCCTGGGTCTTGGTGGTGGGATTGAACGAGTCCACGAGTCACCTTCCTACTAGTCGAGTCGATTCGTACGGCGCCGAGCGTGTTCGCCCGGCCGAAGCCGTCGCTTCGTCCCGCTCCGCCTTCGGCTCGGCGCCGTTCCTACCCGTCCAACGTCCGAAAGGTTGAGTCTGTTCCGCTCAAGTTTCGAATTCTTCGCCACGCCGCTCCGATGCCGCCGGATCGTGTCGAACGCTACGCCCCGGCATCGGCGAAAGCGACGCCCCGCGACACCGCCGATGCGATGATTCCGCACGTCGGCGACCTTCGGATGCCTACGATGACCTCGGCCGTCAGTTGTTGCAGCACTCTTCACCCCGACTCGAGGAGCGAATGGATGCGCGCGATCGTGGTACGGAAGTTCGGAGCGACGCCGGAACTGGCCGAGATGCCGATGCCCGAGCCGGGCCCCGGATCCGTACGGGTCCAACTCCAGGCGGCCGGGGTGAATCCCTTCGACCGAAAGGTGGCCTCCGGCCTCCTGGAAGGCAAACTGCCGCACGACTTTCCGCTGATCCTCGGAGTCGACGGGGCGGGCACGGTCGCCACGATCGGCGCGGGCGTCAGCCGGTTCGCCATCGGCGACCGGGTGGTCGGCAAGTTCCTCACACCGCCGGTGGGCCACGGCAGTTTCGCCGAGTACGCGGTGCTCCCTGAGGGCGGCACGCTGGTGCCGATCCCGCCGGGCGTGACCACCGTCGCCGCCGCCGCGCTGCCGACGGCCGGGGTGACCGCGCAGGACCTCGTGGACGCCACCCACATCCACCCGGGCCAGACCGTGCTGATCGTGGGCGCGACCGGCGGCGTCGGCTCCTTCTTGGTGCAGCTGGCCAATATCGCCGGCGCGCACGTCATCGCCACGGCACGCGGCGACTCCGCCGATCAGATGACCCGCTTGGGCGCGGCCGAGACGGTGGACTACACCGCGGGACCGGTGCGCGACCAGGTCGCCGCCGCGCATCCGGACGGCATCGACGTGCTGTTCGATCTGGTGAGCCCGCCCGAGGCGCTGGCGGAGCTGACCACGCTGGTCCGCGACGGCGGCACCGTCTACTCCACCACCTTCGCGGCCGACGAGGACGCGCTGCGCGCACGGTCGCTGAAAGGGGGCAACATCGAATCCAAGGGGAAAGCGCCGGAGCTGGCCCGGCTGATCCAGCGCGTCGCCGCCGGTGACGTGGTCGTGCCGATCGACGCGACCGTCCCGCTCGCGGAGGGACCGGCGGTCATCGGAGCGCCCGGCGCACGCGGCAAGACCGTGCTCGCCATCTGAGCGACACCGGCCCGCCACGCCGGGGTCGGGCGTCCCGCGAGACCACCAGGAGGTGTGTGACGAGCACTCGACCGCCCCAATTCGGTCTGTTCCTGATCCCGGAGGCCGACGACTTCCGCAGGCTCGCCGAGCTGAGCGTGTACGCCGACGTGTCCGGGCTCGACCTGATCGGGATCCAGGACCATCCCTACCAGCGCCGTTTCCTGGACACCTGGACGCTGATCACCGCTCTCGTCGCGCGCACCGAGCGGATCACCTTCTTCCCCGACGTGGCGAACCTGCCGCTGCGCAACCCCGCGTTGCTCGCGAAGGCGGTGGCCTCGCTCGACATCATCAGCGACGGCCGGATCCAGCTCGGTCTCGGCGCCGGCGCGTTCTGGGACGCCGTCGCCGGGATGGGCGGACCGCGCCGAACCGGCGGCGAGGCGGTACGCGCCCTGGCCGAGGCGATCGCGGTGATCCGCGCCTTGTGGAGCGACGAGCGTTCGGTCCGGGTGCCCGGCGCCTTCTACTCCCTGGCGGGCGCGCATCCAGGCCCCCGGCCGCGGCACGAGCCCGGCATCTGGCTCGGTGCGCGCGGGCCGCGCATGCTCGAGCTCACCGGACGCGCCGCCGACGGCTGGGTGCCGTCCGCCGCGTGGGCGCCGCCGGAGTTCCTCGCCGAAGCGGGCGAGCGGATCGATGCCGCCGCCGCGGCGGCGGGCCGGGATCCGCTGACGGTGCGGCGGGTGCTGAACGTATCGGGCACCATCACCGCGGACGGGGCTGATCGCGGCTTCCTGGAGGGCCCGCCCCAGCGCTGGGTCGACGACCTGCTCGCCCTGCACCGTGACCAGCGGATCGACGGTTTCGTCTTCTGGCCGACCGAGGGGGAACCGGTCGAGCAGATCCGTCGTTATACCGAGCAGGTCGTGCCTGCGGTGCGTACCGGCGCCGGAACCTGACCGGCCGGAAACGGCATCCTCCGGTCCCGCATCGACGCGGAAATCCGGCCCGGCCCGCCCACGACGGCGGTACCCGACGGGTCAGCGGCATCCGCCGTTTGCCCACCGATTACCGTTTGCCCGGGTCGCACGGCACCAACGGGCGCAGCCGGACGTAGTCCGTCTCCAGCACGGGCGTGGCCGCAGCGAAGGCGAAGGTTCGCTTTATACCCACACGACCACGGCATTTTCGGGGATACTTGTCGGCGGGAGACCGCCGGTAACGGGTATGTCCCCGGGCAGAACTGAGGGAAAGGAAGCTCCACGTCGTGGATGCGCGTTCGGCTGCGCTGGTCCGCGCCAATTTTCGTTCGGTGATCGAGTCGCCGAATGGACCCGAGCGGTTGGTCAGTGCGTTCTACGGACATTTGTTCGCCGAGAACCCACGGTTGCGCGAATTGTTCCCACCCGCCATGGAGATGCAGGCCAAACGGATCGCCACGGCCATCCAGTACGTCCTCGATCACCTGGAGGACTGGGACCGCGCGCAGAAGTTCCTGGAGCAACTCGCTCGCGACCATCGCAAGTACGGCGTGGAGGCCGCGCACTACGACATAGCGGGCCGTGCGCTGCTGGCGGCGTTCCGCGTCTACAACGGCGCGGCGTGGAATCGGAGCCTGGAGGAGGGCTGGCGCGACATCACCATCCTGATCTCCGCGTCCATGGCCATCGGCGCCAACTCCGACAAGTCGCAGCCGGTGTGGGAGGCCACCGTGGTCGGCCATCGCCGCGTGCTGGAGGACCTGGCCATCGTGCGCCTGCAGTCCGATGGGCCGGTGCCCTACCAGGCCGGGCAGTACGTGCCGGTCACCATTCCGCAGCGGCCCAAGATGTGGCGCTATTTCTCTCCCGCCATCCCGTCCAACCCGTACGGCGAGATCGAGTTCCACGTGCGCAAGATCCGCGGCGGCTGGGTGAGCCCCGCGATCGTCAACGAGACCAGGGTCGGCGACCGATGGCGGATCGCGGGCCCGCTCGGCGGACTGCACGTCGACCGGGACAGCGGCCGCGACGTGCTCATGATCGGCGCGGGCACCGGCATCGCCCCGCTGCGCGCCCAGCTGATCGAAATGGGCCAGCGCGGCATCAACCCGCGAGTGCACTTCTTCATCGGCGGCCGCTATCCCTGCGACCTGTACGACGTGGAGAACATGTGGCAGCTCTCGCAGAGCAACCCGTGGCTGACCATCGTTCCGGTGTGCGAGCAGAAGACCAACCCGTGGTGGTACCCGCATCCGCCGCAGGACGCACCGTACGGCATGCACCGGCGCCTGATCGGTAACCTTGGCGCCGTGGTCGCGAGCTTCGGCGCGTGGGAAGACCGGCAGATCCAGATCGCCGGCTCGGCCCGGATGATCGCGGACACCCGGCGCGCGCTCATCGCGGTCGGCACGCCGGAGCAGAACATCAGCTGCGACCCTGTGTAAGAAGGAGGCCCCGTTGGGGGATCCGAGCATGCTCGGCAATGGTCATCAGGCGCCGGAGTGGACTTCGACCGTGGTCGGCCATCATCGCCTGCGACACGATCTCGCGGTGATCCGCCTGATCGGAGAGTTCGTGCCGTTCGCCGCCGGACAGTCGGTCGAAGTCCGGGTGCCGCAGCATCCCGGCGTGCGCCGCAGGCTGTCCCCCGCGCTGCCGCCGTCCCTGGACGGCAAACTGGAGTTCCACGTGCGCACGGTGCCCGGCGGCTGGTGCAGCGCCGCGATCGTCGCCGACACCCAGCCGGGCGACGAGTGGCGGATCGGCGCTCCGGCAGGCGGGTTCTGGGTCGACCCCGACGGCGACGAGGTGGTGATGATCGCGGGCGGTACGGGATTGGCGCCCATGCGCGCTCAGATCCTCGAGCTGGCGCGCAAGCCGTCGCCGCCGCCCACCTACCTCTTCGTCGGGGGGCGTTCCCCCCGCGACCTGTACGCCTCGGACATGCTCTACCTGCTGGCCGCCGAATTGCCTTGGCTCACGGTGATTCCGGTGGTGGAGAACCCGGAGGATCCGAGCTGGGTCGACGACTGGTACGAGCAGTCCCGCGTCGACATCGGCTTCGCACCCGACGACCTGCTCTACGGCACCCTCGCCGAAGTCCTCGGCTCCCACGGCGCTTTCCTCGAACACCAAGTACTCGTCTGCGGCTCCCCGGCCATGGTCCAAACCACGGTCGACCGCCTCCTCGAAACCGGAACTCCGCCGGAGCGAATCCAGTTCGAGGGGCTCTGACCGATCAGCAGATCGATCAGCAGCCGTAGTATTGCCACCATCGGATATCCCGAGGCTGCAACAACGGCGAGCCCCTGGGAGCGCGGTCGTCACCTGACGCCCGGCGCACCGCAACCACGTCTTTCGAGCGAAGCGAGACCGAGCATCCGCCGTTCGCGCCGAAGGCGCGGCCGAACAACACAGCCCGCGAACACCCGGCGCCGCAGGCGCCGGACTAATACAACGGGTCGTGGCGGATGTTCTTCGCCAGGGTTCCGGCTGCCATGAGTCGGAACTTGGTGGTCTGCACCATCGAGGGTGAGCCGACGATCTGCACGTCGCGGTCGGACCATGCGCCGAAACTGGCGACGACCTTGCCGATCTGGCCGGTGACGCGGGGTTCCAGGCCCGGCCAGGTGGTGCGCGGCTCCTCCGGTTCCGGGTACCACCAGGGGTTTTCGTCGTGCTCGCTCACCGGCGTGACCGTGAGCCAGCGGTTGGCCATCGCCAGC
This sequence comes from Nocardia sp. NPDC051911, assembly GCF_040681035.1. NCBI lineage: Bacteria > Bacillati > Actinomycetota > Actinomycetes > Mycobacteriales > Nocardiaceae > Nocardia > Nocardia sp. NPDC051911. The sequence goes on from NZ_JBFAXY010000001.1 coordinate 348,672, forward strand.
TTGCTCAGGGTCTCCAGGTCGTAGAGGTCGCAGGGGTGGTGGCCGCCGACGAACAGATGCACCTTCGGATTGGTCCGCCGCATCGCCATCGACATCAGCTGCGCGCGCAGCGGCGCGATTCCGGTGCCGCAGCCGACCATCAGCATCTTGCGTTTGGCGTTGCGCGGAACGCCGAGGCCGCCGAGTGGCGAGCCGAGCAGCCATTGGTCGCCGACGACAGTCTGGCCGACGATGGCCGAGCTGACCCAGCCGCCGAGCACGCTGCGGACGTGGAACTCGATCTCACCGTTGGCATTCGCCGGCACGGCGGGCGAGAGATAGCGCCACATGCGCGGCCGCGACGGAACCTGCACGCTCAAGTACTGGCCCGCGGCATAGCGCATCGGCTGATCCAGTTGCAGCCGGACGACGACCAGGTTGCGCAGCACCTCGCGGCGCTCGATCACCGTGCCGGTCCACACCGACGGCGTGGTCTCCTTCTCCGCCGCGCCGATCATGGTGTCGGAGATGATCTGCAGGCCCTCGTCCCAGGCGCGGTCCACCTCGTCGGTCCACATCTCGGTGCCCGCGAACACTTTCACGGCGTTCTTCAGCGCGGTGGCGACGGCGGCGTAGTGCGCGGGCTGCACGCCGTACTTGCGGTGGTCCCTGCCGAGCTGGGCCAGGAAGGGCAGCAGCTTGTCGGGCTCCTCCAACCGGTCCAGTGCATAGGAGATCGCCTTGACCAGCCGGTCGCGCTGGGAGTCCATCGCGGCGGGAAAGAAATCGCGGACGTGCGGGTAGTCGGTGAACAAGATCGCGTAGAACGATCTCGCCAGTTTCTCCGGCCCCCCATCCTCCGCAGCAACCGCCTTGAACGTAGTTCTGATCAAAGCGACAGTGCGTGAATCCATTGGTCTCACAACCCCATTTCGCACTCGTTCACGAACCATGCCGGCGAGTGAGGTGCTGCGGGGCCACTCGACAGCAGCCGATGGCAAGGAGTGTAGGCGAGGTTTGCCAGCAACGGAATCTTTCGAAGGAACATACCGCGCTCAATTTCGTCGAAACGAGGATGCCCAGGGCGACACGCCAGAGAAACCGACTGTAAGACCGGGGATTCGGCACAAAATCAGTCGTGTGCATACCGAATTGGTAAGGCTCTCTTGTGGAATTACGTCCCGATTGGTCTGTTCTAGCGACTTCAGGGCAACATGGCGTCCATCCGAGGTGGATCGAATCGGGTAGGCCGAACCGGTTACGTAAACTGATCTATGGTGAAAATGTCCAGTTGATTCGACAACGAAATAGATGATGCCGCACCACTTCCGCCGAACATGTTCTGGTTTATCTTCAGCAAATCTTTGTGACAATGCCCGCGCACGACGACGGCCCCGGCGCCGGATCGCGATGTGCGACCGAGGCCGGGGCCGTCGTCGTGCCGGTTATCGTCTGCGCTGACCGTCCTCACGACGATGCCGCGGCTGCCAGACGACCAGCGCGGTACTGCGCTGCTGCGGAGCGAGATCCGGACGGTACGCCGCCCGCGTCCGCTCCAGCTCGGCCGACAGTTCCGCGACCTGCTGGCGCAGTTCCTCCACCTGATTGGTCAGTTCGATGATGCGCTTGATGCCCGCCAGGTTGACGCCCTCGTCCTGGGACAGCCGCTGCACCTCGCGCAGCAGCTCCACGTCCCGGGCCGAGTAGCGCCGACCACCGCCCGAAGTACGTTGCGGCGTGACCAGTCCCAGACGGTCATACGTGCGCAGCGTCTGCGCGTGCATGCCGGCCAGCTGGGCCGCGACCGAGATCATGAAGAACTCGGCCCGCGACCCGCCGGACGCGTTCTTCGGTTCGGAGGACATCACGCACCTGCCCATCCCGCACGTGGGTCGAAGCCGCCGGCCCGTTCCGCCTCCTGGTAGCGCTTCAGCGCCTCGACGGCGTCGTTGTCCAGCTTCTGCGGAATCGCGACCTTCACCGTCACCAGTAGGTCGCCCGCGCCGCCGCCGCGCTTGGGCACGCCACGGCCGCGCACCCGCAAGGTGCGGCCGTCGGCGGTACCCGGAGGCACCTTGACGCCGACCCGGCCGTCCAGAGTGGGCACCGAAACCGTTGTACCGAGGACCAATTCACTGTAACTGACCGGCAGAACCAGGGTCAGGTCGTCGCCGTTGCGGCCGAAGACCTTGTCCTGGCTGACGTGGACGGTGACATACAGGTCGCCCGAGGGCGCCCCGCGCAGCCCCGCCTCGCCCTGACCGGCCAGCCGGATCCGTTGACCGTCACCGACTCCGGGAGGAATCCGCACCGTGATGGTGCGCGTGCGGTTCTGGATGCCGCTGCCCTGGCAGTCGAGGCACGGGTCGTCGATGATCGACCCGCTGCCCCGGCACTCGTCGCACGGCTCGCTGAAGCCGAACGCGCCCTGGTTGCGGCTGACGATGCCGGTCCCGTTGCAGATCGGGCAGACTCGCGGACTCGTGCCCGGTTTGGCGCCGCTGCCGTGACACGTCGTGCACGGCGAGGGGCTGGTCATCCGCAGCGGGACCGTGACGCCCTGGGCCGCTTCCCGGAAACCGAGCGTCGTCTCGGTCTCCACGTCGGCCCCGCGCCTGGGGCGGCTCGACGACCGCGTGCCGCCCCGGTTGAACAGACCGCCGAGCAGGTCGCCGAGGCCACCGTCGGCGGCACCGGCGGCGCCGCCGAAGATGTCCCCGAGGTTGAACTCCTGCGAGAAGCCGCCACCGGTACCGCCGCCGAAGCCACCGCGACCGTAGCCGCCACCCGCGAAGAGCTTGCGGGTGTCGTCGTACTCCTTGCGCTTGGCCGGATCCGACAGCACGGCGTGCGCCTCGCTGACGGCCTTGAACCGCTCCTCGGCTTTGGTGTCACCGGGGTTGGCGTCCGGATGCAAGTCCCTGGCGAGCTTGCGATAGGCCTTCTTGATCTCGTCCTGCGAGGCGCCGGAGGAAATACCCAGCTCCTTGTAGAAGTCCTTTTCGATCCACTCCCGTTGGCTCACCGAGCATCTCCTCCTCTCGCGTCCTTATTGATCGTTCGCGCCGGCATCAACATCCGATGCCTCTTCAGTAGGTTGAACAGCGTTTTCCGTCAGATCGGCTACGCCGTCGGTTACCCCGACGAGCGCGTGCCGAAGCACCCTATCGCCGAAGCGATAGCCTTTGCGCATCACAATGCCGATCACCGGGTCGTGGCCGGAGCCCTCGTGCTGTACGGCCTCGTGCAGGGTCGGGTCGAAAGGCTCACCCTCCGAACCGAACTCCTCTAGACCCTGCTTGAGCAGCGCGGCCGACAACTTGTCGGCCACCGACCGCAGCGGACCCGATTCCAGGTCGCCGTGCGCCCGCGCGCGGTCGAGATCGTCGAGCACACCGAGCAACTCGGTGACCACCGACGCCTTGGCGTTGTCGATGACGGCCTTGCGGTCGCGCTCGACCCGGCGCCGGTAGTTGGCGTACTCGGCGGTCAGCCGCTGCAGGTCGGCGGTGCGCTCGGCGAGCTCGCCGCTGATGGTGTCGGCGAGGGCGTCGTCGTTGTCGATGTCCACGCCCTCGTCCACCTGCGGGGCCTGCGCGGCCGCGGCGCCGTTGTCCGCGGCCTGCTGCCTGACGTCACCGGTCTCCGGATCGATCTTCCGGTTGTCGACGAAGGTGATCGGCTCCTTCTCGAAGTTGTCCTCGGTCACTTCTTCTCCGTGTCGACCGGCTCGTCCACGACCTCGGCGTCCACGACCTGGTCATCCGACGCGGCGCTGGTCGCGCCGTCGCCCTGTGCGGCGGCGTCCGCGGCGGAGGCCTCGTAGATGGCCTGGCCGAGCGCCTGCGACTCGGTGGCCAGCTTCTCGACGGCCGCCTTGACCGCGGCGATGTCGGTGCCCTTCAGAGCCTCGTTCGCCTCGGCGATGGCCGCCTCGACCTTGGTCTTGACGTCCGCGGGGACCTTGTCCTCGTTCTCCTTGATGAACTTCTCGGTCTGGTGGACCAGCGACTCGGCCTGGTTGCGGGTCTCCGCCTCCTCGCGACGCGCCTTGTCCTCGGCCGCGTGGGCCTCGGCGTCCTTGACCATCCGATCGATCTCCTCCTTGGACAAGCCGGAGCCGTCCTGGATCTTGATCGTGTTCTCCTTGCCGGTGCCCTTGTCCTTCGCGGTGACGTGCACGATGCCGTTGGCGTCGATGTCGAAGGTGACCTCGATCTGCGGCACGCCGCGCGGGGCGGGCGGGATGCCGGTCAGCTCGAAGGAGCCGAGCAGCTTGTTGTGCGAGGCGATCTCGCGCTCACCCTGGAACACCTGGATCTGCACCGACGGCTGGTTGTCGTCGGCCGTGGTGAAGGTCTCCGAGCGCTTGGTCGGGATGGTGGTGTTGCGCTCGATGAGCTTGGTCATCACGCCGCCCTTGGTCTCGATGCCCAGCGACAGCGGGGTCACGTCGAGCAGCAGGACGTCCTTGACCTCACCCTTGAGCACACCGGCCTGCAGGGCGGCGCCGACGGCGACGACCTCGTCCGGGTTCACGCCCTTGTTGGGCTCCTTGCCACCGGTCAGCTCGCGCACCAGGTCGGTGACGGCCGGCATACGGGTGGAACCGCCGACGAGCACCACGTGGTCGATGTCGGACACCTTGATGCCCGCGTCCTTGATCACGGACTGGAACGGCGCGCGGGTGCGGTCGAGCAGGTCCGAGGTGATCTTCTGGAACTCGGCGCGAGTCAGCTGCTCGTCGAGGAACAGCGGGTTCTTCTCCGCGTCGACGGTGATGTAGGGCAGGTTGATCGAGGTGCTCTGCGAGGAGCTCAGCTCGATCTTGGCCTTCTCGGCGGCCTCACGCAGCCGCTGCATGGCCATCTTGTCCTTGGTGAGGTCGATGCCCGAGCTGGCCTTGAACTTGTCGACCAGCCACTGCACGACCCGCTCGTCCCAGTCGTCACCACCGAGGTGGTTGTCGCCGGAGGTGGCGCGGACCTCGACGACGCCCTCGCCGATTTCCAGCAGCGAGACGTCGAAGGTGCCGCCACCGAGGTCGAAGACCAGGATGGTCTGTTCCTTGTCGCCCTTGTCCAGGCCGTAGGCGAGCGCCGCGGCGGTGGGCTCGTTGACGATGCGCAGGACGTTCAGGCCCGCGATCTGGCCTGCTTCCTTCGTGGCCTGCCGCTGGGCGTCCTCGAAGTAGGCGGGCACGGTGATGACCGCGTCGGTGATCTCCTCACCGAGGTAGGACTCCGCGTCGCGCTTGAGCTTCATCAGCACGCGCGCGCTGATCTCCTGCGGCGTGTACTTCTTGTCGTCGATGTCCACCGACCAGTCGGTGCCGATGTGCCGCTTGACGGAGCGAATGGTGCGGTCGACGTTGGTGACGGCCTGGTTCTTCGCCGGCTGGCCGACCAGTACCTCGCCGTTCTTCGCGAACGCGACGATCGACGGGGTGGTGCGCGATCCTTCCGAGTTGGCGACGACGACCGGTTCACCGCCTTCGAGAACGGCGACGACCGAGTTCGTGGTCCCGAGGTCGATTCCGACCGCACGAGCCATAGTGGTTCCTCCTAATTGACGTACCGATATGTGTAGGTGCCGGGCGAAACCGCCCTCGGCGTCCGCTGCGGGACGCCGCGAGACCTCGCCCCTAGCACCTCACGGAGCACGGCCCCAGCAACACTGAGCGTGGTCGGCTCAATCCTGCCTCGCAGGAGTCTCGGAGTCAACCGAAACTTGAGTCGTACACACTCAATCTTGTCGACAGGCTCAACGGGCGACTCGCGCGTTTAATTCCCGGACAGCGACGCACATGCGTGACCTGCCACACACTTCCGGCGCGGCGAGGAAGCCATGGAGGGCAGGAATCAGCGGGAGAGTCCGGGATGAATGCCCGGTTCCAGCCCGTTCGTCGCCGCGAGCCGCTGCAACAGCCGCAACAAGGTGGCGCGGTCGGCCGCCTCGAATTCGCGCAGCAGGTCGGACTCGAGTCCGTCGACGACACGTTGAGCCCGGGCCAGCAGATCATGCGCGGCGGGCAGCAGGTAGACGGCGTGCGCCCGGCGGTCGGCCGGATGCTTGCGGCGCTCGACCAGGCCGCGCTTCTCCAGCTCGTCGACCAACCCGACCATCACGTTGCGATGGATGCCCAGCGTCTCGCACAGCTGCTGCTGCGACTGGCCGTCGTGCTCGCGCAGCACGCGCAACGTGCCGAAATGCCTGGGACCGATGCCGAGCGGGGCCAACCCGTCACTGAAGCGGTACGCGGTGTGGAACCCGAGCTGCCCGAGCAGAAAGGCGACGTGGTCGGACAGCGGCGTCGGATCGGCTTCGGGCACGCCCCGATCATAGCATTAACGCACCTTTCATGATTGCCATATTGATTGATAATCACTCGAGGTGCATAGTTTGGGGAGTCGGTACTTCCCTCCCATCCGAAAGAGGCCCTCATGGAACCCGACCTCACTACTCGTCCCCCTACCGATTCCCGCCGCTGGATCGCGTTCGCGGTCGTGCTCGCCGCGGGATTCATGGACTTGCTCGACGTCACGATCGTCAATGTCGCCGTGCCGAGCATCCAGGCCGATCTGCACGCCGCGTACTCGCAGATCGAATGGATCGTCGCGGCCTACGTGCTCGCCTTCGCCGCCGTGCTGATCACCGGCGGCAGGCTCGGCGACATCTTCGGCCGCAAACGGATCTTCCTGATCGGCATGGCCGGCTTCACGCTCGCCTCGGCGGCCTGCGGCCTGAGCACCGATCCGGCCATGTTGATCGCCGCACGCTTCGTGCAGGGCGCGATGGCCGGGCTCATGGTGCCGCAGATCCTGGCGATCATCCGCGTCACCTTCGCCGACCACGAGCGCGGGCGGGCCATCGCGCTCTACAGCGGCGTCGGCGGGTCCGCCTCCGCGGTCGGTCTCTCGCTCGGCGGCCTGCTGGTGCAGTGGGACCTGTTCGACCTGGTGTGGCGGCCGATCTTCCTGGTCAACGTCCCGGTGGGCATTCTCGCGCTCGGCGCGGCCGCGGCGGTGATGAAGGAGTCCCGCTCGCCCGCCGCGCCGCGCCTGGACGTGGTCGGCATGATCCTGGCCATCGGCGCGGTGCTCCTGCTCGTCTACCCGCTGGCCGAGGGGCGCAGACTCGACTGGCCCGCTTGGACATTCGTCATGATGGCCGCCTCCGCCGCGACCTTCGCGGTGTTCGTCGCGTATGAGCGGTACCGGGCGCGGACGGTCGGCTCACCCCTGGTCGACTTGACGCTGTTCCGGTCCCGGCCGTTCGCGATCGGGCTGGGCAGCTGGCTGCTTTTCTGGATCGGACTCGGCGGGTTCTTCCTGGTGTGGACGCTGTTCATGCAGGCGGGACTGGGCTGGACGCCGATGCGAGCCGGGCTGACCGCCGTGTTCTTCGCGGTCGGCGCGGGGATCGGCGCCGGAGTCTCGGTGAGCGTGCTCGCGCCGCGGTTCGGCAGGCGGGTGCTGATCGTCGGCGGCCTGGTCAACGCCGCGGGCTTCGGCCTCTACGGCTGGCTGGCCACGCACTACGGCGCGGAGATCGCCTCGTGGCAGATGGTCTTCCCGCTGATCGTCACCGGTGCCGGATTCGGCATGGTGGTCGCGCCGACCATCGACTTACTGCTCGGCCAGGTGCCCGCGCGGGAAGCGGGCTCGGCGTCCGGTCTGCTCAATACCGGGCAGCAACTCGGCACGGCTCTGGGCGTCGCGCTCGTGGGCGTGGTGTTCTTCACCCAGCTCGACCACGATTCGGCACGCGGGGTCGACACGGTCGCGCCGGAGGTTCGCGCCGAACTCGCCGCGGTAGGCGTGCCCGAGCAGGCGCGGGACGAGATCCTCGCGAACTTCCGCGCCTGCGTGCTGGATCGATCCGCGCAGGTCGATCCGACCGTGGTGCCGGACAGCTGCCGGGCCGGCGCGGAGCGGGGCTCCAGCGGCGTCGGTCAGGTGCTCACGACGGCGGGCATGCGGGCGAACGCGGTGAACTTCGCGAATACTTTCGAGCGCACCCTCTGGTACGGCATCGGCGTCCTGGCGCTGGTCTGCCTGGGCTTCCTCGCGCTGCCGCGCAGTGCCAGACTCGAACACCACGAGATCGATATCGATGCGACGGACCCGCAACCGGTAGGGGTGTGAGCGAGATGGACCTTCTGATCATCGGCCGCAGCGGGAACACCGTGGACGCCGCCGTCGAGCGGGTTCGGGCCGCCGGGTTCTCCGCGCGCGGTGTCACCACCGACGACGAGGCGCTCGCGGCACTCGACACCGGAGAGTTCGCCCATCTGCTGATCGGCGGCGGGGTGGGGAAGAGGTCGCGGCCCGCGCTGAAGGAGGTTGCCGGACGGCACGGTGTCGCCGTGCACGAAGCTCGTCGCCATGGCCGCGACGTCGCCGACTACCTCGAGCAGGAGGTGTACCCGCGGCTGCGCGGCGCTTGACGAAAGCCGCAACCGAAAGCGCCTCGGCCCGTTGAGTCTACGGCCGAGGCAGCCACAGGGGGCGCCCTGCCGCAGTAGTGTGGCGGCGGGGCGCCCCGGCCGAGGCGCCCACCGTGCGCCGTCGATCCGAGGAGTCGTCATGAGGGCCGCCGTCGTCACCGCCGCCGAATTCGAGGTCACGGAACTGCCCACGCCCCGGCCCGGTGCGGGTCAACTGCTGATCGACGTGTCACGCTGCGGTATCTGCGGCTCGGACCTGCATGCCCGCACCCACGCCGACGAACTGGCCGACCTGGCCGTGGCCACGGGCTACGAGCACTTCATGCGTTCGGATCAGAGCGTGGTGCTCGGCCACGAATTCAGCGGCACGGTGGTCGATTACGGGCCGGACTGCCGGAAGAGGTGGAAGACGGGAACGCCGGTGGTATCGCTGCCGATCGTCCGGCACGGCAGGCAACCCCACTTGGTGGGACTGTCGACGGCGGCGCCCGGCGGCTACGCCGAACAGGTGGTGGTCCAGGAATCGATGACCATGCCGGTGCCCAACGGCTTGTCCGCCGAACACGCCGCGTTGACCGAGCCCATGGCCGTGGCCTGGCACGCCGTGCGCCGGGGCCGGGTGGGCAAGGGACAGACCGCGTTCGTCATCGGCTGTGGGCCGATCGGGCTCGCGGTGATCAGCATGCTGAAAGCCGCGGGCGTGCGCACCGTGGTGGCCAGCGACTTCTCGCCGCGCCGACGAGAACTGGCGACGGCGTGCGGCGCCGACGTCGTGGTCGATCCGGCGACCGAATCGCCCTGGACGGCCGCCCCGAAGAAGGGGCGGATCAACGGCGTCACCGACATCCTCGGACTCGGATTCGACGCCATGGATCGCCTGCGGCGGGTACCGAACCTGCCGTGGTGGTATGTCTTCCGGCTGGCTCACACGTTGAACGCGGGACCGGCCGGTCCGGTCATCTTCGAATGTGTCGGCGTACCGGGAATCATCGACCAGATCCTCACGGCCGCGCCGCCCCTCTCGCGTGTGGTGGTGGTCGGGGTCTGTATGGAGACCGACCGCTTCCATCCCGCCATGGCGATCAACAAGGAGATCGAACTGCGGTTCGTCCTCGGCTACGACCCCGGCGAGTTCCGCGACACCTTGCACATGCTCGCCGAGGGAAAGGTCGACCCGAGCCCCTTGATCACCGGGACCGTCGGTCTGGACGGCGTCGCGGACGCCTTCACCGCCCTCGGCAACCCGGAGCGGCACGCGAAGATCCTGATCGACCCGCGCGGTGCGGGCACCGCGCTGATCTGAGCGCGCTCGGTCAGGGCGCGGCGGCGAGAACCTCGTCGGCGATCTTCTCGTCCAGTGTCACCCGCACCAGGGCCGCGGCGAGATCCGCGGTGTGGTGGTCCGGCGCAAGGCGGGCCAGCCGGTCGGGATCTTCCGGCAACTGGACGCGCTTGGCGCCGCGCAGGGCTCGCTCGTCGAAATGGGGCTGGACCCAGGGCCAGGTGTCCTGGACCTCGCGTAGGAAGATGTCGGCGCCGGTGGGGCCGATGCCGTCGAACTCCTGGAGCAGTTCGGCCGCGCGCCGCGGGTCGTTGTCCGCCTTCTTCGCCAGCTCGCGCAGATCACCGTGGTAGCGGTCGAGCACGCGCGTGGCGTTGTGGCCCAGCCTCGTCGCGGTGCTCTCGTCGTAGCGGCGATAGTTTCCCCGCCCCAGCGCGTCGACCAGCTCCTGCCAGTCGGCGTCCGCCACCCGGTGCGGCGTCCGATAGCCGCTGCCGATCAGCTCCCGGGTGGCCCCGATCGCGATCTCGGCGGAGATGCGGGCACTGAGCAGCTGGGAAAGCATGAGCAGCTGGAACAGTGCGGCCGGTTTGTCGTCGAGCGTGATACCCGCTTCCTCGGCATATCCCGTGCCCGCACGGACGAGCAATTCGTGTACGACGTCCTCTTGGCTCATCGTTACCTCCTCTCGCTACCAGGGCGCATACCCGGGCCCACGTCGACTACACCGCCCTACATGGCGTGGATACGACGTCCCCGCAGGTCACCGCGCCGCCGGGGCGATCATTCCGGCAGCACGCTCAGGGTGCCCTCCGCGCTGCGAGCGGCGGTCAGGCAGGCCGTGGCGGTGAACTGGTCGGCGAGCGGGTGACGTGCCCGCGCGCGCCATTTCCGGACCGCGGCCATCGCTTGGGCCCGCTGTGCGGGGAGCGGTGCGTCGATCGGGAGGCCGAGGCGCAGATGGGGTGCGATCCCGGAGCCGCCGATGAGGCGGTGCAGTTCGGCGAGATCGTCCGCGGGCAGCGCCAGCTCGTCGGTGCGCAGGCGGCCGAGCAGGCGCAGCTCGGCGAAACCGTGCACATCCGCGAGCAGGGTGCGCACCCTGGGCAGCAGGCGATCGGCCGGGGTGCCTCGATAGGCGGTCAGCACCCGGGCCAGCGCGGTCAGCGCGGAATGCGCTTTGAGCTGATCGGCGCGCTGACCGAACTGCACGTCGAGCACCGAGCGCAGTTCGTCCACGCCGCTGCGGCTGGTCAATTCGGCGGCCAGCGTGGCCGAATCGCGCACGCCGAGCCGGATCAGCGTGACCGCCATCCGGATGCCGAACAACCCGAACCGCTCGGCCAGCTGCGCGCGCAGTTCCGGCGGCACCGGAAGCGGCACGTCGGCGCGCGCGAAACGGTCCGCCGAGAGCAACGCGGCGCTCAGTTCGTCGACCGGGACCCGCGCCAGCGCCTCGAAAGCCGCGAACTCCTGCTGACGCAGCGTCGCCGCGGCGAACGCGAGCAGGCCGGCGACCGGGATCACCGCCTGGCACAGACCCGTCCGTTCCAATTCCCCGGCGAAACGCGTGGCGACGTCACGCGCCGAGTGCAGCGCATCGATCCGGCCCGCCCCGATCTCGTCGGCCCGCGAGACCACGCCGACGACGCCGAGCGGGCCGGGCGCCCCCGGTCCACCGTTGGCCACGGCGGTTCCGGCGCCCACGCGCTCGAGAAACTGCACGTCTGTCGCGTCCAGCCGGCGCAGCAGGTAGACCACCGCGTCGGCGCCCGGGATGGCGACGCTCTGCTCGGACCGCTCGTCGTCCGCGCCGGGCGTCAGCAGACGCGCGGTGCGCCGCGACACCTCGCGCGACAGCGACGACGTGCCGGGGGTGTCGATGATGGTGGTGTGCGCGAGCGTCGCGGCGGGCCACTCGACTTCGAGATGATCGACCTCGCGCGGAGCCGGGGCGTTCCAGTTGAGCCGCTCCAGGTCGAAGGTCAGCCCGTGCGTCCCGCTGCCACGGCGGACCACGACATGCGCGCGGGCCCCGTCGGGGGCGTACGCCGTCACGCTGGGTGTGGAGCCGTACCGATACCAGGTGACGACCCTGGTGCACTCGGTCGCGTCGGTCGGGGCGATGTCCTGTCCGACAAGCGAATTCAGCAGTGTGGACTTGCCCGCCTTGATCGAACCGGCGAGCGCCACCCGCAGCGGCTGATCCAATCGGCGGGCGCAGTCGGCCAGCAGGGCACGAGGCCGCGGCTCGCCCGCGAGCGCCGCTTGCGCCGCCCCGACCAGCCGATGCGCCTCGGCGACGATTCCCGGCACCGGGCCACCATCACGTCTCACGGGGTTACCGTACCGGCGGGTCCCATCGGTAGTGCGTTCTGCATGGCATCGGCGTATCGGCGCAGTTCGGCGACCACGCGCAGCTGCTGTTCCAGTTGCGCACCGCGTTCGGCGCGGCGGGTGGCGACCATGGACGCCGCTTCCTGCGCGGCCCGCAGCGACTCATCGATCGAGCGCAGGCTGCGTTCGGCGACGCCGGCGTAGTGGTCGCGCAACGCGCGGTGGATCCGGTGCAGTCGATCCTTCGACTCCTTGCCCGCCTGGAACGCCACATCGTCGACGAACCGGCGCACCGCCGCCTTCGCCTCGTTGCGCCGCTTGGCCAGCCTGGCCTGCTTGTCGTCCCGGAAAGCCTTGCCGCCCACGATCAAACCGGCGCCGATCGAGATCGGGTTGAGCATGGCGAGCCCGGCGAAGGTGGTGGCCAGCCCGACCATGAGCACGCCGCCGTAGGAGCCGCGCATGCCGACGAGCAGTTTGCTGCCGAGACCGATGTCGGGTTCCAGATCGGCGAGCGTGCCGGTGATGGCACGGCCGGTGTCGGCGCCTGCGCCGGGGCGCACGTCCGGCAGGTCGACGGCGCCGAGTTCGGAGAAGTGCTCGGCGACGCGCTCGGCGAGTTGAATCGCTCGCGCGTGGGTCCACAGCAGATTGTCGCCGAGCGCGGTATCGACGGTGCCGGTGAGGTGTTCGGCGATACGGTCCCAGTGCCTGCCCGGATCGTGCTCGTCGATCCATTCCTCGGTGCTGCGCGCGAGATTGCGCAGACGGTCGCGCAGGTCGTGGTCGACGTCTCCGGCGAGGTCGGTGATGCCGTCGGCGAGCGTCTGCTGCCAGGCGGCGGTCCTGCGGTGCAGTTCCTCCGCCGCGGAACGGGCGGATTGCAGCTCGCGCACCGCCGCCGCGCCCTGGGCGGGATCGCGGACCGCGACCAGCTCGCTGCCCAGAGCCAGCGCGAGATGCTCTGCCGCGGAGCGGATGTCGCGGGCCACGGCGGTGCGGGTGGCGAGCTGATCGCGCGCAACCACCTGGTCGCGCAGGAAGGTGTACAGCACGCCGAAGCCGGATTCGACGCCCAGCTGCGCGTCCTGCAACCGCATCGCGTGACTGCGCAGCAGTGACGACACCGGGATCATCGGCACGTCGAGGCCGGCCCGCGCGAGATGGCCCAGATCGGCCTCGTGCACCTGGCGCCAGTGCGGGTACAGGTCGGTCTTGGTGAGCAGCAGCGCCACCGTCGGGCACAGTTCCCGCACCTGCCGCAGGAACGCCAGCTCGGGCTCGGTCAGTTCGGTCGACGCGTCCGACAGCACCAGGACCGCGTCCGCGGCGGGCACCAGTCCGAGCACGCCCGCCGCGTGAGCGTTGCCGTGCCCGCCGACGCCGGGAGTATCGATCAGCACGATGCCATCGGCCAACAACGCGTTGGGGATCTGGACCTCGAGCCGCACGATCCGACGTCCCTGCGCGAGCGGGGCGCGCTGATCGATCGCACCGATCTCGGCGATCGGCACCGTCACCCTGGTCTCCGCGCCGCTGGAGTCGCCGTGCGCCGCGAGGACCAGCTCCGCGCGCGGCTCCGGACCGTGCGCGAGCAGCATCGGCACCGCGGTTGTGGCGTCGTCGCCCACCGGGCAGATGTCCAGGTTCAGCAGCGCGTTGACGAAACGGCTCTTGCCCTGGTCCAGCTGCCCGGCGACGACGATGCGCCGCCGCGGGTCGCGGACCCGGTCGGCCGCCACTTCGAGGCGGCCGACCAGATCGTTGCGGCCCGCGGCACGGGCCGCCGCGATGGTTTCACCGAGTACCGACAGCAGCGGTACCGCCGGTGGAGTGGCGTTCGGCGCGGGTGTCCCCATCGCGGTATGGACCTCTTTCCGTATTACCGGGCAACTGTCAGTGCAGGAATGTATCGCCACCCAGCTCGGCGCCCGCCGAACCGCTCAACTCCGTGCCCGCATGGGTGTCGCCGAACAGGCCTGCGTCGGCATGGCCGCCCGCGGTGCTGTCCAAGCCCGAACCGAAGGCGCTCGACACATCCAGCGAGGACCAGGTGTGCGCGGTCGAGCCGACGCTGCCGCCGAGACCCGCACCCGTGTCAACGGCACCGTGCGCCGCGCCGCCGGCGGAGCCCGCCAGTCCGGCGCCCGCGTCCGCCGCGCCGCTCACGGTCGAGTGCGCCGCACCGCTGAGGCCGCCCGTCGCGTCAAGACCCGTGGAGAGACCGGAAGCCGCGTGCGAACCGGCGCCGATGCCGCTGTCCAGACTCGAACCGAGATGCGCTCCCGCGCTGGACGCGCCTTCCAGACCACTCGACAGACCCGCACCCGCGCTGCCCGCAGCGCCGAGACCGGTCGACAAGCCGGTCTCCAAGCCCGAACCAGCCGCACCCTCGATCCCCGTGGAGAGACCGGAAGCCGCGTGCGAACCGGCGCCGATGCCGCTGTCCAGACTCGAACCGAGATGCGCTCCCGCGCTGGACGCGCCTTCCAGA